>NZ_CP109603.1:2985555-3300000 GCF_025905425.1 Pseudomonas putida | reverse complement strand
ACAATGGGAGTGAAAAACTCCCACGCCGAAAGACCAAGGTTTCCTGCGCAACGTTAATCGACGCAGGGTTAGTCGGTCCCTAAGGCGAGGCTGAAAAGCGTAGTCGATGGAAAACAGGTTAATATTCCTGTACTTCCAGTTATTGCGATGGAGGGACGGAGAAGGCTAGGCCAGCTTGGCGTTGGTTGTCCAAGTTTAAGGTGGTAGGCTGAGATCTTAGGCAAATCCGGGATCTCAAGGCCGAGAGCTGATGACGAGTTGCCTTTAGGCGACGAAGTGGTTGATGCCATGCTTCCAAGAAAAGCTCCTAAGCTTCAGATAACTGGGAACCGTACCCCAAACCGACACAGGTGGTTAGGTAGAGAATACCAAGGCGCTTGAGAGAACTCGGGTGAAGGAACTAGGCAAAATGGCACCGTAACTTCGGGAGAAGGTGCGCCGGCGAGGGTTAAGGACTTGCTCCGTAAGCCCATGCCGGTCGAAGATACCAGGCCGCTGCGACTGTTTATTAAAAACACAGCACTCTGCAAACACGAAAGTGGACGTATAGGGTGTGACGCCTGCCCGGTGCCGGAAGGTTAATTGATGGGGTTAGCGCAAGCGAAGCTCTTGATCGAAGCCCCGGTAAACGGCGGCCGTAACTATAACGGTCCTAAGGTAGCGAAATTCCTTGTCGGGTAAGTTCCGACCTGCACGAATGGCGTAACGATGGCGGCGCTGTCTCCACCCGAGACTCAGTGAAATTGAAATCGCTGTGAAGATGCAGTGTATCCGCGGCTAGACGGAAAGACCCCGTGAACCTTTACTATAGCTTTGCACTGGACTTTGAATTTGCTTGTGTAGGATAGGTGGGAGGCTTTGAAGTGGGGACGCCAGTTCTCATGGAGCCATCCTTGAAATACCACCCTGGCAACTTTGAGGTTCTAACTCAGGTCCGTTATCCGGATCGAGGACAGTGTATGGTGGGTAGTTTGACTGGGGCGGTCTCCTCCCAAAGAGTAACGGAGGAGTACGAAGGTGCGCTCAGACCGGTCGGAAATCGGTCGTAGAGTATAAAGGCAAAAGCGCGCTTGACTGCGAGACAAACACGTCGAGCAGGTACGAAAGTAGGTCTTAGTGATCCGGTGGTTCTGTATGGAAGGGCCATCGCTCAACGGATAAAAGGTACTCCGGGGATAACAGGCTGATACCGCCCAAGAGTTCATATCGACGGCGGTGTTTGGCACCTCGATGTCGGCTCATCACATCCTGGGGCTGAAGCCGGTCCCAAGGGTATGGCTGTTCGCCATTTAAAGTGGTACGCGAGCTGGGTTTAGAACGTCGTGAGACAGTTCGGTCCCTATCTGCCGTGGACGTTTGAGATTTGAGAGGGGCTGCTCCTAGTACGAGAGGACCGGAGTGGACGAACCTCTGGTGTTCCGGTTGTCACGCCAGTGGCATTGCCGGGTAGCTATGTTCGGAAGAGATAACCGCTGAAAGCATCTAAGCGGGAAACTTGCCTCAAGATGAGATCTCACTGGGATCTTGAATCCCCTAAAGGGCCGTCGAAGACTACGACGTTGATAGGTTGGGTGTGTAAGCGCTGTGAGGCGTTGAGCTAACCAATACTAATTGCCCGTGAGGCTTGACCATATAACACCCAAGCAATTTGAGCCTAAGACGCCGAATTGTGGTGGTGAAGACGAAATAACCGAAAGTTCGTAACCACAAATATCGCATATCCGAATTCGCTGGGCTGTCCATCTGGGCATTCTGGCTACAGAATTTCTTGACGACCATAGAGCATTGGAACCACCTGATCCCATCCCGAACTCAGTAGTGAAACGATGCATCGCCGATGGTAGTGTGGGGTTTCCCCATGTGAGAGTAGGTCATCGTCAAGATTCATTTCGCAAAACCCCTATCTGCGCGAGCAGGTAGGGGTTTTGTCTTTTCCGGCGTGCGATAGCAATCGCGCCACCGGGCGGCATTCATCCATCGTTGTGGGAGCGGGCTTGCCCCGCGATCTGCCACAACGCGGCAGCAAAGCCTGAATTCGCGGCGTCTTTGACACTACTTGATATCGGGTACAGGAGCGCTTCGCACTCCATCGCGGGGCAAGCCCGCTCCCACAAAACTTTTCGTACAGAGCCTAATGAAAGATGCGTCATCTATGCCTGATGAATCACGGGGCAATGCTACCCTCGTGGAAATACTCAGCATGGATATCCATCATGGAAATGAACTGGCACCAGGCTTTGCAAGAGAGCCTGAGTTGGCTGGCAATCGCCTCGTTCATCACCTTGGCCTGCTTCGCAGCAGCCGCGACACTGGCCGTACGTTTTACACGCTGGGGCAGCCAATTCTGGCAACTGGCCGGGTCGTACTTCAGCTTCAGGCGTAGCTGGCGGCCGTTGTTGGTATTTACCCTGTTACTGGTGATGACGCTGTTCTCGGTGCGCATGAACGTGCTGTTTTCGTTCTGGTACAACGGCTTCTACAGCGCCCTGCAAGGTCTCGACCAGACCGCCTTCTGGTACTTGCTCGGGGTGTTTGCGGTGTTGGCCACCCTTCATGTGTTGCGCTCGTTGTTTACGTTCTACGTGACACAGGCCTTCAGCATTCGCTGGCGAGTCTGGCTCACCGAGCGCCTGACCCGCGACTGGATGCATGGCGATGCCTATTACCGTGGCCAGTTCCTCGCCGAACCGGTGGATAACCCCGACCAGCGCATCGAGCTGGACGTTAACGCTTTTGTCACCAACTCTGTGTCGCTTGCGCTTGGCGCGGTCAGCGCGCTGGTGTCGCTGGTGGCCTTCACGGGCATCCTGTGGGGGTTGTCGGCACCGCTGGCAGTGGCTGGGTTCGAGATTCCACGGGCGATGGTCTTTGCCGTGTACCTGTATGTGATCGTCGCGACCTGGATCGCCTTTCGGATCGGGCGCCCATTGATTCGCCTGAACTTCCTCAACGAAAAACTCACCGCTAACTTCCGTTACGCCCTGATGCGTCTGCGCGAAAATGCCGAGAACATTGCCTTCTACCAGGGGGCCGAGGTCGAGCGGGGCACGTTGATGGGCCGCTTTGGCGCACTGATCGTCAACGCCTGGGCACTGGTCTTCCGGAACCTGAAGTTCAGCGGCTTCAACCTTGGCATCAGCCAGGTCGCCGTGGTCTTCCCTTTCATCCTCCAGGCGCCGCGTTTCTTCAGTGGCGCTATCAAGCTTGGCGACGTCATGCAGACTTCCCAGGCGTTTGGCCAAGTGCAGGATTCGTTGTCTTTCTTCCGCGAGTCTTACGACGCGTTCGCCCAATACCGTGCCACCCTCGATCGTTTGACTGGCTTCCTTGATGCCAATGAACAGGCCAGTTCGCTACCGCGCGTCACGACCGAGGAGCAGGCACACGCCTTGGATATCACCCGTTTGCAGGTACTGCGCCCCGATGGCCACCCCCTTATCGCCGACCTCGCCCTAAGCTTGCGAGCCGGTCAGGCGTTGTTGATCAAAGGGCCCTCGGGGAGCGGTAAGACCACCTTGTTGCGTGCGCTGGCGGGGCTGTGGCCCTACGCTGAAGGTGAGGTCAGGCGGCCCATTGGGCACCAGGCGCTGTTCCTGTCGCAGCGGCCGTATCTGCCGTTGGGCGATCTGCGCACTGTCATCGCCTACCCCTCGGCAAGCGTGCCAGAGGACCAAGCGCGCATGCAGCAGGCCTTGCGCCAGGTCAACCTGGCCCACCTTGCCGAGCGCCTGGATGTCAGTTGTGACTGGTCGCACATACTCTCGGTCGGTGAGCAACAACGCCTGGCGTTTGCCCGCGTGCTGTTCAACCAGCCCCAGGTGGTGTTTCTCGACGAGTCCACCTCGGCTATGGACGAAGGGTTGGAGCATACGCTGTATGCGCTGTTGCGCAGTGAGATGCCAAACACCTTGCTGGTCAGCGTCGGCCACCGCAGTACGTTGGCAGCGTTCCATACTCATCGGCTGGAGGTGGACGGGCATGGCGGCTGGTCAGTGATGGAGCAGCAACCGGTGCACGTTCCGGTTTAGCGGCTGGGGGGGGGGGCGGGGAATGGCGATACAACGTCAAGGCTGATGCTCGGGATCCTGCATCAGGATCAACTCGGCCCCATCGTTGCGCACATTCCCTACCTCCTTGCCCACCGCAAACCACTCGAACGCCTCCACCGGCAGGCATCGCTCCCGCGCGAGGCGTTCGGCGTGTTCGGCAGGTACATCAGCGTCAATCCATTCGCGAGCATCCACCGGCCCCAGCACCAGAGGCCGGCGGTCATGGATGTCGACCATGCCCTGGTCGCTGGCCGCAGTGATGATCACGAAGCCATCGCCCTCGTTAGGCGCCATCCCCGTGTGCACCTCGGCCAACGCGGCCATGAACATCGGCGCCTGGCTTTTCAAGCGGATGAAGTACGGCTGCTTGCGCTTGGCATCGTGTGGGTCGGCCACCCATTCGTACCAGCCATCTGCCATTACCAACGCCCGTCCCTGAGGCCAAAGGGCCTTGAAGAACTTGCCTGTGGTCACTGTCTCGACCCGCGCGTTGATTGGCGCCGGGTGTTTGCGCGTGGCCCAGAAAGGTGCCCAGCCCCAGTGGCAGGGGTCGATGCGCAGGCCGTCGTCGGCAGTGTGCAAGATCAATACCTGGCTACCAGGGGCAACGTTGTAGCGGCCGATCGGCAGGTTGTCGTAGCCGCTGATCACGTCCTGTTCGGCGTTCAGTTCACGCAGGTAAACGGCCAGACCCTGGTACTGGGCGAAGCGTCCACACATGGCATGTACCCCCCCACTTGTCGAAATAACCTACGCCGAAATTGACCTGATACTCAGCGGACCGATACTGTATCTATATACAGTTAAATTCAAGGCCGTGCCATGACTTCCATTCTGGGCCCCATCACCTGCGGTAGCGGCGCTGTGCCGCGTTATCTGTTCCGTATTCCGGCAGGCTTCCCGTCGCCGGCGGTGGACCACATGGAGCAGCCCATCTCACTGGATGAACTGTTCAACCTGAGGGCCCCGCACATGTATCTGGTCAGGATAGACGGTGACAGCATGCAGGGTGCCGGGATCTTCGATGGCGACCTGGTGCTGGTGGACCGCTCCCTCGAAGCGCGGCATGGCCAGATCGTGATCGCTGCGGTCAATGGCGAACCGCTGTGCAAGCGGCTGCACCGCTTTGGCGGGCAGGTGGCGTTGCGCTCGGAGAATCCGCGTTACCCCCCACGATACATCCTGGAAGGCGACGAGTTGACGATCTGGGGCGTGGTGACTTTCAGCGTGCGCAGTCATGATCTGAAATAGTCACTAGGGCCGTTCAGCGCAGCAGGCCAACCCCGACAAGGGTGGCCCCTGCGAACGCCGCGCCGAGCAAGAACGTAGCCTGGAACCCGACCCCATCCCACAACAGCCCCGCCACCACACTCGCGGCCAGCAGCGCAACGCCGGTTAGCAGGTGGAACAGGCCAAACGCGGTACCGCGCAGGTTGGCCGGGGCGCTGTCGGCGATCAACGCGGCAAACACGCCCTGGGTGAAACCCAGGTGCAGCCCCCAGGCCACCACCCCCAGCGCCAGCCCGGCCCAGCTCGGCCACAGGGCCAACAGCAGGTCAGCCACCACCAGCAGCCCCAGCCCGGTCATCAGCACGCCACGCCGACCGAGCCTGTCCGACAGCACCCCGGCGGGGTAGGCCGACAGCGAATAGGCCAGGGCCATCACCACCAGCACGGCCGGTGCCCATACTGCGGCCAGGCCCATGTCCTGGGCACGTAGCAGCAGGAAGGCCTCACTGAAGCGCGCCAGGGTAAATACCATGGCCAGGGCGATCAGTCGCCAGTAGCCAGCGCCAAGCCGCATCAGTTCACCCATTGCCAGCGGTGAGCGCACAGGCCGTGTCACCGGCGTGGCTTCGGGCTCGCGGACAAACGCCACGAGGGTGACGACCGCCAGGCATGCAGGGATCACCGCAACCCAGAACACCGTCTGGAAATGGCTGGCCGTGAGCCACATCAACAGGATCGCCAGCAACGGCCCAATAAAGGCACCGACCGTGTCCAGTGCCTGGCGCAGGCCAAACGCTGCGCCGCGCAACTCGGGCGGTGTCACATCGGCCACCAGCGCATCCCGCGGCGCACCCCGGATGCCCTTGCCCATGCGGTCGACGAAACGCGCCGCGATCAACCCGTCCAGGCCCGAGGCCAAGGGGAACACCGGCTTGGTCAGCGCGCTCAGGCCATAACCCAGTACTGTCAGCAGCTTGCGCTTGCCCAGCCGATCACTCAGCGCGCCGGAAAATACCTTGGTGATCGATGCCGTCGCCTCGGCGATGCCTTCGATCACGCCCACCGCCACCATCGAAGTGCCGAGCACGGTGACCATGTACAGCGGCAGCAGGGCGTGGATCATCTCCGAGGAAATGTCCATGAACATCGACACGAAGCCCAGCGCCCATACACTGCGGGGGATCTTCTGCACGCCTTTGGCGGTGGCTATGTGCTGGGTTTTTTCGGCGCTGCGCATCGCTGGCCTCGGCATGGTGGCTACGTTCGAAACTGTAGGAGCCTGGGCCCAGGATGCAAATCGGATGAGCGGGTAGCGGCAGCGGCGTATCGGCGTGATTAACTGTACATAAATACAGCATCCATGATGCCGGCCGATGAACCCTTCTCCCGTTTTCGCCCTGATCGATTGCAACAGTTTTTACGCCAGTTGTGAGCGTGTGTTCCGCCCCGACCCCGGTTGCGTACGCCCATCGTCGTGCTCAGCAACAACGATCAGAGGGATTCCATTCGTTAGTAAATCGTTTACAGTCCGCACGCTTTTCTTAGGGGGCCAATAGTAATGATACGGCCGCCCGCGCCTTCGGCACCAGCAACTGCCCGCTGTCTATGCTGTCAAGTCCGGCCAGGCTGCGCAGCAAAGTGGTGCCGATCTCTGACGTCTCCACTCGCGGATGAATTAGTTGCACAGTTTCAATGTAATCGACCGATGGAAGCGAATGCCTCCACGATAGTTAACATGGCACCTCGTAGTGTTAGTGGCATCACCGACTACTCAACTCATATGCGCCCTGTTGTGCTCATTGCGGTGCATCGTCGCGCTTGGGGTTTCATTGAAGAGTTTTCGGTATTCGCTCGAGAAACGGCCCAAATGACCGAATCCCCATTCGGTAGCCAAGCCGGAAATGCTGCTTCCATGACCGCCTTTCAGGATCTGCTTGCGAACTTCAGCCAAGCGGTATTTTTTAAGATAGGCCATGGGCGACATACCCATGTGTTTTTTAAATCCATCGAAGAGCTTGAAGCGTGATACGCCGGCTACTTTTTCAATATGCTCTAGCCTGAAATCTTCCCGTGCATGGGTATGTATGAAGTCTCTGGCGTGGACTAAATAGGACGGCAACCGGCCAATCAAACTCTCTTGTATCTCATCGCTGTAATTACTCTGCTGTGCAAGTATCAGCCCTCTGACCAACGCCAGTTCAATATTTTGCGAGAACAGGGTCTGATCGAATAATGCGCCGCCTTGCTCCAGCTCAGTCACGAAATGCCCAATAAGACGCCACCAAGAAGCACTCGCCCCTGCCTGCGCGTCCATCACGGGATCAAAACTGATCGGAGCCTGAACGGGATGCGACAAAATGTCTTCGAGCGCCTGCCTCATGGTCACACGAGGAATGACGACCGACAGTTTCTTGCAGTTGCCGGTCATCGACAGCTCTTGACGGTGAAAAGGGTCAACAATCAAGCCGACATTTGGATTGGACTGAACACGCCCCCCCAGATGAAGCAGTTCCTGTTCGCCAACCAGAGGCAGGCTCAGGCTATAGCTGTCCAAGTGCTTAGCCCCTTCAAGACCAACGCAGACGTCGGCGCCGTACTCCATGGTCCCAACGGTCGTGGAACAAGAACCAAACACGCGCGCACTGTGGCGGAACGAAACCCGGCAAGGCTGAGAGCTGTTGAGCGTGTGAGGGCCACACATTTCTTCCATCCAGGCATGTGCGCCAGCGATGTCATAGCTGCTGATTCTGATGTCCCTCGGGACAGCGGAATGAGGATTCATAGCAAGGCTCCACGGTTGCGTAGCACAGTGGCGCTCTTCGGCGCCTATACGGATTCACTCAATAACCGCGCCAAACACTCGCGGCGCGGGCACTCCAAATTATTCGGATGTGTACAACTGATTTTTCGGATATTTAAAGATATTAAGTGACAAAACGTGCATGTGAGCTGCACCCATCGTTAGCGCGAAAGAACAGCGCGCATCAAAAACGTTACTTAAAAACCCATGAAAACCGTCCTCGCCACAATGCTACTCATAACCTGGGCCTCTCTTAAGCGGCTGTTCGTTTCCAAGGTCGCTCTGCTTATAAGAGCGCTTTGAAGTAATGATGAGGCGTTTAATTGATGTGGGTATTTTCAGATGCCTCACAATGAACTTTGACATGTGCGCGACACGCTAGACTGTCCTTTGGGTGCGTTCAGACACGCTTGCGCGTTCGGACACGTTTTCTTCCGGGGTTTTTCAACGCGTTGCACCCAAGTATTTCAAGGTGAGCCTGAGTGCAACGTTGACCCTGGCAGTATTACTCAGCGCTGTAGATAAGACGCACAACTTCCTTTGTCGTTTCGATGTAACCAACAACATCGTCTTCCGTCATCGGCAATGTCAGCCCGACCTGGCCTCTGTGCACCGGAAAGTATCCACGCGTGGCCATTTCCAAGGCGTAAATACCCATGTTGTTATCGTCAATCTTGTGCCAGTAATCACGATGCGTCGTGATGGTCTGGCCCAGCGCGTGGGTAAATGCAAAGGCGAACACCGAAAACGAACCAAAAATGCTGAAGGGGTAGCGGTGTTCTGCCGCCCAGGTATTGAGTTCGGTTTTGATTTTGTAAGCCATCTCGTTCAGCTTGGCATAGGCTTTCTGGTCCATGGCTTTCATGCAAGCAATGCCCGCAGCACAGGCCAATGGATGGCCATGGTGAGTGCCTGAAATCATGACCTGATTGTTTTCGAGAACCTGGAAGACTTCCCGGCTGCCACCGACTGCGCCAATGGGCAGGCCACCGCCAATCATCTTGCCCAGGACCGTCAAGTCGGGCTTGATTTCGTACACGCTTTGCAGGCCGTTGTAGGCGGCGCGCAACGTGACCGTTTCATCGACGATGAGCAATATACCCAGCTCTTTGGTCAGTGCGCGGATTTTCTGTACAAAGGTTTTGTCCAGTTCGATGATCCCCCCCGCGCAGGCTTGAAGCTCCATGATGACGCAGGCAATGTCTTCCGAATTGCCACGAAGGATTTTCTCGCAGGCTTCGAAGTTGTTTTGAATCAACACAATGACATTGTCACTGACGTGATTGGGAATGCCGTCCGAATCCGGCAATGCCTTTGGATTGAAATCCGGGCCCGGGAAGTTATCTGGATTGGGGTGCGCCGAAATCGCAAGGTCATCAGTAAAACCATGATAGCCGCCCTCGAACTTGGCGATTTTTCGACGGCCTGTATAACCCCTGGCGATTCGCACAGCGCTCAGGCATGACTCGCTAGCCGAACACGAGAACTTAACCTGCTCGATGGATTCAATCCTGTCGCAAATCAGTTTGGCCAGCTCCAGCTCATGATCGCTAGGGTTGCCGAAAGAAAAACCGTTGGGCAGCATGTCGACAATTGCTTTGATGATGTCGGGATGGTTATGGCCCAACACGTTGGTTGAAAAGTTGTTGTTAAGGTCTAGCAGTTTTCTTCCGTCAATGGTGTGGATGTATTGTTTCTCACCTTTCTCCACGAAGATGGCATGCGGGCCGAAAGCGAATGTACGCCGGCTGAACCCCCCTGGAATAACATCTTTGCCTTTTGTGGTTTCTGCTTTTGACCGATAGAAGGCTTCTGAAAAATTTTTGATGGATTGTTGATAGTCAAGTTTCATGGTGACTCCCGCATTGAAATCAGACAACAGTCTGTGTAGCGTGCTGGCGTTTAACGGCGCCAGCACTTAGGTTAATCAAGAGGTAGGCCTGTGCATGTCATGCCGGGCTTTCATTGGGCATTGCCTGGTCTGCTTGCCATTTCCCGTTGATGATCCCGAGGATGGCTGCGACGGGCACCAGCCATGGCAAGAAGCTGACCATCTCGGATTGAGAGCCGCTCAATTCCTTGAAGTTGGTCAGTGCGAGCACCACCACAACAATCAGGCCGGCTCCTCCCACTACAGGCGCAACGAATCCTTGCCAGAAAAAGCCGACCTGTTTCTTTTTAAAGTAGGCAAGGACTGCAATGGCCCCCATGGCCTGCAAGACAAGGATCGCCAGCGTGCCAAGGGCAACCATCCACATGTAGAGATTGCTCATCGGGTCTGCGCCGGTCAGCATGAAGGCGAGCACGATGGCCAGAGAGACCAGGCTAACCGCCAAACTTGCGTAGTAAGGACTGCAGTGTTTTGGATGAACCCGGCCCAGCGACCGAAACAGGAATTTCGAGCGCGCCAGTGAGTAGAGATAGCGGCACAGCGCGTTGTGAAAGGAGAGCAGAACCGCAAACAGGCTGGTCACGGCCAGCACTTGCATCCACTCAGTGGACCACAGGCCGACATAGCGTGTGTTCATGTTGAAAACAAAGTTGACCAGATCACCTGTGGCTGCCGCTTGTATATCGCTGCCCGTGTAAGCGATGCCCAGACACCAGGTGGTCAGCGTGTAGAAAATGCCGATCAGCGCGATGGCGATGTAGGTTGCAATTGGGATCGTTCGGTTCGGGTTTTTAGCTTCTTCCCCGTAAATGGTGGTGGACTCGAAGCCGACAAAACAGGCAAACGCGAACATCAGTGCAACGCCCAGTCCGGGTGTGCTGAAATCTTGCGGAATAAAGTTCGAGAAGGTCATGTCCGCTGACGGGGCTTTAAGCAAGACCGCGATATCGAACACAACAAGTATCAACACTTCCAGAACCATCAGGCAACCCAGAATTCTGGCGGATACGTTGACATCCAAGTAGCCAAATGCTGCGACGATGACAATGGCAAAAAACGCACTGATTTGCCAACTCACCTCAATGGCCAGGAAATTTTTTATCAAGTCTGAATTGAAGGCAGCAAAGGCGCCGTAGATCCCGCTGAGCATGCAGACATAAGCAAGGATCGCGATGCCGGACCCTGCGTATCCGGCTCGTTGGCCGATGCCCACTTCGACCAGTTTGGCAAATCCGCCCGCGCTGACGATGTAACGGCTCATAGCGGCAAAGCCGATGGCGAAAAGAATCAGTATGACGGATGCGCACAAGTAAAGACTTGGCGCGCTTCGGCCGGCTATGACAAAGACTGCGGGTGAACCGCCGAGCGTGGCGCCAAGTGGCGCAGCCGCGGCGACCACAAAAAATACAATGTCGGACACTCCCAGAGAACCTGTTTTCAGGTGCTGCGTCTGTTCGTGGTTTTGCATGTCTTTCTCCTGGCGAATGAGCGAGGACCTCAAGATCACTCGATCACTAGAAGTGTTCCTGAGTACGCCTTTTAAGTAGCGCTATTGCTTGACCTTAAAACGCTGGGCATGCACGACAGCAGGCACTCTATAGCGGGATATTTGAGTTCACTGCTACGATGCCTGACGCCAACTACCGGCGATGCCGGTCATCGTTCAGGTGACAGGATCAATAGGTAAAGTGCGTTCGGTAGTGGGTCTACGGCAGAAGGAAAGAATTTGGATTTTTTCATATTTCGCTACCTATTATTTTTATTTGAGCGCCTGCGTGTGTTCGTCAATAGGTTCGGCATTCGACGCAACGTAAATCCTGAGTGCACCTTGCATCGACAGGGTGGGCGTCGCTAACGTTTCAGCACTTACACGGAGATTTTGTTAACTGGCAGGTTGAGTATGTGACTGCCTGAATAGGGGTTCAACGCACAAACCCTGATCGATCAATCACGAATTCAGATCAAAAAAACGCGGGTCAGGTCTGGTGCTGGCAGGGGCAACCAGAGGGTTGAAGACGCCTAACGCTTCAGGCAAGCGAGACGATGTTGAAGACCTGAGAGGCGCAGTACCGTAACGCTCTGATCCCGGGGCTGCGGTTGCCTTCAAGCGTGGCAAGCGACATCGTACTGTAGGAGGCGTCTTCAATCGGGACGTACCGAATGCCGGGATGGTTGTAAGCCTTGGTTAACGATGAGGGGAACGTATCGAACGCGCCTCCGTAGGCCACTGCGAAGATGACCTCGGAAATGGTTTTGACGTTGGCAGCCACCTCGCTCGGGCTGTTTCTGATGTCGGCAAAGCTCCAGTATGAAATCAGATCCGCAGGCGCGCCCTCGGCGGGAATCGCGAACGGTTTGTCGAGCAGGTCTGAGACCTTGAGTGACTGGGCGGTCGCAAGGTCGTGTGTAGAGGGCACTACGGCCACTCTCGGTTCCTTGAACAGCTCGATATATTCCAGCCTGTCGTCATACATTGGAATGCGCATCAACACCACATCAACATTGCCGCTCACCAAGGATTGAACCTGATTGGTCATTTGCAATTCGACAAACACCAACCGAACGTCCGGATTGAGTCGTTGGAAAAGTGCAAACATGGGGTGTGTGTATTCTGCTGCTTGATCGCTGAACAAACCGACTTTGAGAACGGCCCGTTTTTTGTCCGCCAGTGCTTTGCACGCCTCAATCGAGTGGTGCATATCCGCAATGATCACGCGTGCCTTATCTAGGAAAATCTCACCGGCTTGTGTAAGCGTCACCCGGCGATTGGCCCGCTCGAACAGTCGGAACCCCAGTTCACTTTCGAGTTTGGCGATCTGCGCGCTCAGTCCTGACTGCGCCATGTTTTCAATTTCTGCCGCTTTGCCGAAGTGCAGGGTTTCGGCCAGTCTGACCGCAAGCAGTAATTTCTTTGTGTCCATGGTCTGTGCTTCGCACCTATGGGAGTCGCTTGTTCTCCAAGCGAGAATCGCACCGGCACGTTACCCAGCGACTGCGCGTCGCTGAGTTCGTGGCGTTGGTTTGCAACGGGTGCCGCTCAGTCGGTACCGGTATCATCCGCTTTCGGGACTTGGCGACCGAGACTGGCGGCGCCGCCGGTTTACGCTAAAACAGCCTGCGCCAGTTGGTCTATCCATTGACGCTGAAAGGTCAACGTTACCTTCCTGGGTTGCTGCAACTCAATAGCCTCCAACATGGGGTCGTCGACTTCAGTACGCACGCCTGACATCTCTTCAATCGTCGCCAGCCCACAAAACGGTACGTAGACTTCGGCATAACCCCCCTCATGCACCAGGACCATCCGGCCATCGCATAGGTGCTCGGCGGCTTGACGGACTGCTCGGGTCATCAGGCGGAACGATTCACTGTGCAGCAACATGCGCGCCATGGGATCGACAGCGCTGGCGTCGAAGCCGCAGGCAACGATGATCAGCTCGGGCTTGAAGCGCTCCAGAGCCGGGAGAACGATGCGTTCCATCGCGTGCATGTAAGCGCCGTGACCACTGCCCGCTGGCAGAGGAATGTTGATGTTCGCTCCCAAACCTTCTCCAAGACCGCGATCCTCCTCGCCGCTGTACCCGTGCGGGAAGCAGCCGTCTTGATGCAGTGAAATGGTCAGCACGTCACCACGGTTTTCGAAAATCGATTGGGTGCCATTACCGTGGTGCACGTCCCAGTCGATCACAGCCACTCTGCCCAATCCTCGGTGAGCCTTTGCAGCCTCGATGGCGATGGCGATATTGGCCAGAAAGCAAACGCCCATGGCGCCATCCGCGAGAGCATGATGCCCCGGTGGTCGCGACAGCGAGTAGGCGTTGTCCACCTCGCCGCTCAGCACGGCGTCCACCGCAGCCATTGCCAAGCCGGCGGAAAGTTTAGCGATTTCGTAACTCCCCGGCCCGATAGGCGCTTCAGGTCCAAGGTAGCCGCCACCGGCGTCGCTCATGGCTTTGAAGCGCTGCAGATACTCGGCGGTATGGACCCGTAACAGATCCTCCTCACTGGCCGGGGCTGCACTGCGCTGGAGCAAGTGCTGGCCAAGCCCGGACACATCCACCAGGCTTTTCAGGCGCCGCTTGCTTTCCGGCGATTCGGCATGAGCAGTGCTTGCCGATGGCTGAATCCAGCCGCCAACAGGCACACACAGAACATGAGCGCTCTGAGTGTGCCAAAAGCTCAATTCATCAGAAAAAAACGCGGTATTTCGTTTCATCGGACTCTCCAGTTAAACGAGGCAAAAGTGAGTGAATCAATGCGTGGATATCAATGAAGTCAGTGCAGGAAGTCGCGTGTTCGAGTGCTCATGCCCGCACTTCAGGACGCTGATTCAAAACACATGAACCAGACGTAACAGGCCTTCGGTGCCCGCGTAGTTGTTGGTTGCCGCCACATTTTGCGAAAGGCTGAACATCACCTGGTTCTGCCGGTCGAGCCAGTGCCCGACTTCAAAACCGACCTGGGTGTAGCGCCTGTGGGTGCCGTCGATGCGCTGATTGTTGATGCGCAACTCGCCGCCATCGGCCTGTATCAGCCGAACCGCGCCATAGGTGCTCTGGGTGAAGTCATAGGATGCGAAGGCTTGCAGGCGATACAGCGGACGCTGTTCAAGATCACTGCCGTAGTAGTCGTCATTCTTGCCGTAGATCTGGGCTTCGAGGTTGGCTTCCAATACCCACTTCTCACCAACGCCTTGGGTGTAGTTGTAAAGGAAGGTGGTCCCCCACCGATTGGCGCCGGGCGAAACATCCGGGTTCTGGCTGTGGTACTCGCCCACAGGCAAAGTGATCAACGTCAGCAGGCCGCTGTAAGTCCGGGAAGCCGGATCGTTGATGAAAAACAACGTGCCACCAAACTGTGGATCGCCAAAACCCCTTTCGCTTGTATGGTCGCTGGCGCCTGGCAAGCGCGCATTGATATCAACGAACGGAAGAATGAATTGCGGAGTGCACAACATGCCGCAGGCGTCGGTGTATAGCACCTGGCGATAGACCACGGCGTTGATGTTCAGATCGGCCTTGCCGGTGCTGTCAGCCTTACCATGGAACTCATTGTTGCGGATGGCAGGAAAATACAGCGCGCTCAGCATCGTGCCAGACGGCGCGCCGAAGAAATCCCGGGCGTTGAGTTCAGCAGCCTGGCTGTCCAGGCAGAGCAGGGCGCCTCCTAAAACCAGCGTCAGGTTGCGCAAGCTTTTGTGCTTCATATAAAGGCCTCTCGTGTTTTAGTTGTTGTTTCGGTGATGGCATCGCCTGTACTTGGCAGTTGAAAAATGGGCAATACGCGCCCGTGACCGTCAGAGCGACAGCACAAAAAGAACGTGAAGAAAGAGAAGGAGTCAGTCGGGAGGCGCGTGCCGCACGGTATGGAGCGATGAACCCGGGTCGCGAGCGATTTCGTTATCGGTCAGGCCCGTGTCATGGGCAGAATCACGCATTATCCTGACCTTTTTTCGAGCGGCTGATGAGAATCAGCGCAAGCGAAAACAGCGTCAGAACGGTCGCGCTGACGAGCGTCGAGTAGTAACCGCCACTGTTTTGTATCAGATGTCCGGCAATGCCTGGACCAATGGCAACGGCACTGGCGATCACCAGGTTGGCTGCGTTCATCAAGCTACCGCTGGGTGCCAGTTCGTTGATGCGGGCAAGTAGCAGTGGCACGACGAATGTCCAGGTGAACTTGAATGCGAGGGCTGCGATGGTGAAGCGGAGCAGGTCGGGTTGCCCCTGCAACATCAAAACCGCTGCGGCCATTACTGCATAGCCGATGATCAGCAACAACGATCGCGGTAACCGGTCGCCGATCACTGCGGCACAGCCGGCGCCAATGATGCCCATCACGGTGGCGATGGCCAGAATTTCTCCGGTGTCCTGAGCGTTGAGCGAAGCCGAAGAGCCGATCGAGCCAATGAACGTCCATACGCCGCTCAAGCTGAGGTAGAAACAGAAAATGGCCAGCAACCCCAGGGTGACCTTGCTTTTGTTCAATTCGGGAGTGGAGATTATCTTGGTGCTGGAAATGCTGGCAGGGAAGGCGCGTACCAGAGGCAATACCACCGCCATCAAAGCAGCCAGAGCGATGTAACACGCCGCCAGGCCATAGTGCTGGAACAGTATTGGAAGAACCTGCAAGCCAATAGCGCCCACCATCAGCTGACCCAGCAACCAGAGCCCGTAGACCCTGTTCGCATTGGGCAGTGAAGCCGCGGTGGACATGCATATGATCATCAACGAGCCACCGCCGAGTGCGGTGAAGAATCGCAATGCCATCAATGTGTTGTAATCCGCGATGACTGCGGAAATTAGATTACCGATGATGAACACCAGGCCTGAAATGCAAGCGGCTTTGCGCAAGTCAACGCGCTTGAGCCACCAAAATGCGGGCACCCCGGCAAGGCCCATGGCCCCCAGTTCTGCCATGAAGAGGTTGCCAATCTGGTCTGGATTCAGACCCCACTGACTGGCAAGTTGCGCGGCCACTGCAGGGGCGGTCAGCAGTATGGACGGTGTGAGGGCCGCAACCAGGACGATAGCGGCCAGCAGAGACCAGTGGCGGGTATGAGTGGTTTGCTGTGGGTGCACGGTGTTGATTGAAGAGGTCATGAAGCTGCTCCGGGACAAGTTTTTGTTTAGGCGATTGGATCGCCTGTATGCAGCGGTTAAAAAATGGGCAATACGCGCCCGTGGCCGTCAAAGTGACAGCACAAAAAGAAGCTGAATAAAGAGAGGTGATCAGTCAGGAGGGGCATGTAACAAGTGCGCGATGCGCGCCTTGTCCTTTACCCCGAGCTTGCCGTAGATGGCCCGAATATGGTGGCGCACGGTATTGGGTGATAAACCTAGAGCCCGGGCGATTTCTTTATAGGTCCTGCCTTCGCCAAACCCTTGGGCGACGTCGTTTTCTCTGGGGCTGAGCTGAGGAAGCCCACGGTTGATTCGCGCAGCCAGCAGGAACTGGTTGCCCACGGGCAACGCTTCGATATGCACCAGCTTACCTACATGGCCACACTCATCCAGCGTAACGGGGAGGGTGGGGCCGCTCCAGCGCGGCCATTCCTTGAGTAGCAGGTCGACGAATCCGCCTTCGGCACATTGCAATACCCCGCGCGGGTCACACACTGCCAGGGCCAGGTTGCGCGGGCTGGTCAAGGTCTCGCGCATGGCCACTAACGTGCGGATCTGATTTGCCGACACGGCGGCTACCAGATGCAACATCAAGTTGTTGAGGATTTGGCAGTCCAGTTCGTTGAACCGAGGTGCGTTGGGGCTGCGGTAAAGGGCAAGGTGATCGCTGAGATTGGTTTGCGGGTCAACGTACACCACGCACATCCATTGACCAATGCCATAGCGCTCGCCCAGCCAGTTTAGGCCCGGGCCATTGGAGGGATCGCGCATGTCCACAATCACGGCCTGACCTGGCGTCTTGTGGACCCGTTCCACTGTCACGTCGAGGTGGCGGATAGAATGCCAATCCGACAGGTAGCTCGGTGGCAAGTTGTAGAAATGGGGGCTGTGCTCTTCCGGCAAACCATCGATCATCGCTGCGCGCCCCCACCATGCGCTGTCGAAAGCAATCAGTTGGCTGATCCGTTCCAGGGCGCGTTGGTGGAAGTGCTCTATATCCTCGTGCTGCGCCAGGCGCTGAAAATCCAGAGTCAGGCTGCTGAAAGCCTGCAACAGGCCAACGTGTTCATCGCGGTTCATGGGGATTCCTCTGTGGGACGTTCTTATTATTTTTCGTCACAGGTTATTCAGGCCGGGTATTCGATGAACGGGGCAGGGCCTGATCGGATTATGGTCGCCAGAATGGGCGAATTACCATCCTACAGATGCAGGATGTGGCGCCAGCGCTTCATGTTCGGAGCGTACATCGACATTTCGTTTTTCACACACGGCGTATTCCAGATCGTCCTCCTGGAGCCGCACGATCAGACGCTGTGCCAGGCGCCCTTGAAGCGAAGCATGCACCTTTATGGCGCTAAACGAACCGAATGCCATTCGTTTGATGAACTCATTAACTTTTGCAATATTTGCAGTATCCGAAAAGTTTAGATATCGCAGACATAAAGTCTGGTAGAGGCTTGGCAAATGATTGCGTCAGTCACACCTGTTGCTGCTCCAATAAAGCACGTTCCATAAAATGGCTATTGTTTATATGTGTAACAAGACAAGCCAGACTGACTATAAGGACTAGATTCAACTACAAAGTGGATAGACAGAGATGGTGGGGTCATATTGAATCGGTGTGCGATAAGAAGAAGTTGTGTTGTTGAATTTATTGGCAGGCGTTGTCGCTTCGAACAGTTCTCATCTGAATCATTCAAGGGTTTGGGTTGCACGCCTGAGACGTGTGCAACCCGTTCTCGCGTATGCCTATGGGTGACTGTTCTCGTTTCAATGTATCAAGTCTCTTATGTTCACTTGCAGGCCGTCTCGACGTGTGGTCCAAAGTGTCATGAGAGCACGCTTCTGCCGGATAAAAATGCGGAGAGCGGTGGTACTCGGTCGGTAATAACGACAGAAACCTCTGCGCACAGTTGATCCTCACCACGATGTTCTGATCTTCGGCGGGTGGCGAGCGCCACCCGCCTCCTCCTAACGCCAACTGACAGAAGGGCGTGCCCATGCGCATCAGTTCTATGACTATAAAAAGCAAAATCACATTGCTCGCCAGCCTCTGTTTGATAGCCGTCGTAGCTTTATTGGTCAGCCTGTCCCTCTACCGTAGTGATCTCAGCACGGCAGATGTCATGGCGTCGAGCAGCCAGATGCTGGCCGAGGCCGCAGAGCAAAAATTGCAGGCCGAGGGCAAGTTTCAGGCGTTGCAGATCCAGAAGTCGTTCATGCGCACCTATGAGTATGGCGAGGGGGTCGCGCGTTTTCTGCTCGACCTGCGAGAGCGCGCAGCCCGAGGAGAGATAACGCACAGTGCGTTACGCACCCAGCTCTCCGCGGTCCTGCGCACGTCTCTGGAAAAAAGGCCCGAGTTGCACGGGCTGTTTGTCATTTTCGAGCCTAATGCACTGGACGGCCACGATATTGATTTTGTCGGCCAAGAGGCAATGGGCAGCAACGAACTGGGCCGTTTTGCGCAGTATTGGGTCCATCAAAAAAACGGCACGCTGCAGGCGATGCTGGGGGACGAAAAACTGCTCGCCGACATTTCGCCTGGCCCCGGTGGCAGCCCGTTCAATACGTTCTTCACCTGTTCTCGTGTCAGCCACAAGTTATGTGTGCTGGACCCTTACTTCGACGGCACTACAGACGATCGAGAGTTGGTCACCAGCATCACTTTTCCGCTGATCGAGAACGGCCACATCATCGCAGTACTCGGCTTGGATGTGAGCCTCAACAGTTTGCAGAGAAATGCGGTGGCCGATAGCCGTAAGCTGTATGGCGGGGAAGGCCAAATCAGCATCCTCAGTCCGTCGGGGCTGATCGCGGGCAACAGTCAGGACGCGAGCAAGCTGGGTAGTGCGTTGCAACAGATGCAACCTGACAAGGCTCAGGAGATTCTCCAGAGGCTGGGTCAGACCCAGTCCCACACATTCAAGGACAGTCGGCATATCACAGTGCTCGAACCGTTGGAGCCGATTGCAGGCAGCAAGGCGTGGGGGGTGTTGCTGAGTGTGCCGCAAAAAGTGCTTCTGGCCCCCGTCGATGTGTTGCGAGCGGAACTGGACGCCGCACGTTTGCGCGGTTCTGTGCTGGAACTCGGATCAGGCACCCTGGCCGCTGTCTTCGGGATACTTTTGATCTGGCTGACCGCACGTGGCGTGACCCGGCCCTTGCTCAGTCTGGCCGCCATGCTTGAAGACATCGCTGAGGGTGAGGGCGATCTGACCCGTCGACTGAGCTATTCGCGCCTTGATGAGTTAGGGCGCCTGGCCCATGCGTTTAATCGCTTTCTCGACAAGTTGCAGCCCGTCATCGCACAAGTTCAGGGCTCGGTACAGGACGCTCGCCAGACCGCCGATCAGTCAGCGCAGATCGCTCGACTGACCAGTGAAGGGATGCAGCAGCAGTTCGGCAGGATCGACCAGGTCGCGACCGCTCTGCATGAGATGTCCGCTGCGGCGAGTGCGTCCGCGAATAGTGCAGCCCAGGCCTGCGAGGCGGCGGGGTATGCCGATCAGGCCAGCAAGCAGGGCCTGGAAGTGATCTTCCAGACCACAACTGCGATCGATGCCTTGGCTGAGGATCTGAATCTGGCGATGCAGAAATTGGAGAATCTGGCAAAGAGCAGCGACCAGATCGGCTCGGTGCTCGAAGTGATTTGCGCCATCGCCGGGCAGACCAATCTGCTAGCCCTCAACGCGGCCATCGAGGCTGCGCGTGCCGGTGAAGCGGGGCGCGGTTTTGCCGTTGTCGCCGATGAGGTCCGCAACCTCGCACGCCGCACCCAGGACTCTGTCGAAGAAATCCGTCAGGTGATCGAAAACCTGCAATCGGGAACCCGTGATGTCAGTCAGGCCATGCACAGCAGTCATGACCTTGCGCAGCACAATGTGGTTCAAGCCCAACAAGCCGCAAACGCGCTGGAGCGTATCGGTGAGGCGGTCATTCTGATCACTGAAATGAACCTGCAGATCGCCAGCGCCGCTGAAGAACAAAGCAGTGTAGCGGCGGAGATCAATCGCAACGTCGAGGCGATTCGTGACGTGACCGAGTCACTGTCAGGGCAGGCACAGCAGTCGGCGCAAGTGAGTGAACAGCTCAATGAGCTGGCCGATTATCAAGGTGGGGTCATGCAGCAATTCAGGGTCTGATGGATCAACGCCCCACCAATGGCTGATGGGGCGTTGAAAACTGTCCGGTATCAAATAGGGAATGCCCGCTCGCCCAGTTGGAGCGTGACCCATTTGAGTTCGGTCATGTCATGCACGGAGTATCGACCGTTCTCCTTGCCATAACCGCTGTCCTTGAAGCCACCGAAAGGGGCATTGGGATCGTCGTCAAACGAGTTGTCGTTGATGTGAACCGACCCCGCTTCTATGCGCAGCGCGAAGTCGAACGCCTTCTGCAAGTCGTTGGTCACGATGCCCGATGAAAGACCATAGGACGTATCGTTCGCCAGCTCGACCGCGTGTTCGTAATCCCTGGCTTTGTAGATGGACACCAGAGGACCGAAGGTTTCCTCGTTGTAGACATTCATTGTCGGGGTGACATCCGTGAGCACCGAGGGCTGGAAAACATTGCCTTGGTAATCGCCGCCGGTCAAAAGCTTCGCGCCTTTGCTCAGCGCGTCGTCGATCTGGCCACGTATGAATTCGCACTGGCGAGGGTTGATGAGCGGCCCAACGATGGTCGAGACATCCGTTGGATCGCCGGTGCGGATGCCACGAACTTTCTCGGCGAACGCCGTGCAAAAACGGTCATACAAAGGTGCTTCGACGACGATGCGCGAGTTGGCCATGCAGACCTGGCCCTGGTTGAAGAAAATGCCAAAGGCTGCCGCACGCACGGCGTATTCCAGATCAGCGTCCTGAAGCACCACGATCGGGCTCTTGCCGCCCAACTCCAGCACGATGCGCTTCTGGAATTTCCCAGCAAGTTCGGACAGGTATTGCCCGACTTTCGCTGAGCCGGTGAACGTGACCATCTTGACGCGTTTATCGGAAAAGAACTTATCCCCGAGCGCTTCGTTGGTGGTAGGCAGCACGTTGAACACGCCGGGTGGTACACCTGCTTCTTCCAGAATTTCGGCGAACAGAAGCCCGATGAGTGGCGTCTGCGGAGCCGGTTTGAGCAGGAAGGCGTTACCGGCTGCCAATGCCGGGGCGAGCTTTTTCCCGTTCAACAGCAGTGGAGCGTTGAACGGGCCTACGCCTGCGATGACGCCGAGCGGCTGACGGAAAGACATCGAGATGCGGCCAGGTGCGTCTGCCGGCATCGTTTCCCCACGAACATCACGCGCCTGGCCGGCAGCGATGCGGAAGGTACTGATCATGTAATCGCATTCGAACATGGCCTTGCCGAAGACATTGCCGCCTTCTTCGATGAGGATTTTTGCGATGTCGCTACGGCGCCGTTCAATGATGTCTGCCGCACGGCACAGAATGGCTTCACGCTCTTTGGCGAGCGTTTTGCCCCAGGCTTTCTGAGCTTCGTGCGCGACGGCAATCGCAGCGTCGATGTCGGCAGCCGTTGCCAGCTTGACGCGCGCAATCGCTGACTGGTTGTAGGGGTTAAGTACGATCTGCTCGGGTTGATTGTCGCTTTCCCAAGACTTGCCATTGATGTACGGGTAGTAGGTTTTCAGGTTGCTCGTGGTCAAGTCACTCATTGCACGCTACCTATGTTTTTAAAGTGCCTGTTTTTAATGCCGGGCATAAGCCACGGTGTTCTTGTTATCAAGGTCGATGAGGCGGCGGAGCGTAACCGGTCAGGTCAGACCGGTTCGCTGTTCTTCCAGTTGTTCATCATCGTGTTGGAAGGAAGCGTTTCGTCGAGCAGCTTCTGAGCGGTAACGACGCCGGCGACAGGCAGCCCCTCAGGGTTCAACAGACCGACCTGAACCAGTATGCTGGCCTGGTCCCAGTAGATGTGTTCGTGGTAGAGCTTGTCACCACGAAATCTCACGACGCCCAGCATGGGTATCTCAACATATTTGCCGGTCGGGGCGACGTTCGGGAGCAGCCAGTCGATTTCGGTGGTGTGGGTAAAACTCATGATGAATTCATCGACAATCTGAAGGGCACCCACCGTGCGCGAGAGCGGAATGAGCTTCATGTCAGGTGGATTGCCGTGAACGAAGTGATGTTGATAGAAGCGGCTGAGCTGCTTGCTTCCGACGCCCCCGGTCATGGTCGGGATGTGATTGACATAGGGTTCAGCGACCATCGTGGCCATTGTCGCGGGGACGTCGCGGGTTTCGAACTCGTGCTTGACGTGCTCGTCCCACAGGTCTGAAAGATTGAAATGCGGACCGATCTCGCGCTTCAAGGCCGCAATGGTTCGCTCGTGAGCCATCAGTGCAGCGGGCTTGTCGAAGTGGTTGCTTCCGGCCCTGGCGAACGCATGACCGACACCGGGGTAGACGTACATCTCGGCGCTGGTGTTGCCTTTCAGGGCGGCCGAGATCTGATCACGCGCGTTCACATCACAGTAATCATCGTTTTCAGCGAAGTGCAGCACGAGACGACCTTCGATCTGGGCGACCTCATCCAGATAGTTTTCAATCCCCATGCCGTAGTAGCCCACGGAGCAGGCAGCGTTGGTCCGTGTTGCCGTCAGGTAGGCCAGCTTTCCGCCCATGCAGAACCCGACGTAGCCCAGGCCGTTACCTTTGACCTGACTCATCGTTTCGAGCCGGGCGAAGCAGGCGGCGATATCGTTGACGGCCAGGTCCACGTCCATGCGCTGGAACAGGTCGATGGCTTTCGCGAAGTCTTCCTGGGTGTAGCCTAGGTCCACGTTCCGCTCCATTCTCCAGAACAGATCAGGGACCAGAACGACGTAGCCTTCTTCTGCATAGTGGTCTGCGACGGCGCGCATGTTTGCGTTGATGCCGAAGATCTCCTGCCCCATCACCAGACCGGGGCCGCTGCCACTCGCTGGAACCGCCAGGTATGCGCGAAATGTCTGCGCGTTGTCCCGCGTTTGAACATCGATAAATTCGCCCATTGTTTATTCCTCTTGGTCGGCTGATTTGGAATCGGTATGACGCTGGAACCAGACACGCGGAGAAAGCCCCCTATCAGGGCCGAGAATCGAGAAGCCGCCGTCGACCGGGACATCGACACCCGTCATCCAGGAAGCGCCGGCCGAGCATAGAAACGCCACCACATTGCCAACTTCATCTCCACGGCCTACGCGCCCGAGCGGATGGAACTCGGCACCGACCTTGTCTGCCAGCGTGATATCGTTATCTGTCAGCAGGGCGACACTGGGTGACCATGTCCAGGCAGGCGAGACGCTGAGCACACGAATCCCCAGGTCGGCCAGGCTGACGGCGAAGTTTTTCGTCAGCTGTAACATGGCTGCTTTGGACGCTGGGTAAAGCGCTCTTCCGGCTGCCCCGAACTTCCCGCCGGTGCTGGTGATATTGATGATCGTGCTACCTGGCGGGAGCAGAGGCGCCACTTTCTGAACGAACATGGCGGCGGACACAACGTTGACATTTAGGCTCTTGTGCCACGCCTCACGCGTGGACTGGAGACCTTGATCGTCGTAGATGCAGGCGTTGTTGACCAGAATGTCTATCTTTCCGAACAGGCGGAGCGTGTTGTCGATGCAGGCATCGATGTCCTCGTCGTTTTCGACGTCACATTGGGTAAACGCAGCCAATGGACCGAGTGATTCGGCAAGTTGGCGACCCGCGACGCCGCTGCGACCGACAAGCATGACTTCCGCACCCTGGGCAATCATGACCCGGGCGATATCGAATCCCAGCCCTTGTGTGCTGCCCGTTACGATTGCGACTTTGCCTTCAAGGCTCATTTCATGACCTCTGTCAGTTCAGCGACGCGTGTGATGGTGGCGATCAGTGCCATGCTCTTTAACGAGGCCTGATGAGCGTCTGGGTCAGCGGCCGAGCAGGCGTCGCTCGGCACAATGACGTTGAAGCCGCAGTCGACGGCGTGTCGGACAGTGCTTTCCACAACAGAGTGTGTGGCGACACCTGCGATGATCAGCGTCCGAGCATTCAACGCGTGCAACAGCACTTCGGCATGGGTGCCATGGAGGGCACTGATGCGCTTGTGGGTGATCACATATTCCTTGCCATTCTCAAAAGGGGCGAGAGCATCGTAAAACTCGGCGCCCCACGCCCCTTCGATGACGGCGCCTATGCGTTTGACGTTTTCCAGAATGGGCGCGTTGGCAATCAGGTCGGAATAATTCCCCCGGTAGGCAACGCGTACATGAATGATCGGCCAGTCGTTCTTGCGGGCCGCACGAAGTAACGCGCTCGCTGCTTTGATCAGCCGGTCTCTGTCTTCGCAATCATCCAGGCCGACCTTGATGCGCCCATCATCATGAAGTACGTCATTTTGATAATGGAGCGCCATGACCACTGGCCGGTCCATCAGATGAATACCTCTAGGTTAGCGAACACGTCATTGCAGTTCACCAGGTCGACTCGCTTGAGTTTGATTTTCCAGCCGTCATCCTTATTGCCCATCAGTTTGTAGGTGTAACGTCCCGCGAGTTGGCGTTGATCCAGGCGCCATTCGGTGGCTTGGAAACTCGCACTGACGACCAGCGCCTGATCTTCATCCCGCCCTTCAATGCACACATTTCCCACCAGATGTGCCGTTTGAGTTTGCGGCTGCTGAGACCAGTTACGCGCATTCTCGACCCGACGAATACGGGTTTCCCGAAGCATGCGGTTTTCCCAAAACAGCGAAATATGGTCGAAGGGATTTTCCTGATGGTGTTTATGAGGCACCCAGTACATGCCGTCATCGGTGAACAATTTGTCCCACTCCCAGAAACGCCAGGAATCCAGCAGCCGAGCTTCCTTGTAAATGAATTGTTCGATAGACCGCACGGAGGCTTCATCAACGATGATCGACGTCAGTTGGGTGGTGTTCACATTGAATGTGCGATCAAGCAACATGGTTGTTCTCCTTATAGTTGCTCTCCTTGGCGATGAGGGTTCCGGTCATGAACTTTTTCCACGCGGCAAACTGATTGCGCATCGGAAGTTCGCTGGTTCCGTTGATGGAGACTGCGCCGTCTTCAAGGAGGGTGTCGGTGCCGGCGTAGCGATGCATGCTGATCCAGTCTCCGCCGCGAGTCATGTTCCCTTCCTGGCAACGGGCATACACTTCCACATCGTCAGGCATCACATTCGAGGACGGCGAGTTAATGACGTTGGCGTAGGTCAGTGCGCGATCAAAGACCACATCGGGTGCGCCCTTGCATCGGAACGTCTGAATTTCGACCATGGTTTTATCCACCGACAACGGCCGGATCACCCGGAACTGCATGAACACGGTGTGCGGAGAACCGCTGCCGTAGATCACGGTGTTATGCCGGTTCATGCCCATGATTTCGCGAGCACGATCAGCGCCGTACGCTTCGCTCAGGCATTCGAAATGTGCGCGTGACACTTCGTCCCGCTCTGCCGCACCCGGATCGAAGATCGCCTCCATGTAGCCGTGGCCGTTGTGATAGGCCCTCAGTTCCAGCTTTTCCCAGAAATCGTAGGGCTCGCCGTTGCCGTCCATGATTAACAGTTCGAACGGCATTTCCCCGATGGCCTCTGCTTCACCGCGAGCGGCATCCACAGACGATTCATGCGTGACTCGGGCGTGCATGGTGTCGTGGAGATTTTCGTAGAAAACCTTCCAGTTGGAACGTTGCTGGACGCGGAATATGCCGCCAGCCACTTCAAGTTCACCGACCGGTGAGCGATCACACATGTTATCTATCGAGCTGACCACACCACCGAGAAAGGTTTTCAGATCTTCCCCGTAAGAGGCCTGGCTGGCGAAAACAAACCCCCTGTAACTGTCGACACGCGCCACGCTCACCATGGAAAAGTCAGGGTGCTTGGGGTCGTAACAAGTGCCTTCGAAGCCACTCTTCAAGGGCGCGGACAAATGCTTGCCGTCGAGCTTGAATGTCCAGGCGTGATAGGGGCACCGGAAAAACTTGCCTACGTTACCGTCGCCGTCTGCGACGAGTTTTGCGCCTTTGTGAGGGCAACGGTTGTAATGCACGTTTATCTTGCCGTCGGCCGCACGAACCATGACGACATCCTGATCACCAATTCGGGTGGTGTGGTAGTCACCCGGGTTCTTGACCTGACTTTCATGACCTACGTAAATCCACGCATGGCCGTAGATGCGCTCCATCTCGAGTTTGAACAAGACAGGGTCGGTGTAAACACTCTTGTGCACGCTGTCGTCCCGGACCAGGTCCGAGATTTGTTCGTTAGTCGGAATCATCACTTTCTCTCCTGATAGTTATTAGAGTTCTAGGACCAGTTTTTGAGAACGGGCACGAGATACGCACGTACAAAATGCTCCGTCGGCGTGCTCACGTGCCGAGAGACAAATATCGCGATGGTCGGCCTCGCCTGAAATCACCTGAGTGACGCAAACGCCGCAGTCGCCTCTACGACAATCGAAGAGCGGGTCCAGGCCCGCACCGATCATTGCGTCAAGCAGGGTTTGGTCAGGTGCGACTTGAAGTGATACGCCGCTAACGGTCAGTTCGACTTCAAATCCTTGATCGCCTTCTTCCTGAAGGGCTCCCGAGAACAACTCGTAATGAAGCTGTTCTTCCGGCCATCCCGACTCGCGCGCGACTTGAAGCACCGATGTGATCATCGCGTTCGGCCCGCAGATGTATAAGTGCGCCCCCTCGGTGGGGTGAGCCAGCACGGTAGCGGCGGGAAAGCGCTTGCTGCTGTCACCCCCACTGATCCAGCAATGGCTATCGCCAAAACACTGCACTTCTTCGAGGTAGGCCATGTGCGCGGCATCGCGGCCAGCGTAGTGCAACGTGAAGTTCTGGTTCGATTGCGCCAGAGCGCGAGCCATACTCAGCATGGGCGTAATACCGATGCCGCCAGCAATCAAGAGAGAGTGCTTTGCGTCACTGACCAGTGGAAAGTGATTGCGAGGCCGTTCGACCTCAACCACTTGCCCAATGATCAAATCATGGACCCACTTTGAACCGCCTGTGCTCTGCTCATCCAGCTGCACAGCGATCTCGTAATGATCTTCGGCAGACGCGTTAACGATCGAATAGGCCCGCTTTTGTTTCTTTTCACCTGGAATATGCAATTCCAGATGAGCGCCGGGCGTGAAGGTGGGCAAGGATGATTGATCAGGTGCGGCCAGTACCAACCGGCGTATACGTGGGGTCAGACGCTCCAGATCTTTGATAATCAACGATAAGGTAGACATAGATACACTCTGTACGCTTATGACAATAACGGCGCGTCTGAACGAGGCAATTGATATCGGCTCATTGCTCTTATCGAGCGGCGTGCCTAAACACAGGGCACTCCCGCCAGGGCGCCGGTTGGCGTTTACGTATTACTTTCCGTGAACTTTTCGAGGTAGATGCGTGCTGATGTCTGGCCGCTCTTTTGATGCCACTGTTTAATCGATTCAACCATTGGCGGTGGACCGCAAATGTACATATCGAATGGCATGTCGGTGGCTTCATAGAGTGCGAGGTGATCGGTAATAAACCCGCACTTTCCCTGCCAGTCGCCGTCTGATTCACTGAGGACAGGCGTGAATTCAAACTTCTCGACGGTGCGTGTATAGGCCGCCAGACGTGGCAGTTCGCACAGGTCCTGTTCTGTTCGCACGCCGTAATAGAGGTGGACCGGAAACCCGGCCCCTCCCTTTTCCGCCAGTTGATCAAGCATGCCCAGGAAGGCTGAGAGGCCCGTACCTCCAGCCATCATCACGATTGGGCGGTCGATGTGCCTGAGATAAAACGCTCCCAAAGGTGCTTCCATGGCGATTGTGTCGCCGGGCTTGCAGTGCTCACGCAGGTAGTTGCTCATCACCCCGTCCGGCAGCAGACGCACCAGAAACTCAAGTGTTTGCGTGCCGGGTGCGCAGGCGAAAGAATAGGAACGGCGATGTTCCGTGCCAGGTATCTGCAACCTTGCATATTGACCGGGCAGGTAGTTCAGAGAAGTGTCGCCTTCAACCGTGGTCCGCAGAATGGCAGTGCCGGCCGAAACGTGAACCACTTCTTTGACCGTCGTGATGATCTCCGTGGTTCCTTCGCTGTTGCACAGGCTCGAATCAAAATCGAAATAGAAAGACGCGTCTGACTGGACACGGGTCTGGCACGACAGAATCCTGCGTTCTGCCAAGTCTTGCTCAGACAACGCCTCCTCATCAACGTAGTCTTGCGTGTAACTGCCAGACTCGCAGCGTCCCTGACAGGTCGCGCAAACGCCCTCGCGGCAATCAAGGGGGATCTTGATTCCGCTTTTCAATGCAGCGTCCAATAAAATTTCGTTAGGCAGAACGGGGCAAAAAAGCGTTTTGCCATCGGCGAAGTTCAACGCGACCTTGTACATGATTAACCTTTCGTTCAATGAATCAGAGGTGATAGAAATCCAGGACCGAATTGATCGTGTCGTTGAGCAATACGGTATGTTTTCTGGAGATCAACCAACTGTCACCGTTCGGTTGTAACGTGTAAGTTGCTCTTCCGTAGAACTGCTCGGAGGTGGCATGGCGATAATAGAGCGTATGCCAGTTCGTCAGCACTTCCAGTACGCCGCCACCCAACGCTTTGATGCGAACATTACTGATCATATGTAACGTGCGCGGCATCGGCGTGGCTGAAGCCGCTTTGCCCGTGCGCAGTCGGAAGACTCGGTCTTCAAGGCCACCGCGGTTGGGGTAATAAATCAGCGACATTTCTCTTTTGGGGTCTTGGGTAAATACGTGTTCCGAATCCCACTGCGGCAAATGAAATTCGCTTTCTTCGCTGAACAGCGTCAGATAGGCATCCCACTCCTGGGCATCGCAAAGTTCTGATTTTTTGTACAGGAATTGTTCGACCCGGTACTGAAGTTCTGCACTCATCTGCTTAGACCTCTTTGAGTTTGAGCGATTCGGCTTCGGCGGCCTTGCGTGCAAGGCCATTGAGCAGAAACTTCTGCCAGTTGCCATGTTGATTCACATACAGGCCTTCGTGGGTGAACTCTGCCCCGATCATCGCTGGTGAAATACCAATGGTTTCGGTATTGCGGGTCGGACCTGTGACCCACTTGTCACGTCCGCGCGAGATATCGCTCCAGCGTTCCAGGCGGGCCTGAAAGCCGCGCTGGGCTTCACGAAACTCCACCAGGTCATCAGGAGTTCCCATTCCTGAAACGTTGAAGAAGTCTTCGAATTGTCGAATCCTGTTTTCCCGATCCGCATCGGACTCGCCCTTGACGCCCAGACAGAAGCTGTTGACTTCAGTCTTGTCCCAGGCGATAGGTCGAATAATCCTGAGTTGAGAACTGATCTGGTCAAGAAAGAACATGCTGGGGTAAACGTTCAAGTTCCTGAGGCGGTGCATCATCCACTCGGCCTTGTCTTGGCCGTACTCTTCGACGAGGCGTGGCATGATCGTCGCGTAACCTGGGCGAACTTCCGGGTTGGGCATGTCACTGAACAGTACACTGTGGCCATTGTTGAATGCGAACCAGCCATCGTCCGTTTCTTTATCGCCGGCGCCCAGTTTGCTGTAATCCAACGTTTCGCTCGACGCAAGTCCCTTCGATGCATTGACTTGCTGGCGATGTTGAACGGTTGAAACATAGTTGTAATGCACGGTACTGACGTGATAACCGTCAAGGCCGTTTTCATTCTGCAACTTCCAGTTGCCGTCGTAGGTGTAGGCAGATTTACCTGGCAGAACTTCTAGCTCTCCCGTTGGCGATTGAGCGACCATCATGTCGAAAAAGACTTTCGCATCACCCAGATAGTCTTCCAAAGTGTCGGTGCCGTTCACGTCGAGACTCACGAAAATGAAGCCCTTGTAGCTTTCAATTCGTGCTTTTTTCAAACCGCGAGTGGCTTTGTCGAAGTCATCCCCATATTCATTGGGCGCTTTGACTTTAACCAGTCTGCCGTCACTCTTGTAACACCAAGCATGAAAGGGGCAGGTGAACGTTGATTGATTACCTTTGCCAACCCGCGTCAATGTGGTGCCGCGATGCTGACACGCGTTGATCAGCGCATTTAACTGCCCTTCGCCGTCTCGGGTGATGATCAACGGTTGGCGACCGGCCCGCATCGTTACGAAGTCATGTTTATTCGCAACTTCGCTTTCGTGGCACGCGTAAATCCAGTTCTTCTCAAAGATGAGCTCCATCTCGAGGTCGAACAGTTCAGGCTCGGTGAACATGTCACGCGCTACCCGATAGATACCTTCCTCGCCTCGAAAATCCAGGCAGCTCTCGACGTATTCTTTCCACTGCTCAATATCTCGCATGCGACCCATTTTTATGATCCTCATTGTGTGGCTATGCATGGGGTCTATTTAGAAGGAGAGGGTGAATCCGGGTCTATCCTGTTTGTTGCTGAGTTAAGTCCGCTTAGGAAGGACAGGGGGCTTCGTATAGTCGAGACATACGAATACGAAGCGGAGCGGCAGGATACTGAGGCAGGTATTCGGCGACGGCTTCGACACTGACCCTGCGTGGACGGTACGAGGTTAGTCAGTTGCGGTCCTTAGCCCCCTGCTGTTTGTTCGCTTTGGGCATTAACTGCTATTTACGAATGGCAGCTAATGGCTGTGGATTCAACTGGGCCGCTGCATCCGTGAACGGGTGCTCAAGCACACCGGCATCCCCGTGGGCGTCGGCATCGCCGGCACCAAGACCCTGGCCAAGCTGGCCAACCACGCGGCCAAGCGCTGGGCCGTTCACAGCGGCGGGGTGGTCGACCTGCGCGTTGCGTCGCATTGCGAGTGGGTGCTGAAGAAGTGCGACGTGTCCGAAGTCTGGGGCATCGGCAAACGCCTCACCGCGCACCTGCAGGGCATGGGCATCCGCACGGCCTGGGACCTGTCCCGCGCCGCACCGGGCTTGTTGCGCAAGGCGTTCAGCGTGGTGGTGGAAAAGACCGCACGCGAACTGGCGGGTAGCCCGTGCCTGCAACTGCACGACATCGAGCCGCCACGCCAGGAAATCTGCTGCAGCCGTATGTTCGGCAAGCGCCTGACCGAGCAGGCACCGATCAAGGAAGCGGTGGCCACCTACGTGATGCGTGCCGCGGAGAAGCTGCGTGGCCAGCGTTCACTGGCGAGCAAGATGCGTGTCAGCATCCGTACCGGCATGTTCAACCCGGACGAGGTTGCCGAGGGCTGCTTTTCAGCCCATCGCCGACAACCCAGCTCAGGTCCAGCCCGGATTTATCGGCCCTGCAGAACCTCGCGGAATACGTCTGGACGAGACGCTGCGATATGCAGGAGAGATCGGGCGGCGCCAGATGGGATGCGACGGCCTTGTTCCCACTCTTGAAGTGTTCGCACCGAGACGCCCAGCAACTGCGCAAACTTGAGCTGTGACAGCCCGGTTCTGTTCCGGGCTTCGGCTGCTTCGGTCACTTCCACCTGGCGTACAGCGCCGTAGCGGCCAGCCTTCACATCCCGGATGGATTCCAGTAGTTCTTCGCCGATGTTGCGAGTGGCATCGCGCAACATCAGCTCTTTTTCAGTCAGGGGCATAGGTAAGCTCCTTTGCAATCTGCATCCCCACGTCTTTGACGTAGGGATTTTGCTTGGCTTGGTCGAGATGAAGAAGCGTGAGGTTGTATCAGTTGGTTGTTGATGAAGCAGCCCCAAGCATTATCAAATACTCAACCGCACCGCCAAAGCCGCCAACGTCACCAGCAACACCGGCACCGTCAGCAGCACCCCAACCTTGAAGTAGTACCCCCAGCCGATGCTGACCCCTTTACGCGCCAGCACATGCAGCCACAACAGCGTTGCCAGGCTACCGATCGGGGTGATCTTGGGCCCCAGGTCACAGCCAATGACGTTGGCATAGATCATCGCTTCGCGCACTACACCCTGCGCCTCGCTGGCATGAATCGACAGCGCACCGATCAGCACGCTGGGCAGGTTGTTCATCACCGACGACAACAGCGCGGCAATCAGGCCGGTACCCAACGAAGCCGCCCACACGCCATGCCCGGCCAGCCAGTTCAGCACACTGCCGAGCGAGTCGGTCAAGCCGGCATTGCGCAACCCGTAGACCACCAGATACATCCCCAGTGAAAACACCACAATCTGCCACGGCGCTTCACGCAGCACGCGGCGTGTGGAAATCACATGACCACGGGCGGCGACGGCGAACAGAACGGCCGCGCAGGCCGCAGCCACGGCACTGACCGGGATGCCCAAAGGCTCGAGCACGAACAGGCTGGCCAGTAACGCCAGCAGCACAACCCAACCGACACGGAAGGTAGCGCGGTCGCGGATCGCCAGGGCCGGCATCTTGAGCTCGTCAGTGGCGTAGCGCAGCGGGATGTCGCGGCCGAAGTACAGCCGCAAGACCAACAGCGTGGCCGCTACCGCCACCAGGTTCACCGGCACCATGACCGAGGCATAGGCATTGAAACCCAGGTCGAAGTAGTCCGCCGAGACAATGTTCACCAGGTTCGACACCACCAGTGGCAGGCTGGCGGTGTCGGCGATGAAGCCCGCGCCCATGACGAAGGCCAGGGTCGCGGCAGGCGAGAAGCGCAGCGCCAGCAGCATCGACATGACGATCGGAGTGAGGATCAATGCCGCACCGTCATTGGCGAACAGCGCCGACACGGCTGCCCCCAGTAACACCATGAAGGCGAACAGGCGGCGCCCGTCACCCCGCGCCCAGCGCGCCACATGCAGCGCCGCCCACTCGAAGAAGCCGGCCTCGTCCAGCAGCAGGCTGATGATGATGAGGGCTATGAACGTGGCCGTGGCGTTCCAGATGATGGCCCAGACCGTGGGGATGTCGTGCAGCGATACCACCCCGCACAGCAGGGCGAGCACAGCACCGAAAGTGGCGCTCCAGCCAACGCCCAGGCCTTTGGGCTGCCAGATGACCAGGGTGAGGGTAAACAGGAAAATCAATGCGGCTGGGAGCATGAACACAGGGTCTCGAAGTGGCAAACAAGCCGCGACAGAGTAGGGCACGCGCGGGCGTTTCAGCAAAGTTCCGTTACAAACATGTAAGTTTCGTAAATAAGATTTAAACTCATTTGAGAATCACTATATTTACCAACCCTATTGGCCCCACTTTGTGTTTGTGAGGCCGGTGGGCGAGGGCTCTCCGGCTTCCTGGCAGGGATGTGCCTTTTTGCTCATGAATCGCAGGAGATGTACCGATGCAATCCAGAACTTCACCCAACAGCCTGGCCCTGGCGTTCGTCGCGCTGGCGTCGCCGGCCATGGTCGCGACCGCCGCTCAGGCCGAAGAGCCACGCGCGGGTGAAATGCTGGAAGTGGCTGCGCCTGAAAAGGCCCTGGTCATCCAGAACACCCTCGTCACCGCCGAGCGCGAAGCGCGGCAGGCCCTGGGTTCGTCGATCATCACCGAAGAAGACATCAAGCGTCATCCCCCAGCCAATGACCTGTCTGAACTGATCCGTCGCGAGCCCGGGGTCAACCTGACCGGCAACAGTGCCAGCGGCGCACGCGGCAACAACCGGCAGATCGACCTGCGCGGCATGGGGCCGGAAAACACCTTGATCCTCATCGACGGCAAGCCCTCCAGCGCACGTAACGCCGTGCGCTACGGCTGGAACGGCGACCGCGACACCCGTGGTGAAACCAACTGGGTGCCGGCCGAAGCGGTCGAGCGCATCGAGATCCTGCGTGGCCCTGCCGCCGCACGCTACGGCTCAGGTGCCATGGGGGGGGTGGTCAACATCATCACCAAGCGCCCGACCGATGAACTCAAAGGCAGCGTCAGCCTGTACACGCAGATGCCCGAAGACAGCGCCGAGGGCGCCAGCCGCCGTGCCAACTTCAACCTTGGCGGCGGCCTCACCGAAAACCTGGGGTTCCGCTTGTACGGTGGCCTGGCCAAGACCGACGCCGACGACCTGGACATCAACGCCAGCCATGCCAACAGTGCCCTGTCGGCCGGCCGCGAAGGCGTGCGCAACAAGGACATCAACGGCCTGTTGAGCTGGAAGCTCAATGACGAGCACCGCCTCGAAGCCAGCGCCGGCTACAGCCGCCAAGGCAACATTTATGCTGGCGACACCATGAACAGCAACGGTGGCAGCAATGTCGATCTGATCTCCAGCCTGTATGGCCACGAGACCAACGTGATGCAGCGCAACACCTACGACCTGACCCACCTGGGTGATTTCGCCTGGGGCACCAGCAAGACCACGCTGGCCTATGAATACGTGCGCAACTGGCGCCTTAACGAAGGCCTGGCCGGTGGCCCGGAAGGCGCGATCAACGATAGCGGCGCGGCCATGTCGCGGCTGCGCAATACCCGCCTGAGCAGCGAAGTGAACCTGCCATTCGCCATGGGCAGCACCGAACATGTGCTGACCCTGGGCGGTGAATACCTGTACGAGTCGCTCAATGATCAGGGCTCGTTCCGCCCGCAGAGCTTCGACCCGAGCGGCGGTGGCAATGACGCGATCAGTGGCTTTGACCGCAGCAACTCGAAGATGACCGCCAAGAGCTACGCGCTGTTCGTCGAAGACAACATCATTGTCGGTGACACCACTGTCACCCCGGGCCTGCGCTTTGACCACCACGAGACGTTCGGTGACAACTTCAGCCCTAGCTTGAACCTGTCGCACAAGCTGACCGATGCGTTGTCGGTCAAGGGCGGTATCGCTCGGGCCTACAAGGTGCCGAACCTGTACCAGTCCAACCCCAATTACCTGCTCTACAGCCGTGGTAACGGGTGCAGCGTGCAGCAGGGCAACTCCGGTGGTTGCTACCTGCAGGGTAACGCCGACCTCAAGCCTGAAATCAGCGTCAACAAAGAGATCGGGCTGCTGTACGACCGTGGCACCTGGCGTACCAGCGCCACCTACTTCCGCAACGATTACAAGAACAAGATCATCGGCGACACCGATGTGCTCTACACCATCAACAGCGGCCGCCGCGTGACCCAGTGGGAGAACGCTGGCGAAGCACGTGTGGAAGGTATCGAGGGCAACTTCTTCATCGAGCTGACCCCAACCCTGGACTGGAACACCAACCTGACCTGGATGCTCGACAACGACAGCCGCGAGACAGGCGAGCCGCTGTCGGTGATCCCGGAGTACACGGTCAATACCACCCTCGATTGGCGCGCCACCGACAAGCTGTCGTTCCAGGTGGCAGGCACTTATTTCGGCAAGCAGAAGTCGCCGACCTACAACTACCGCACCCAGCAAAACTACGACCAGGATGCGCAGCAGGACGTGGAAGCCTACGGCCTGGTGGACGTGAGCACGGGCTACAAGTTCAACGCCAACTATGACGTGCGGGTGGGTGTGAACAACGTGTTCGACAAGCAGATCCTGCGCGGTGGCAATGCCAGCAGCTCGGGGGCCAACACCTACAACCAGCCGGGTCGTGCGGTGTTTGCTTCCTTGAACATTTCCTTCTGAGTATTGGGGCTGCACAGCAGCCCCAACCATGATCCTTGAGGGATACCCGATGATCCAAGCCCCCGCCTGGCTGCAGATCCTCTCCCGCAGCACGGCCGCACTGCTCGGCGGCTACGCGTTCAGCTACGCCGCCAGTGCCTGCCTGGCGCGGCTGTTGCCGCTGTCGCCCGCCGACGCGGTGATCGTCGCGACCCTGCCAGCCTTCATCTTCTACACCGGCGCAATCCTCTGGGCCTTTGCCAGCCGAGACGCCGTGCGCGCCTGGGCGCCGCTGGCCCTCGCCGCACCGCTGGCATTGATCGGTTTCTGGCCGCAGGCACTGGGGTGGCTGGCATGAAGAACACCTTCACCCAATCGATGTCCTGGCTGCACACCTGGGGCGGGCTGATTTTCGGCTGGCTGCTGTTCGCGATCTTCGTCACCGGTACCCTGGCAGTGTTCGACAAGGAACTCGATCACTGGATGCAGCCGGAGATCCCGGCAACAGAGGTGTCTCAGGCCGATGCCGCGCGCCGGGCCGTTGCCTACCTGCAGGCCCACGAACCGCAGGCCGGCAACTGGGGCATCAGCCTGCCCACCGAGCGCTCGCCAGGCTTGCGCGTGTCCACCGGCGAGCGTCGCCATGGCGGTGGCGTGCAGCTCGACCCACGCACCGGCGAGGCCATCGAGGTGCGTGACAGCGTCGGCGGCAACTTCTTTTTCCGCTTCCATTTCACCCTCGACCTGCCGCGCAACTGGGGCATCTTCGTGGTCGGTGCGCTGGCGCTGGTGATGCTGGCTGCACTGGTCACCGGCATCGTGATTCACAAGAAGATCTTCAAGGAGTTCTTTACCTTCAGGCCCAACAAGGGCCAGCGCTCGTGGCTGGACTTTCACAATGCCAGCGCCGTGCTGTTGCTGCCGTTCCACCTGATGATCACTTACACCGGGCTGGTGATTTTCATGCTCATCTACATCCCGGCAGGGGTCGATGCGTTGTTCGAGGGCGACACCCGCGCTTACTTCCAGGCGCAAGGCAATGCCCGCCTGGAGCAGCCACGGCACCAGGCCAGGCAACCGGGCGAGCTGGTGGATGTGGCACCGCTGCTGGCCCAGGCCGAGGCCCGGCTGGGGCCGCTTGGCGGCCTCAACATCCGCAACCCCAACACGGCCGGTGCGCGCATCGAGATCCGCCCCGAGCTGGGTAACCGTATCGCCCTCGCCAAGGGCCAGGCGATGGTCTTCGACGGCGTCAGCGGTGAGCTGCTCAGCGATGTACCGCAATGGCGTGCGGCCCCTCTGACCCAGCGGGTAATGGTCGGCCTGCACTTTGCCCAGTTCGGCGGTTACCCGATGCGCTGGTTGTACTTCATCTGCGGGCTGGTCAGCTGCGTGATGATTGCCAGCGGGCTGGTGCTGTTTTGCGTCAAGCGCGGGCGCAAGTATGCCAGCGCCACGACCCAGGTTTCGGCGCGGCGGTGGTTCCGGGTGGCCGAAGTGTGCAACGTCGGCTTCATCAGCGGATTGCTGCTGGCCTGCGTAGGCCTGCTGTGGGCCAGCCGCGTGCTGCCGGTTGAACTGGTGCAACGAGAAAGCTGGGAAGTGCGCGCGTTCTTCGGGGTGTGGTTGTTGGCGTTGTTGCACGCTGGCGTCAGGCCGGCGAAGCGGGCCTGGGTCGAGCAACTGGTAATGGCGGCGATGCTGTGCATTGGCTTGGGAGCGCTTGGCAGCGTGGGGGATGCGATGCGCCTGGGGGTTGTGGTCAGCGCCCTGGTACTGGGCATGCTGTTGGGGCTGGTGGCGTGGCGAGTGCACCAAGCGGTGCCGGCGCCCGTCAAGGTCAAGGCGGGGCGTAACCTGGAGGCGGGCGCATGATGATGTGGATGACAGGTGGCGTAGTGTTCGCCTACCTCGGCATGCTCGGCCTGTGCCAGGGGCTGGAAAGGCATTACAAGCAGGTATGGCAGCGGGCCTGTCCACGTGCATTGCGCGTGGGGTTGCGTGGCATGGGGTGGCTCGCGTTGCTGGCCAGCCTGCTGCTGTGCGCGCAAGCCTGGGGTTGGGCCATGGGGCCGGTGGCCTGGTTGGGCGTGATGTCGTTGTCGGGGATGCTATTGGTGATGCTGCTGCCTTACTGGCCGCGGCTGGCGGTCGGATTGGCGACGGCGGTGCCTGTTTGGGGGGTGGTGTACGTCTTTGTGTGATTCGCGGTGCTGATGCGTTGTCAGGCCCAAAAGCCGAACAGCACCAATGCAGCCATGCCAAGGCCCACTGCAATCGAACACCCACCTAACGACAGCGCCGCGCGACCTTGCCGGTACCAACCGTCCTGACCCAGCTGCCGTGCTGGCGCCAGCAGGCTACGCCAAAGCAGTTCGGTGTCGTGAAACGCCAGCAAGTTGGCTTGGTCCGCATCCAGCCAGCGGCGAAAGTCGATGCGCTCGCAGGCGGTCACCTGGGGGCTCTGCAGGCGTACGTACCATTGCCCGGCAATACTCGCCAGCACATCCCGGCGCGAGCGGCCTGCTTGCAGCGCCTGGTTCATATGGCGCTCAATGCTCGCCAATGGCAGGTCGAGCCGGGCAGCGATACCGGCAAAATCCAGTTGGTCGAGGCGATTGAGCAGAAACACTTGCTGGACGCGCCGGGGCAGCCGTTTCAGGTCATGTAACAGGGCGGTGTCAGCATCGTGCTCGGTGGTTGGCGATGGGTGCTCAAGGGGCAGCAGCAGACGTGTCATGGACAGCTCCTTGCTCAAAAGGGGAGGTGTGGGGGCATCTTCCTTGATGCGTCATCAGCGTAGGCGAAACGAGATTGATTCTCAAGTGCTGATTCCGCAAAGTTTTGTAATGAGCGTTCACGGTCTGACACACTTTTGCTATCATGCCGGCCATTCACGATCTTCATTAGCCTGAAGAGCCAAAAAAAAGACCCGGCAAAAAGCCGGGTCAAAAACCGTGATTAGCCTGATGAGGAGATAATCTGAGAGCGACCTAAGCTCCAGGTTATCCAGCAGATCTCGCGATCAGCTGAGTGCAATAATAATCGTTATCATTTGCCAGTCAAATGAATTTTCGCTAATTCGGTAAAAAAGTTCTACCGATGCGCTTCCTTGTCCCGGCAATCGGGGCCTTTGCCGTTACCCGGCCGTCACGTCTCTCCCTTCGTTTTTACCTACACCCCGTCTACACGGGGCGCTTGTGCTCCAGCAGGGCGCGCGCCATGTCCATCATGTGCATCAATGCGAAGGTCAGCTCGCGCTGGGTGCCTTGCTGATGGACGGCGGTTTCCTGTGCGGTGGCGGCGGCGCAGCGGAGCAGGGCGATGGCGTGTTCCTGGGCTTGCTCACCGCTTACGCCTTCGTGGAGGGTCCAGATCTTGTTCTCGATGCTGGGGCGCGGGGGGTTGGGGTTGAGGTAGTAGTCGAGGGCGCGGCGGGCCGCTTCGCTGTCGAGATCTGTTTCGTCATTTGTCGGTGGTTTCATCCTGATACCTGCGAATGCCAATAGGGAAAAGGTTCAGGCCGATACTAATACCTAAAGTATTTTCACGCTTTCTGATAAATAATACAGAATGTTTATTGAGCGCCTGAAGGCAGTCCGTATCGTGCCAGCGATGAATATGGATAAATGGATTGCCCTCGTCCGTGACCGGATGGAGGAGCTTGGGCTCACTCAAGAACAACTTGCCGAACGCGTTGGCGTGTCTCAGGGCAGCGTAGGGCATTGGGTGAACAAGCGGCGTCAGCCGAAGATCGAGTCGATGAACCGCACGTTCGTCGAGCTTGGCATGCCCCACTACAACGTCAGCTTGCAATTGCGCATTCTGGGTCAGGTCGGTGAGGAGCGCGGCAGCTATGAAGTGGATGACACCGATGATGACCTGGACCTCATGCAATACATCGTGTGTTTCCGCTACCCGGTGCTGGGTTGGGGGGAGCTAGAAGCAGCAGAGACTGGCGTATTTGAGCAGACGGACTACATGGCCAAGGGCAAGGCGTTCTGGCTGACTGTTGAAAACGATGCGATGAGTGCAGTCAGTGGCCGCAGTGTGCCGCAGGGTATGCGGATGCTGGTCGACCCAGGCGTGGAGGTTGAGCCGGGGCGTTTGGTTATCGCTCGTCAGCCGGGCAAACCGGCGATTTTCCGTGAGTTGGCTGAGGAAGGTGGGCAGCGGTATCTGAAGGCCTTGAACAGCAACTACCCTGCATTGCTGTGTGAAGACGGCTGCGAATTTCTGGGGGTGGTTGTGCGGGTGCATGGGTCCTTCTAGATTGTTGGGGCCGCAGTGCGGCCCCAGTTACCTCACTCTACCAGCTCGACCAGCACCGTCCCTTCGCTGACCATATCCCCTTCCTGGCAGAACAACACCTTCACCGTCCCGGCATGTGGCGCGCGAATGCTGTGCTCCATCTTCATGGCCTCCAGCACCACCAGCGCCGTACCCGCCTCAACCACCTGGCCCGGCTCGACCAGCACCCGCACGATACTGCCGTTCATGGGCGCGCCCAGGCCACCTTGGTGGCTGTGGCTGGCCTCGGCTTCGGCAATTGGGTCGAAGGCTTGGATGGCGTGCATTTCGCCATCCCAGCGCAGGTACAGCGTGCCGCCGCGGCGTAGCGCCAGGTGCTGACGGCGCACGCCAGCCTGATCGTGCACCAGGTGCTCGCCATCAAGCTGCCAGGTGGACGGCGCGCTGCGTTCGAGGGCCACCGCCTGATCCTGCCCGGCACTGGCCAGATGCAGGCTGCTGCGCGCCGGCAGGCCCAGGCGCAGGCCGTTGCGCTCAGCCCACGGCGAGCGGTTGTCGTCGTCCCGTTGCTGGCCCGCCTGGCCCTGCAGCCAGGCTTCGGCCGCCGCCTCCCAGAAGGGCGCTGGCAGCGGTTGTGAAGCGGGCAGCAAAACGGCCTGATGACGCGGGATGAACCCGGTGTCGAGCTCGGCATCGGCAAACGCGGGGTGGGCGAGGATGCGCCGCAAGAAGCCAATGTTGGTCTTCAAACCGCCGATGGCGAATTCATCGAGCATCGCCAACAGGCGCAGGCGCGCCTGCTCGCGGTCTTCGCCCCAGGCAATCAGCTTGCCCAGCATCGGGTCGTAGAACGGCGACACCACATCCCCCTCGCTGACCCCGCTGTCGACCCGGCGCCCTTCACCCGGCGCCGACTCGCGGTACAGTGTCAGCGTGCCAGTGGCCGGCAGAAACTCGTTGGCCGGGTCTTCGGCATACAGGCGCACTTCGATGGCGTGGCCGATCAGCGGCACCTGCTCTTGCGTGATCGGCAATGCCTCGCCGCAGGCCACACGGATCTGCCAGGCCACCAGGTCGAGGCCGGTGATGGCTTCGGTGACCGGGTGTTCAACCTGTAGGCGGGTGTTCATCTCCATGAAGAAGAACTCGCCACGGGCATCGAGCAGGAATTCCACCGTGCCCGCACCCACATAACCGATGGCCTGGGCGGCGCGCACTGCGGCCTCGCCCATGGCCTGGCGCAGCGCTGGCGACAGACCGGGGGCGGGGGCCTCTTCGACCACTTTCTGGTGGCGGCGCTGGATCGAGCAGTCACGTTCGTTGAGGTACAGGCAATTGCCGTGCTGGTCGGCGAACACCTGGATTTCCACGTGACGCGGCTTGAGTACGTACTTTTCCACCAGCATGCGTGCATCGCCAAACGACGACTGCGCCTCACGCTGCGCCGAGGCCAGCGCGTCGGCCAGCTGGCTTTCGTCCTCGACCACTTTCATGCCCTTACCGCCGCCACCGGCGCTGGCCTTGAGCAGCACCGGGTAGCCGATGCGTTCGGCGGCGGCGCGGAAGGTTTCCAGGTCCTGAGCCTCACCGTGGTAGCCCGGAACCAAGGGCACGCCAGCGGCTTCCATCAGGGCCTTGGCCGCCGACTTGCTGCCCATCGCATCGATGGCGCTGGCCGGTGGGCCGAGGAAGATCAGCCCAGCTTCTTCGATGGCGCGGGCAAAGCCTGCGTTTTCCGAAAGAAAGCCATAGCCTGGGTGGATGGCCTGGGCGCCGCTGGCCTTGGCGGCGGCCAGCAGTTTGTCGACCAGCAGGTAGCTTTCGGCGGCCTTGGTGCCGCCGAGGTCGACGCGGATATCGGCTTCGCGGCTGTGCCGGGCGTCACGGTCGGTGGCGCTGTGCACGGCGACGGTGGTCAGGCCCATGGCCTTGGCGGTGCGCATCACCCGGCAGGCAATTTCACCGCGGTTGGCGACCAGCAGGGTGGTCAACGGGGTGCGGCTCATGGGCGCGGCTCCTTGTTGTCGTCGGTTTGCCAGGCAGGGCGGCGCTTTTCGAGGAAGGCGCGCAGGCCCTCCTGGCCTTCGGCGCTGACGCGGATGCGGGCGATGGTGTTTTCGCAGTAGCGGCGCAGGGCAGGGCTGAGCTCGCCGTCGTCGACCTCGCGCAGCAGGTCTTTGCTGGCGCGCAGGGCTTGCGGGCTGTTGAGCAGCAGGTTAGCCACCCAGGCTTCGACCTGGGCATCCAGGTCCTGGGCGGGGTACACCTCGGCCAGCAGGCCCAGTTCACGAGCACGCACACCGCTGAAGCGCTCGGCGGTCAGGGCATAGCGGCGCGTGGCGCGTTCGCCGATGGCCTTGACCACGAACGGGCTGATGACTGCCGGGGCCAGGCCGATGCGCACTTCCGACAGGCACAGTTGGGCGTCTTCGGCGCCGATGGCCATGTCGCAGCAACTGATCAGGCCCAAGGCGCCGCCAAAGGCTGCGCCTTGCACCACGGCCAGGGTCGGTGCCTTGAGCCGGTGCAGGGCGTACATCAGCTCGCCCAGCTCGTGGGCGTCATCGAGGTTGGTGTTGAAGTCCAGTTGCGCGGACTGTTGCATCCAGGCCAGGTCGGCGCCGGCGCTGAAATGCCGACCCCGGCCACGCAGCACGAGGAAGCGCAGGCTGCTGTCTTCGGCGATCTGGGCAAGGGCAACGATCAGCTCGCGAATCATCTGGGCGTTGAAGGCGTTGTTCTTGTCTTCGCGGCTGAGCCACAAGGTGGCGAAGCCGCGAGGGTCCTTGACCACTTCAAGGGTGCTGAAATCGCTCATGGGTCACATCCGGAAAATGCCGAAGCGGCTCTGTTCGATCGGGGCGTTCAGCGCGGCGGACAACGCCAGGCCGAGCACGTCGCGGGTTTGCGCCGGGTCTATGACGCCGTCGTCCCACAGCCGGGCGCTGGAGTAGTAGGGGTGGCCCTGGTGCTCGTACTGGTCGAGGATCGGCTGCTTGAGCTTGGCTTCGTCTTCGGCGCTGAACGGCTGGCCGCTGCGCTCGCTTTGTTCGCGCTTGACCTGGGCCAGCACGCCAGCGGCTTGCTCGGCACCCATCACGCCGATGCGCGCGTTGGGCCACATCCACAGCAAGCGCGGGTCGTAGGCGCGGCCGCACATGCCATAGTTGCCGGCACCGAAGCTGCCACCGATGATCACCGTGAACTTCGGCACTTGGGCGCAGGCCACTGCAGTCACCAGTTTAGCGCCGTGCTTGGCGATGCCGCCTTCTTCGTACTTTTTGCCGACCATAAAGCCGGTGATGTTCTGCAGGAACAGCAGCGGGATGCCGCGCTGGCAGGCCAGCTCGATGAAGTGCGCGCCTTTTTGCGCGGCCTCGGCGAACAGGATGCCGTTGTTGGCCAGGATCGCGATCGGGTAGCCGTGCAGGTGGGCGAAGCCGCACACCAGGGTGGTACCGAACAGGGCCTTGAATTCATCGAACACCGAGCCATCGACCAGGCGGGCGATGACCTCGCGCACGTCGAACGGTTGCTTGGCGTCGGCTGGCACCACGCCGTACAGCTCATCGGCGGCGTACAGCGGGGCGATGGGCGCCTGGCACTGCAGTTTGCCCAGCTTGTGCCAGTTGAGGTTGGCCACGCTGCGCCGGGCCAGGGCCAGGGCGTGTTCGTCATTGTCGGCGTAATGGTCGGCCACGCCGCTGATGCGGCAGTGCACATCGGCGCCGCCGAGGTCTTCGGCACTCACCACCTCGCCGGTCGCGGCCTTCACCAGCGGCGGGCCAGCCAGGAAGATGGTGGCTTGCTGACGGACCATGATCGCTTCGTCGGCCATGGCGGGTACATAAGCGCCACCGGCGGTGCACGAGCCCATGACCACGGCGATCTGCGGGATGCCCAGCGCGCTCATGTTGGCCTGGTTGAAGAAAATCCGCCCGAAGTGCTCGCGGTCGGGGAACACTTCGTCCTGGCGGGGCAGGTTGGCGCCGCCGGAGTCCACCAAATAGAGGCAGGGCAGGCGGTTCTGCAGGGCGATGGTTTGCGCGCGCAGGTGCTTCTTGACGGTCAGGGGGTAGTAGGAGCCGCCTTTGACCGTGGCATCGTTGGCCACGATCATGCACTCCACGCCTTCGACCCGGCCAATGCCGGCAATCACGCCCGCGGCGGGCACGTCTTCGCCATACACCTCATGGGCGGCCAGTTGGCCGATTTCGAGGAAGGGTGAGCCTGCGTCCAGCAGGCGGTCGATACGCTCACGCGGTAGCAGTTTGCCGCGCGAGGTATGCCGCTCCTGGGCCTTGGGCCCGCCGCCCTGGGCGATGTGCGCAAGCAGGCCACGCAGGGCCTGAACCTGTTCGAGCATGGCCGCGCTGTTGCCGGCGAACTCCGCCGAACGCGGGTTGATCTGGGTATGCAAGGTAGCCATGTGCGCCCGTCCCTTGTGCTCAGCGGGTTTCGTTGAACAGTTCGCGGCCAATCAGCATCCGGCGGATTTCGCTGGTGCCGGCGCCGATTTCGTACAGCTTGGCGTCGCGCAGCAGGCGGCCAGCCGGGAATTCGTTGATGTAGCCGTTGCCGCCCAGAATCTGGATCGCTTCCAGGGCCATTTGCGTGGCGCGTTCGGCGGTGTACAGGATGACCCCGGCGGCGTCTTTGCGGGTGGTCTCGCCACGGTCGCAGGCCTGGGCCACGGCATACAGGTAGGCGCGGCTGGCGTTGAGCTGGGTGTACATGTCGGCGATCTTGCCCTGGATCAGCTGGAACTCGCCGATGCTCTGGCCAAACTGCTTGCGGTCGTGGATGTAGGGCACCACCAGGTCCATACAGCTTTGCATGATGCCGGTCGGGCCGCCGGAGAGCACCACGCGCTCGTAGTCCAGGCCGCTCATCAGTACGCGCACGCCGCCGTTGAGCTGGCCGAGGATGTTCTCTTCGGGCACTTCGACGTCATCGAAGAACAGCTCGCAGGTGTTGGAGCCACGCATGCCCAGCTTGTCGAACTTGTTGCTGCGGCTGAAGCCTTTCCAGTCGCGTTCGACGATGAACGCGGTGATGCCGTGCGCACCCTTGTCCAGGTCGGTCTTGGCGTAGATCACGTAGGTGTTGGCGTCGGGGCCGTTGGTGATCCAGGTCTTGCTGCCGTTGAGCACGTAGTGGTCGCCGCGTTTTTCGGCGCGCAGTTTCATCGAGACCACGTCGGAGCCGGCGTTGGGCTCGCTCATGGCCAGGGCGCCGATGTGTTCGCCGCTGATCAGCTTGGGCAGGTACTTGAGCTTTTGCTCATGGGTGCCGTTGCGGTTGATCTGGTTGACGCAGAGGTTGGAGTGCGCGCCGTAGGAAAGCGCCACCGAGGCCGAGCCGCGGCTGATTTCTTCCATCGACACCACATGGGCGAGGTAGCCCAGGCCGGCGCCGCCGTATTCTTCCGACACGGTGATGCCCAGCAGGCCCATGTCACCGAATTTGCGCCACATGTCGGCGGGGAACAGGTTGTCGTGGTCGATTTGCGCGGCGCGTGGCGCCAGTTCGGCGGCGACGAAGGTGCGCACCTGGTCACGGAGCATGTCGATGGTTTCGCCCAGGGCGAAATTCAGAGAGGGGTAATGCATGTGTGGGCACCTTCTTGTTCTTGAAATGGGGTAACACCGTAGCTCATGGGTTCGCCGCCGACCCCTGTGGGAGCGGGCTTGCCCGCGAATGCGTCAGCAGGACCACCGTCATTGCCTGAGTGATCGCATTCGCGGGCAAGCCCGCTCCCACAGGGGTCGGCTTGAGCCTATGGGCGGTGTCGTTCGTCACCTTTACGTTAACGTAAACCTGCCTTCAGTCACTGTCAATCGCCTCATCACCTTTACGCAAACGTAAATGTGCGCCAGAGTATCCCCCGCTTGCTTCAGTCGTGCCCAGAACAACCACAAGAAGGGACACCCATGAGTCAACCGAGCTATACCCGCGGTCGCCAGGACCGACCCTTGCTGACCCTGACCATCGGCCAGGCCTTCGATGCCACTGTGGCCCGCTACGCCGATAACGAAGCGTTGGTGTCGCGCCACCAGGGCCTGCGCTACAGCTGGCAGCAGTTGGCCGAACAGGTCGATGTGCATGCCCGCGCCTTGATGGCCCTGGGTGTGAACACCGGCGATCGGGTCGGCATCTGGTCGCCCAACTGCGCCCAGTGGTGCATCCTGCAACTGGCCAGCGCCAAGGTCGGCGCGATCTTGGTCAACATTAACCCGGCCTACCGCGTGGGCGAGCTGGAGTATGTGCTGCGCCAGTCCGGTTGCCGCTGGCTGGTGTGCGCCGATGCGTTCAAGACGTCCAATTACCACGCCATGGTCCAGCAGCTGGTGCCAGCGCTGGCAACCGTAGCCCCCGGTGAGCTCGCCAATGAAAACCTGCCCGAACTGCGCGGGGTGATCAGCCTGGCTGCCCAGCCACCGCTTGGCTTCCTGCCCTGGCAGGCGCTGGCCGAGCGGGCTGGGCAGACCACGGTCGAGGCCTACACGGCCCGCCAGCAGAGCCTGCAGTTCGACCAGCCGGTAAATATCCAGTACACCTCTGGCACCACTGGCGCGCCCAAGGGCGCCACGCTCAGCCACTACAACATCCTCAACAACGGTTTCATGGTCGGCGAGAGCCTGGGCCTGACCAGCGCCGACCGCATGGTGATCCCGGTGCCGCTGTACCACTGTTTCGGCATGGTCATGGCCAACCTCGGCTGCATCACCCATGGCAGCACCATGGTCTACCCCAACGACGCTTTTGACCCTGAGCTCACCCTGCGCGCCGTGGCCGAGGAGCGCGCCAGCATCCTGTACGGCGTGCCCACCATGTTCATCGCGATGCTCGACCACCCGTCACGTCAGGGCATGGACCTCTCCACCTTGCGCAGCGGCATCATGGCCGGTGCCACTTGCCCGATCGAAGTGATGCGCCGGGTCATCGACCAGATGCACATGGCCGAAGTGCAGATTGCCTATGGCATGACCGAAACCAGCCCGGTGTCGCTGCAGACCGGCCCGGACGACGAGCTTGAACTGCGCGTGACCACAGTCGGGCGTACCCAGCCGCAGTTGGAGAACAAACTGGTGGATGCCGACGGTTGCATCGTGCCCAGAGGTGAAATCGGCGAGCTGTGCACGCGGGGCTACAGCGTGATGCTCGGCTATTGGGACAACCCGCAGGCCACGGCGGATGCCATCGACCCGGCCGGCTGGATGCACTCGGGCGACCTGGCGGTGATGGACGAGCACGGCCATGTGCGCATTGTCGGGCGCAACAAGGACATGATTATCAGGGGGGGCGAAAACATCTACCCACGCGAGCTGGAGGAGTTTTTCTACACCCACCCGGCGGTGGCCGATGCGCAGGTGGTCGGTATCCCGTGCAACCGTTACGGCGAAGAGATTGTGGCCTGGATCAAACTGCACCCAGGGCACAGCGCCACGGTCGATGAGCTGCACGGCTGGTGCAAGGCGCGCATCGCGCACTACAAGGTGCCGCGGCATTTCCGCTTTGTCGACGAGTTCCCCATGACGGTGACTGGCAAGGTGCAGAAGTTCAGGATGCGCGAGATCAGTGTGGCGGAAATTTCGGCGCTCTCTGCAGGTTGACAGGTCCCGGCTGCCGGCCGCTTCCAGGGTGAACCCTTGAAGCGGCCGGCAGCCACCGCAAAAGCCTCTATCCTTAAGCCTTCACCGGTGGCTCCTGGCTCGGCGGGTCGCCCACCGTCGGCGGCACTGTTGGCTTGATCGGCAGCTCGTCCGGGTCTTGTTCCGGCACGGGCGGCGGTAAGCTGGGGTCGTCGATGTTGGGATCGGGGGTTTCCGGTGGAATGGGAATGTTCATGGCCTGACCTCGCGTGGGTGAATGAAGAGGTGCTGCAGGCTCTGACTGTCAGGGGCTGCCGTTCGCTCAATTTATTTGAACCCCTACGCCCGTGCCCGGCTCTGAATCCTTACCGCCACCAGCCTAAGGGAGCAAGGTCCGATGTCACGAAACGAGCCTTTCGAAAGCGTGCCCATGGCGAACGATCACCCGGACCAGGCCATCAGCCTGTCCCAGGCGCTGCTGGCGCCGCGCATCGTGATCGAGGGTACGCAGCCTGCGCTCGACGGCGGCATGTTCGCCGCCAAGGCCATCAGCGGCCAGCCGGTCGCGGTCAGCAGCAAGGTCTACAGCGACGGCCATGACCGTCTGGCCGTGATGCTCAATTGGCGCCAGGCCCACAGCCGGCGCTGGCACTGCGTGCCCATGCATTCACCGGGCAATGACCTGTGGCTGGCCGCGTTCACGCCGACCGAATTGGGCCCGCACCTGTTCAGCATCGAAGCCTGGATCGACCCGTTCGCCACCTATTGCCACGACCTGGAGAAGAAGTACCACGCTGGCGTCGAGGTCAAATTGGAGCTTGAGGAAGGCCGTCTGCTGCTGGGCAAAGGCGCAGAGCGCAGCGAGGGCTTCTTGCGTGAGCAGATCGAGGGCTTGCAGGCACGGCTGCCGGCACTCTCCCAGGATGACCAGGTGGCGCTGTTGCTGGGCCCCGAAGCCTCTCGGCTGATGACCGAGGCGGAACACCGCAGCTACCTCACCCGCAGCAGCGAATTCCCCGTCGATGTCGACCGCCCGGCCGCGCAGTTCGCCAGTTGGTACGAGCTGTTTCCGCGCTCGATCACCGACCGCCCCGAGCGCCACGGCACGTTCAACGACGTGCACGAACGCCTGCCGATGATCCGCGACATGGGCTTCGACGTGCTGTATTTTCCGCCCATTCATCCGATCGGCAAAAAGCACCGCAAGGGCCGCAACAATGCCTTGCAGGCGGAGCCCACTGACCCCGGCAGCCCTTACGCCATCGGCAGCACCGAGGGCGGGCACGATGCCATTCACCCTGAGCTGGGCACCCGTGAAGACTTCCGCCGGCTGGTGGCCGCCGCCGCCGAGCACGGTCTGGAAATCGCGCTCGATTTCGCTATCCAGTGCTCCCAGGACCACCCGTGGCTCAAGGAACACCCCGGCTGGTTCAGTTGGCGCCCCGACGGCACCGTCCGCTATGCGGAAAACCCGCCGAAGAAGTACCAGGACATCGTCAACGTCGACTTCTACGCCCCTGAAGCCGTGCCTTCGTTGTGGTTGGCGCTGCGCGATGTAGTGGTCGGCTGGGTCGAGGAGGGCGTGAAGACCTTCCGCGTCGACAACCCACACACTAAACCGCTGCCGTTCTGGCAATGGCTGATCGCCAATGTGCGTAGTCGGCACCCGGAGGTGATCTTCCTCGCCGAGGCTTTCACCAAGCCGGCGATGATGGCGCGCTTGGGCAAGGTTGGTTACACGCAGAGCTATACCTACTTCACTTGGCGTAACACCAAGAAGGAATTACGCGAGTATTTCGAAGAACTCAACCAGCCGCCGTGGAGCCAGTGCTACCGCCCCAACTTCTTCGTCAATACCCCGGACATCAACCCGTACTTCCTGCACACATCGGGCCGCGCGGGCTTTCTGATTCGCGCCGCGCTGGCAACCATGGGTTCAGGGTTGTGGGGCATGTATTCGGGCTTCGAGCTGTGCGAAGCCACGCCGCTGCCCGGCAAGGAGGAATACCTGGACTCGGAGAAGTACGAAATCCGCCCGCGTGATTTCAGCCAACCCGGCAACATCATTGCCGAGATCGCCCAGCTCAACCGTATTCGCCGGCAGAACCGCGCCCTGCAAACGCACCTTGGCGTGGCCTTCTTCAACTGCTGGAACGACAACATCCTGTACTTCGCCAAGCGTACGCCCGAGCGCGACAACTTCATCCTGGTGGCGATCAGCCTCGACCCGCACAACGCCCAGGAAGCCAGCTTCGAGCTGCCGTTGTGGGAGCTGGGCCTGGACGACAGCGCCGACACCCTTGGCGAAGACCTGATGAACGGCCACCGCTGGACCTGGCATGGCAAGACCCAGTGGATGCGCATCGAGCCGTGGCATCAGCCGTTTGGCATCTGGCGCATCGAAAAGGCCCGGTAGCACGACATACCCCATTAACGGTGGCAGCGGGCTTGCCCGCGAAGCAGGCACCGCGGTGAATGGCACCGGCTTTGCCGGTGTTCGCGGGCAAGCCCGCTCCCGCAGGAGATCGCGCAAGCTCCAAGCTCAAGAACGATCTGAAAGGAGTCACCCATGGCCAAGCGTTCCCGACCAGCAGCCTTCATCGACGACCCGCTGTGGTACAAGGACGCGGTGATCTATCAGCTGCACATCAAGTCGTTCTTCGACGCCAACAACGACGGCATCGGCGACTTCGCCGGGTTGATCAGCAAACTCGACTACATTGCCGCACTGGGCGTGAACACGCTCTGGCTGCTGCCGTTCTACCCCTCGCCACGGCGCGACGACGGTTATGACATCGCCGAATACAAGGCCGTGCACCCGGACTACGGCAGCATGGCCGATGCCCGGCGCTTCATTGCCGAAGCACACAAACGGGGCCTGCGGGTGATCACCGAGCTGGTCATCAACCACACCAGCGACCAGCACCCCTGGTTCCAGCGCGCCCGCCTGGCCAAGCGTGGCAGCAAGGCGCGCGACTTTTACGTGTGGTCGGATGACGACCAGAAGTACGACGGCACGCGCATCATCTTCCTCGACACCGAAAAGTCCAACTGGACCTGGGACCCGGTCGCCGGCCAGTACTTCTGGCACCGCTTCTATTCGCACCAGCCAGACCTCAACTTCGACAACCCGCAGGTGCTCAAGGCGGTGATCGGGGTGATGCGCTTCTGGCTTGACCTGGGCGTCGATGGCCTGCGCCTGGATGCCATCCCCTACCTGATCGAGCGCGATGGCACTAACAACGAAAACCTGCCCGAGACCCACCGGGTGCTCAAGGCGATCCGTGCCGAGATCGACGCCAACTACCCCGACCGCATGCTGCTGGCCGAGGCCAATCAGTGGCCCGAGGACACCCGCCCTTACTTTGGCGAGGGCGATGGCGACGAATGCCACATGGCCTTCCACTTCCCGCTGATGCCACGGATGTACATGGCCCTGGCCATGGAGGACCGCTTCCCGATCACCGACATCCTGCGCCAGACCCCGGAAATACCCGCCAACTGCCAGTGGGCGATCTTTCTGCGCAACCACGATGAGCTGACCCTGGAGATGGTCACCGACCGTGAGCGCGACTACCTGTGGAACTACTACGCCGAAGACCGCCGCGCCCGCATCAACCTTGGCATCCGCCGCAGACTGGCGCCGCTGCTGCAACGCGACCGTCGGCGCATCGAACTGCTGACCAGCCTGCTGCTGTCGATGCCCGGCACGCCGACCCTGTACTACGGCGATGAGCTGGGCATGGGCGACAACATCTACCTGGGCGACCGCGATGGTGTGCGTACGCCCATGCAATGGTCGCCGGACCGCAACGGCGGGTTCTCCCGCGCCGACCCGCAGCGCCTGGTGCTGCCGCCGATCATGGACCCGCTGTACGGCTACCAGACGGTCAACGTCGAAGCCCAGTCCCACGACCCGCATTCGCTGCTCAACTGGAACCGCCGCCTGCTCGCGGTGCGCAACCAGCAGAAGGCGTTTGGCCGTGGCAGCATTCGTATGCTCACACCGAGCAACCGGCGCATCCTCGCTTACCTGCGCGAGTACACCGACCAGGACGGCAACAGCGAAGTGATTCTCTGCGTGGCCAACGTTTCCCGCGCCGCCCAGGCCGCCGAACTCGAGCTGTCGCAATACGCCGATAAAGTACCGGTGGAGATGCTTGGCGGCAGCGCCTTTCCACCGATTGGCCAGCTGCCGTTTTTGCTGACATTGCCGCCGTATGCTTTTTACTGGTTCCTGCTGGCTTCGCACGACCGCATGCCCAGCTGGCATATCCAGGCCACTGAGGGGTTACCCGAATTGACCACACTGGTGCTGCGCAAGCGCCTGGAAGAGTTGCTCGAAGCGCCTTCCAGCGAAACGCTGGAAAGCGCGATCCTGCCGCAATACTTGCCTAAACGGCGCTGGTTCGCGGGCAAGGAAGGGCCGATCGACCAAGTTCGCCTGCGCTATGGCGTGCGCTTTGGCACGGCCACCACGCCGGTGCTGCTCAGCGAGCTGGAAGTGCTCAGCGAGGGCGTGCTCAACCATTACCAACTGCCGTTCGGCCTGTTGCCCGAAGAGCAGATCAACAGCGCCTTGCCTCAGCAACTGGCGTTATCGCGGGTGCGCCGTGGCCGACAGGTTGGCCTGATCACCGATGCGTTCGTCCTTGAACCGTTCATCCGTGCCGTGCTGCGGGCCTGTCAGGAGCGCCACCAGCTGCCCTGCGGCAATGGCCTGGGCGAGCTGCGTTTCGCGTGCACCGAACAGCTGGCCAGGTTGGGCCTTAGCGAAGACAGCCCAGTGCGCTACTTGAGCGCCGAGCAGTCCAACAGCTCGGTGGTGGTCGCTGACCGCGTGGTGCTCAAATTGATCCGACGGGTCAACCCGGGCATTCACCCCGAGCTTGAGATGAGCGCCTACTTGACAGCCGCAGGCTATACCAACATTTCGCCACTGCTGGCTTGGGTCAGCCGCGTGGATGAGCACGCGACTGAGCACCTGCTGATGATTGCCCAGGGCTACCTGAGCAATCAGGGCGATGCCTGGGCCTGGACCCAGAACACCCTGGAGCGGGCCATCCGCGACGAGATGGAACCGTCCAGCACGGCCAGCGAAGCCCACACCGATGCCCTGGCCGAACTCGACGGTTTCGCCGCCTTGCTCGGCCAGCGCCTGGGCGAGATGCACCTGCTGCTGGCGGCACCGACCGACGATGCCGCCTTCCAGCCGCGCCCAAGCGGTACCCAGGACAGCGAACGCTGGAGCCGCCAGATCAGTGCCGACCTGACCCACGCCCTCGACCTGCTGGCCCAGCACCGCGACAACCTGGACAGCGACAGCCAGGCGCTGGTCGACGACCTGCAGCAACAGCGCGACGGCCTTACCCAGCACATCGACGACCTCGCGCGTCAGGCCCAGGGTGGCCTGTTGATGCGGGTGCATGGCGACCTGCACCTGGGCCAGGTGCTGGTGGTGCAGGGCGATGCCTACCTGATCGATTTCGAGGGCGAACCGGCCCGCCCACTGGAAGAACGTCGGGCCCGTCACAGCCCTTACAAAGATGTCAGCGGCGTGCTGCGATCCTTCGACTATGCTGCTGCGATGATTCTGCGCAGCGCGTCTGCGGTGGACCTTTCGGACCCGGCGCGCAAGGCTCGGCAACGGGTTGCCAGGCAATACCTGCACCAGTCGCGGCATGCCTTTGTCGAAGCCTATGGCCTGGCCACCGCTGCCATGCCCCACGCCTGGCAGCAGGCCGAAGGCGAGCGTGCCGCACTTGAATTGTTCTGCCTGGAAAAAGCCGCGTACGAAATCACGTACGAAGCTGAAAATCGACCGAATTGGCTGGCCGTGCCTTTGCATGGCTTGCATGGACTGATCAGTACCTGGGGAGAGTCATAGATGAATGCAACCACGCGTGAAAACGGCGGCCTTCGGCAACGGGACCTCGACGCCCTGGCCCGCGCCGAGCACGCCGATCCATTTGCGGTACTAGGCCCCCATGGCGATGGTGCGGGCGGGCAGTTCGTCCGTGCGTTCCTGCCCAATGCCCTGAGCGCGCGCGTGCTGGCGCGCCAGGATGGGCGTGTGCTCGCCGAAATGGTGCAAGGCAAGCTGCCTGGGCTGTTCACCGCGCACCTGGATGAAGCACAGCCGTACCTGCTGCACATCGGTTGGGCCGGTGGCGAGCAGGTGACCGAAGACCCGTACAGCTTCGGCCCGCAGCTGGGTGACATGGACCTCTACCTGTTCGCCGAGGGCAACCACCGCGACCTGTCGGGGCGTTTTGGTGCTCAGCCGATGCAGGCCGATGGCATCGACGGTGTGTGCTTCTCGGTGTGGGCGCCAAATGCCCGCCGCGTGTCGGTGGTGGGTGACTTCAACAACTGGGATGGCCGGCGTCATCCCATGCGCCTGCGCCACAGCGCAGGGGTGTGGGAGCTGTTCGTGCCGCGCCTTGGTGTGGGTGAAACGTACAAGTTCGAGGTGCTGGGCAAAGAAGGCGTGTTGCCCCTGAAAGCTGACCCGCTGGCCCGCGCCACCGAGCTGCCGCCGAGCACGGCGTCGAAGGTTGCCAGTGCGCTCAGCCACCCCTGGCAAGACCACGACTGGATGGCGCAGCGTGCGCAACGTCACGCCTACAACGCGCCCCTGTCGATCTACGAACTGCATGTTGGTTCATGGCAATGCGAGCTGGATGACCTGGGCGAGGTGGCGCGTTACTACAACTGGCGCGAGCTGGCCGAGCGCCTGGTGCCCTATGTGCAGGCGCTGGGCTTCACCCACATTGAACTGATGCCGATCATGGAGCACCCGTTCGGCGGCTCCTGGGGCTATCAACCCCTGTCGATGTTCGCGCCGACCTCGCGCTACGGCAGTGCCGAAGATTTCGCCGCCTTCATCGACGCCTGCCACCAGGGCGGCATTGGCGTGATCCTCGACTGGGTACCGGCGCATTTCCCCACCGACGAACACGGCCTGGCACGCTTCGACAGCACGGCACTGTACGAGTACGACAATCCCCTGGAGGGCTACCACCAGGACTGGAACACGCTGATCTACAACCTTGGCCGTAACGAGGTGCGCGGCTTCATGCTGGCCTCGGCCTTGCTCTGGCTCAAGCAGTTCCACATCGACGGCCTGCGCGTCGATGCCGTGGCGTCGATGCTCTACCGCGACTACTCGCGCAAGGCTGGCGAGTGGGTGCCCAACCGCCATGGTGGGCGCGAGAACCTGGAGGCCATCGACTTCATCCGCCACCTCAACGGTGTGGCGGCGCATGAGGCCCCCGGCGCGCTGATCATCGCCGAGGAATCCACCGCCTGGCCAGGTGTCAGCCAGCCAACCCAGCAGGGCGGGCTGGGCTTTGCCTACAAGTGGAACATGGGCTGGATGCACGACACCCTGCACTACATCCAGAACGACCCGATTCACCGCACCTTTCATCACAACGAGATGAGCTTCGGGCTGATCTATGCCTACTCCGAGCATTTCATCCTGCCGATTTCCCACGATGAAGTGGTGCACGGCAAGCATTCGCTGATCGACAAGATGCCGGGCGATCGCTGGCAGAAGTTCGCCAATCTGCGTGCCTACCTGACCTTCATGTGGGCGCACCCGGGCAAGAAGCTGCTGTTCATGGGCTGTGAATTTGGCCAGTGGCGTGAGTGGAACCACGACAGCGAGCTGGACTGGTACCTGTTGCAGTACCCAGAGCACAAGGGCGTGCAGCGGCTGGTCGGGGACCTCAACCGCCTGTACCGCGAGGTGCCGGCGCTGCACGAACAGGATTGCCAGCCCCAGGGCTTCCAGTGGCTGATCGGCGACGATGCGCAAAACAGCGTGTACGCCTGGCTGCGCTGGAGCAGTGAGGGCGAGCCCTTGCTGGTGGTGGCCAACTTCACCCCGGTGCCGCGTGAGGGGTATCGGATTGGCGTGCCGTTTGGCGAGCGTTGGGCAGAACTGCTCAACAGCGATGCCGAACTGTATGCAGGGTCCAACGTGGGCAACCTGGGGGCGGTGGAAAGTGAAGCAATTACTAGCCATGGGCAACCACTGTCGCTGGCCCTCAACTTGCCGCCGCTGGGTGTATTGATCCTCAAACCTGCCTGATTTGGTTTGCCCGATACGCCCTTTTCGCGGGGCTACCCGCGAAAAGGGCACCGCTACATTCAGCCTCTACCACCGCATCCGCACCCCAAGGCTACCGATCAGCCCATTGAGGTCATTGTCATCCACATCGCTGCTGTAATCGGCACTGACAAACAACGCCACGTTCGGTGTCACCCGTGCCACCAGCCCCAAGCCTAATTCCACCGTGGTCGAGTACCGCGAGCTGGAGATCTTGTCGACCTGATCCAGCTTCACCTCGTCGGCATTGCTGAAGTCATACCAGACGTTGGTGCGCACATAGGGTTCGATCGGCATGCCACGCACTTCGTAGCGCCCGGACAACTTGGCACCGACCCGGCCGCTCCAACTGGGCTGGCTGTCGAATGCCTGTAGCGTCTCCTCCTGCACCCGGCTACCGGGGAAAAACTGCTGGTTGATCAACTGGGCTTGGGGTTCGATCACCCAACCGCCCCCCAGGCCGATTGGGTAGCCACCTTCCAGCGAGAAGGTCATGGCATGGCCGCTGTCGTCCAGGCGTTGGCCACTTTCGCCGCGGCCATTGATGTCGATACGCGAGCCCATGGCCACGGCATCCAGGTGCCAGCCCCGTTCATGGGTCATGCTCCAGTACACCCCCAGGCTTTCGCCACTCAGGTTCACGGCATTGCGCTGCTTGTCGCCCAACAGCGGGCGAATGCCGTTGAAGCTGCTCTGCAGGTTGTTGTGGCCAACGAAGATCCCCGCGCGGTGCACATTACCCGCCGAGGTTTCACGCAAGAACAGGTCCGGGCCGATCATCAGTTGCTGGCTGGGCGATTCGAGCTGGTCGGGCGGCTGTGCGCCGGTGCGCGAGGTGCCGGGGAAGAATTGCGCCCACTGGCTGGCGACCAGGTCCGGCGCCGCGAGGCCGTGGCGCTCGTTCATCTTTTCCGAGAAGGCGTTCAGGGTCGCTATGTTCAATCCGCTGGCGCTGACCGGGTCGAGCGATAGCTGCGGGACCGCCGGTTGTTGCAAGAAGCTAGGGGAGGTTGGGTCGTCCTGCAGTTCGAATGCGAAAGTTTCCACCGGGGTTGCCAGAAGCAGCGACGTGGAAACCGCGCAGAAAATGCTGTCGAAGCGCAAAGGATTCGAGGTTCTTTTCATGGCGGATCTCCGTTGTTTTTGTGGTACAGCCCAAGGACCTGGCCTGTTGTCACGAGCTGTACGGCAAAAACAGTGGGCGACCCAAACCAGCACGCCTGCTTTCGCAAACGCGCACGAAGGCGCGAGCTAGAGGCCCGGCGCGAGATCTTTACGACTAGATACTGTTCAGCTAAGGAGAGGTAGGGGCTTGCGTCAAGAAAGCGTGAAGGATCTGTTCATGGCCTGTGAATGGGTTCAAGCAGCTGATTTTCCGAGTTAAATAGTCAGGTATATCGAGGTTCGCTATTTACCGCCCCGTGGCTATGAAGAATGATTGCTAGAGCCGAACCTCAACAGCCAGTTCGATGTCGGCCGGGGTGCTACGTACCGCCTCGCGCAGTGGCGGCAGCATGAAGCGCCGGTGGAAGGCAGTGAAACCCATGTAGGTGTTGCCTCTGTCAAAGCGTCGCGCACGACCCCTGTAGGAGCGCCCCGGCAAGCCCGCTCCTAGGTTTTGTACGAAAGTATGGTTATCCATCGTTGTGGGAGCGGGCTTGCCCCGCGATCTGCCGCAACGCGGCAGCAAAGCCTGAATTCGCGGCGTCTTTGACACTATTTGATATCGGGTACAGGAGCGCTTCGCACTCCATCGGGGGCAAGCCCGCTTGTGTCTTGGAGAGGGAATAGAATCTGAAGTGAGAGCGGTGAATGGCAAGCTGATAGCCCGAGGTGCCCAGAGCACGTGTGGGAGCAAAAGCTGCCATTCACCGTTCCACTTTGGCGAGAGCCCGAACAGTTGGATGAGGGGCGTAATCTCGAATCACAAGCGTGGGCCAAGCCAAAGCGCTCTCACTCCTTGAGTTTAAGAGGGTTTGGCCATGTCTTCCTCTGTCGGCATCGATGTTTCCAGTGCCACACTTGCTGTTCACATCCGCCCTGAGGGGGTGAACTTCAGTGTTTCCAATGACTTGAAGGGATTCCAACTGCTCGTCGAAAAGCTTGGCGGGTATGCAGTTTCAATGGTCTTGCTCGAAGCTACCGGTGGCTACGAGTGCAATGTCCTCAAAGCGCTGCAGGATGCCGATTTTCCGGTTTGCCGGATCAATCCCAGTCGTGCCCGGGACTTTGCCAAGTCGATGGGTAAACGCGCCAAGACCGATCCCATTGACGCAGCTGTTTTGGCTCACCTGGCTGAAGTTATGCCCCCACGGCCTTGCCAGGTGATGACACCCGAGCGGGCCTTGCTGCGCGAACTGCTTATGCAGCGGGATCGCTTCGTCCAACAGCGCGACGATGACAAGCGGCGCCTGAAGCAGGCGCGGGCTCCCAGTGTTTGTTTGCGGTTGGAACAACACATCGCCTATCTGAAGGGTGAAATTCGAGCGCTGGAACAAGAGATCGCACAGCAGGCAGCAGCTTTGCCTGATGACCGGGTTAAACAGCTCACTCAAGTCAAAGGAATTGGTCTGATTACTGCCGGAAAGCTGATGGCCTTGCTGCCAGAGCTGGGCCAGGTGGATAAGAAGGAAATTGCTGCCTTGGTCGGTGTTGCGCCGTTCAACCAGGACAGCGGCAAGCAGTCGGGCAAGCGTTCAATCTGGGGGGGGCGCTCACAAGTCAGGCGGGCGCTCTATATGGCCTGCTGGGTGGTGATACGGCACAACAAGGACTTCTGCGAGCGCTACAAAGCACTGCGAGCCCAGGGGAAGTGCGCGAAAGTATCGGTGGTGGCGTGTATGCGAGTATTGATAGTGAGGCTAAATGCGATGCTCAAGACCGGAACGCCCTGGAAGGAGCAAATAGCTCATTCGTAGGAGCAAGCCTTGCTGGCGATGCCCGGCACAGCCGGGCCTGGGGCGCTACGCGCCCCATCGCCGGCAAGGCCAGCTTCCACAAGAAGACAGTTGCTCCCACAAAACTTTTCGTACAGAGCCTAGACAAAGGACCGATCAGGGCCCCTGAGGTTCACTCTTCCTCGTGCTGCAGCACCATCAACAGCATCGAGCGCCCCTTCACTTCGAACGTGCTCTCGAATGGCAAGTGCTGCCCCTTGCGCAGCTCAGGCCGGTCGGTATCCACCAGGCAGCTCCAGTAATCGCCTTCGGGCACGGTAGGCAGTTGGAACGGCACGGTATCGTGATGGGCATTGACGATCAGCAGCACCGTCGCCTCGGCACCTGGCCGGGCGATGCCGCTGACCTGCGCACGCCCGTCGATCAGCATGCCCAGGCAACGGCCATGGGGGTCTTCCCATTGCTCGACGCTCATCTCGCTGCCATCCGGCGCCAGCCAGGTGACATCCTTGACCCCGATCGCCTCGTTGTAGTCACCCACCAGAAAGCGTGAACGGCGCAGCACCGGGTAGGCCAGGCGCAGCCGGGTCAGGCGTTTGACGAAGGCCAGCAGCGCGGTGCCATCGTCGTCCAGGTCCCAGTTGACCCAACCGATCTCGCTGTCCTGGCAATAGGCGTTGTTGTTGCCATGCTGGGTGCGGCTGAACTCGTCGCCGGCGACGATCATCGGCGTGCCCTGGGCAAACAGTAGGGTGGCGAAGAAGTTGCGCATCTGGCGCATGCGCAGGGCGATGATTTCCGGGTCGTCGGTGGGCCCTTCGGCGCCACAGTTCCATGACAGGTTGTTGTCGGTGCCGTCCTGGTTGTTCTCGTCGTTGTCCTCGTTGTGCTTGCTGTTGTACGACACCAGATCGCGCAGGGTGAAGCCATCGTGGGCGGTGACGAAATTGACCGAGGCATAAGGGCGCCGGCCGCGGTTGTTGAACATGTCGCCCGACGCGGTCATGCGCGAAGCGAAGTCGGCCAACTGGCCTTCATCACCTTTCCAGAACGCCCGCACGGTGTCGCGGAAGCGGTCGTTCCACTCCGCCCAGCCAGGCGCGAAGTTGCCCACCTGATAGCCACCGGGGCCGCAATCCCAAGGCTCGGCAATCAGCTTGACCTGGCTGAGCATCGGGTCCTGGCGGCAGGCGACGAGGAAGCCGTGGCGTTCGCTGTAGCCATCGTGGTAACGACCGAGGATGGTCGCCAGGTCGAAGCGAAAGCCATCCACATGCATCTCGCCGGCCCAATAACGCAGTGAGTCGGTGACCAGTTGCAGCACGCACGGGTGGCTCAGGTCCAGGGTATTGCCGGTGCCGGAATCGTTGATGTAATAACGCTTGTCGTCGGGCATCAGCCGGTAGTAGGAGGCGTTGTCGATGCCGCGCATGGACAGTGTCGGGCCGCGCTCGTTGCCTTCGGCGGTGTGGTTGTAGACCACATCCAGAATCACCTCCAGCCCGGCGTCATGCAGGTGCGCGACCATCTCTTTGAATTCGGCGATCTTGCCGCTGGCCAGGTACCGGGGGTGCGGCGCGAAAAAGGCGATGCTGTTGTAGCCCCAGTAATTGTTCAGGCCCTTGTCCAGCAGGTGCTGGTCGTTGACGAAGGCGTGGATCGGCAGCAGTTCGATACTGGAAACGCCCAGGTCCTTGATGTGCTTGAGCAGCTCGTCATTGGCAAGGCCGGCGAAGGTGCCGCGCAGTGCTTCCGGCACCGCCGGGTGACGCATGCTGATGCCGCGGGTATGCGCTTCGTAGAGGATGGTGCGCTCCCAGGGGATCTGCACGCGCTGATCGCGGCCCCAGGTGAAGGCCGGGTCGATGACTTTGCATTTGGGCACGAAGGGTGCGCTGTCGCGTTCGTCGAACGACAGGTCGCCGTCGGGGTGGCCGATGGTGTAGCCGAACAGTGCCTCGGACCATTTCAGGCTGCCGACCAGTTGCTTGGCGTAAGGGTCGATCAGCAGTTTGTTGGGGTTGAAGCGGTGGCCGTTCTCGGGCTCGTAAGGGCCGTAGACGCGATAGCCGTAGACCAGCCCTGGGTGTGCGTCGGGCAGGTAGCCGTGGTAGATCTCGTCGGTGTATTCGGGCAGCTCGATGCGCTCGATTTCCTGTTCGCCACTGGAGTCGAACAGGCACAGCTCGACCTTGGTGGCGTTGGCCGAGAACAGGGCGAAGTTGACCCCAAGCCCGTCCCAGGTAGCGCCGAGGGGGAAGGGCATGCCTTCGCGAATGCGCGATGGGGCGACTGAGCGGGTTTTCTTCGGGATGCGGGGGCTCATGGCAGTCCTCGAGTGACCGTGGTGGAAGGGGGCTATGTACTCCCGGACGGGCCTTTTCGCGGGGCAAGCCCGCTCCCACAGGCAGTGGGGACTCTGTGGGAGCGGGCTTGCCCGCGAAGAGGCCGGTGCAGGCTTAACCGGCGGCGGGCTTTTTCACCGCCCGTGGCTTCTTCGCCGCCGCAGGCTTGGCAACCGGCTCTGCCGCTACCTTGGGCTTGGCCGCCGCTTTCTTGCGCGGCGCTGCCTTGGGTGCCAAGGCCTCGGCCTCGGCCAGCTTGCGCGCCATCTCCCAGTGGCGCTCCTCCTCACCGACGGGCTTACCTTCCGATTCCCAGATCTGGTAGGCAAATTCACGGATACGCTTCTCATCGACACTCATCATGACGCTCCTGATGCTCAAGATTGTTGTATCAACACATTGACCGGAAATTCCGACAGTACGGCGCTCAACAGCAGCTCCTTTGAAGGGCTGACCGCAGCACTGGGGAAAAGTCCCGTCGAGTTGGCAGGCGACAAGGCAAACGGCAGGATCAGCCGGGTGTCGTCCCAGTTATGTGCCGGGATCAACGGTGTAGTGGCGCCGCCGAGCAGGCCGCTGGCCAGGCGTGGGGCAACGACGATGGCGCGTTCGTCGTCACCCAGGCGGGCGAAGGCCAGCACCTTGTCTGCATGCGGGCCCTGCACCGTCAGCGGCAGGTAGGCGCCCCGCCGGAACAATTCGGCATGCGCCTGGCGGCAGTCCAGCACCCGCGCGATCAGGGCTTGCTTGATGCGGCCGTCGCGCCAGTGTGCAAGCAGCTCGGCTGGCGGCGTGGCGTCGTCCAGGGTGCGGCGCCTGAGCGCGTAGTCGACCGGGCGGCGGTTGTCCGGGTCGACCAGGCTGAAGTCCCAGTACTCGTTACCCTGGTACAGGTCGGGCACGCCGGGCACGGTCATGCGCAACAGTACCTGGACCAGGCCATTGAGTGCGCCAGGGCAGGCGATGAGCTGGGCAGCATCGGCCAACGACTTGCGCAATTGCTGGTTCTCGTCACCCAGCAACAGGCCGTCGATGTAGCTGGCGCAGGCGGCCTCGTAGGCCTCGTTCGGGGCGCTCCAGCTGCTGCGCAACTTGGCTTCGCGCAAGGCCTTCTGCTGCCATTGCCTTAGGCGCTCGGCGTACGGGCGCAGAGCGCCGTCATCGTGTGGGTCAAGGCTCAGCGGCCAACTGCCCAGCAGCGTCTGCAGCAGCATCAGCTCATCGCCAGGGCTGGGAGCCAGGCCGTCGTCCAGTTGCGTGCGCAGCGGCGCCGCCAGCTCGCGCCAATGCTCCACGCGGCTGGCCAGCCACGGGCCGCGTTCGCTGAGCACGGCCAAGCGGGCGCGGGTGTCTTCGCCGCGTTTATGGTCGTGGGTGGCAGTGGCCAACAGGTTGTCGGGGAAGTCGCGCAGGCGCCGCTGGGCCTCGTTGTGAAAAGCGTCGCTGCCGGCGCTGAAACGCTCGGCCTCGAAGCCTACATCGTTGCGCGACAGCAGCCGGGCGCTGCGGTAGAAGGCCGTGTCCTCCACGGCCTTGGCGGCGCTGGGCGCGGTCAGTTGCTGGAAGCGCACACAGGCATGGCGCAGGTGCTTGCGCGGGCGGCCCGGTGGCAGGTGGCGCCAGGGCTGGCCGCCGAGCCAGTGTTCGAGCTGGTCGAGCAGCGGCCAGTCTGCCTCGCCGAGGTCCTGGCGGGCATTGGCCAGGGCCTGCTGGAAGAACGCTTCATCCTCGGCAGGGCGGCCGCAGGCGTTGAAGTAGGTGCGGTACACCGGGTAGTGCGCGACCAGCGCCTGCAGGGCCCGGCGGATCGCGCCAAGGGTCAGGTCGCGGGTCATCAGGTTGTCGCGGGCCACTTGCAGCAAGGCCTGGGCGACCGATTCGCAGTCACCGGCCAGGCTGGCATTGAGCACCAGGTGGCGGGCCAGGCGGACTTCCTCGGGGAAGTCCGGGCGCTCGCTGACGTTGGCCCACAATTCGGTCAGGGGCACTTCGCCTGCTGGGTCGTGTTGCAGCAGCGAGACCTGGTTCATGAACTCGTAGCCGGTGGTGCCATCGGTGAGCCAGTCGCGGTGCAGGTGCTCGTCGGCCCCGAGGATCTTTTCCACGTAGATCGGGAAGTGCTCCAGTGCCGCGCTCAATGGCCGCCGGGCCAACAGGCCATCGACCCGTCGGCGCAGTTTGCGGCAATAGCCACGTGGGTCGGCCAGGCCGTCGATATGGTCGATACGCAGGCCGTCCACCAGGCCGCGTTCAATCAGCTCGAACAGTTTGGCGTGGGTGGCCTCGAACACCACTGCGCGCTCGACCCGCAGGCCGCCCAGCTCGTTGATGTCGAAGAAGCGCCGCCAGTTGATGTCGTCGGCGGCGGTGCGCCAGCTGGCCAGGCGATAGGTTTGGCGTTCGAGCAGCAGGTGCAGGCGTTTGAGACCGGCCTCGCTGCGGCTATCGAATGCGATCAGGGCCGATTCGAGGTCTGCGCCCTCTGCTACCCGCTGCGCCAATTCAGCGTGCAGGGGCTGGGCATCGACCAGCGGTTGAGCACTGTCGCTCAGCGCAGTGAAATGCTCGGCCAACCCTTGCAAAGCGGGTTCGGGGCTTTGCGCGAGGATCCAGCCATAGTCGATCGGGCAGATCGGGAAGCGATGGTCGTAATGGGCTACTTCCAGCACGCCGTGGTGCTTGTCGAAGGTCAGCGGGATCTCGCCTTGCTTCAAGGTTGCGCCGTAGTCGCTGCCAAGGAAGGGCAGCAGTAACTGGCCAGCCAACAGCGGGTCGCTGGAGTGCCATTGGATGTCGAAGAACTCCGCATACGGGCTGCGTCGGCCCCAGGCCAGCAGGCTTTGCCACCAGGGGTTGTCGGCGCCACCCACGGCCATGTGGTTGGACACGGTGTCGAGGATCAACCCCATGCCATGCTGGCGCAGCGCCGTGACCAGGCGCTGCAGGGCGGCCTCGCCGCCAAGCTCCGGGTTGACCTGAGTCGGGTCGACGACGTCGTAGCCGTGGCGTGAGCCAGCGCGCGCCATGAGAATCGGCGAGGCATACAGGTGGCTGATGCCCAACTGGGCAAAATACGGCACCAGCGGCACCGCGTGGTCGAGGGTGAAATCGCTGTGAAATTGCAGGCGCAGGGTCGCGGTCAGTGGCTTCATCGGTCACGCTCCCAGGCTTGCTCGCGGGCCTGGGCCAGTAGCTCCAGGCGCCGTGCGGCGTCTTCATCGTCGAGCAGTTCGCGCACTGGCAGTGCGAAGCGCCGGCGCCAGTTGGGGTGGCCTTGGGTGGTGCCGGGCAGGTTGGGTTGTTCGTCGCAGCCCAGCAGGTCTTCCAGCGGCACCAGCACCAGCGGGGCGCGGGTGTGGCCGACGTAGCGGATGGCGGCGTCGATCACGGCATCGTTGTCTGGCAATGGGCCGTAGTTGGCCTCCAGGGTGCGGCGCAGGCCGGCGTGTTCTTTCTGGCGCTCTTGGCGCCAGTGCAATTCGGTGGCGGCATCGATCAACTGCAGGCGATGGCTCCAGTCGATGTCGCGGTTTTCCAGCCAGCCGGCCAGCGGGGCCAGGTCGTGCGTGCCGGTGGTGGCCAGGGCGCTGTCGGGCCAGTCGAGAATGGCTTTGAAGTGGCCAGGCTGGGTCTGCTCGAAGGGCAGCACGCGCATGCCCAGCACGGCCTTGTCGGCCAGCTGTTCGCGCAGGCCCTCGGGCACGGTGCCGAGGTCTTCGCCGAGGATGATCGCCTGGTGCCGAACCGATTCCAGCGCCAGCAGGCGTAGCAGGTCGTCGAGCGGGTAGTTCAGGTAGGCGCCCTCGCTGGGTTTGGCTCCCCGTGGGATCAACCACAGCCGGCGCAGGCCCATGACGTGGTCGATGCGCAGCCCGCCGGCGTGGGCAAGGTTGGCCCGCAACATCTCGATGAAGGCGCGGTAGCCGTTGCGCTTGAGACCTTCGGGCGAGAACGCACAAATGCCCCAGTCCTGCCCCGAACGGTTGAGAATGTCGGGTGGCGCGCCGACCTTGAGGTTGGCCAGCAACTCGTCCTGGCGGCTCCAGGCCTGGCTGCCGGCACCGTCGGCGCCCACTGCCAGGTCGGCGATCAGGCCAACCGCCATGCCGTTGCCACGGGCTGCTTCCTGTGCGCGTTGCAGGCCTCGCTCGGTCAGCCACTGGCAAAAGGCGTGGAACTCGACCTTGGCCGGGTAGGCACTGGCGAAGGCCTCGACCTCGGGGTGGTAAGGGTCATGCCAGGCGCTGGGCCAGGTACGCCAGTCGGCGCCCAGTCCATGTTCCACCGCCTGGGCCTGCAGCACTTCGAAGCGGCAGTGGTGCTCCAGGGCTTGGCCGCCGGCCTCGCGGTAACTGTCGAAGTCCTTGCGCAGTGGGTGATCGCCCTGGCTGAAGCCCTTGTACAGGGCCTCAAGCAGGCGCAGGCGGGCGCTTGCGGCGCGAGGCCAATCGACCAGGGGGCGCTGCTCTAGCTCTTCGAGCACCTGCTCCAGCCCGCAGGCTTCAATGGCCATGCGCACGTCGCGTTCGCCAAGCAGGGCCGCGGGGCTGGCATAGAGGCTATTGAGCAACAGGCGGCTGGACGGCGAGTAGGGGCTGTAGTGATCCTGGTCGATGGCCGAGAGGGCGTGGAGCGGGCTGATTGCCAAGGCATCGGCGCCGCGCTCGGCGGCTGTGCGCGCCAGTTGCTCCAGCGCCAGGCAGTCGCCGTAGCCACCATCGCCGTTGCGGCGCAGGCTGTACAACTGCACTGCCAGGCCCCAGCAGCGTGGGGGCGGTTGCGCCACGCTGTCGGCCAGGCTGTAGCAGCGCGACGGCGCCACGGCCACGGTGAAGGTGCGGCCGTCGATCGCCAGGGTGTGGTAGCCCAGGGGCAGTTCGGCCGACAGATGGGCTTGGCTGTCCAGGGCCAGGGTGCGCTGGCTGTGGTCTTCCAAGGTGCAATGCACCTCGCTGCCGGCGCTGAAGTAGCGATCCAGGGCCAGCGGTTGGCCAAGCTCGGCGGTCAGTAAGGGCGGCAGGTGTTCGCTGTCCTCGGCGGCCTCCACCGCGCGCAGGCTGGCCTGGATGGCGGATTCGTCGGCGGCGGGGTGGCCCAGGCCTTCGAGGACATTGCGTAGCACGTCGTCACTGACTTGCTGCGGCCGGGCATTGGCATCGATCCAGTCGCGGCTCAGCCCGACGCGGGCCGCCAGACGGTGCAGGGCGGTTTCGCTCATGGGCGCTCCTGGCCAGGGGTAAGCAGGCTGACCACGCAGCTGTACGCGGACAGACAGGTATCGGGGTGTTGGGTGTCACTGCTGTCGAAAAGCCGCGTCGCCGCGGCGGGCAGCTCGACGGGCTGGGGCGTGGCGGCAAGGTTCAAGTCAATCTGCAAGGTGTTGCCATCACCCAGCCGCCAGCGTGCGGTGAGCGCTTTCTCGCCATGCACTTCAGCGCCCAGCGCGCGGCTGCCCGGCAGGTGCGGGATGACGTGGCGACGGCGCAGGTCGAGCAACTGGTGGTAAAGGCCATGCCAACCGGCAATGACGTCCTTGCTTTGCGGGCGCGACGATTCGAAGGTCTGCTCGGCGTTGGGGTCGGGGATCCGTTCACGTTGCACGGGGTCGGCGAACGCGGCGAAGTGGGAGAATTCACCGCGCCGGCCTTCGCGCACAGCATCGGCCAGTGCGTCATGGAAGTCGGTGAAGAACAGGAAAGGGCGGCAACTGCCGTCATCGTCGCCCATGAACAGCAGCGGGATCATCGGAGCCAGCAGCAACAGGCCGGTGGCTGCACGCAGGGCCTGCGGCGGGCAGAGGCGGGTCAGTCGCTCACCCAGGGCGCGGTTGCCGACCTGGTCGTGGTTCTGCAAAAACAGCACGAAGGCGCTGGGCGCCAGGTGCCCGCTGGGCTCGCCACGTGGCGTGCCATGGCGGTTGGCCTGGCCCTGGAACACGAAGCCTTCCGACAGGCAGCGGGCCAATTGGTCGATGGGGCGCTGTTGGTAGTCGGCGTAGTAGCCTTCGGTTTCGCCGGTCAGCAGCACGTGCAGGGCGTTATGGCCGTCGTCGTTCCATTGGGCGTCAAAACCCTGTTCCAGCAGAAAGGCCTGGTTGTGCTCGTTCTCCAGCACCAGCCAGACATGCCGGCCAGGCTCCACCGCAGCGCGTACCCGTTGCGCCAGTTCAACAAGGAAGTCCGGCTGGTCGATGGCATGCACTGCATCCAGGCGCAGGCCGTCGCAGCGGTAGTCGCACAGCCACATCAGGGCGTTCTGGATGAAGTACTCGCGCACCTCGGCGCGACGAAAGTCGATAGCGGCGCCCCATGGGGTTTGCCGGTCTTCGCGGAAGAACGGGCTGGCGTACTGGTGGAGGTAGTTGCCGTCCGGGCCGAAATGGTTGTAGACCACGTCCACCAGCACCATCAACCCATGGCCATGGGCCTGGTCGATCAGCGCGCACAACTGCTGCGGGCTGCCGTAGGTATTGTGCGGCGCATAGGGCAGCACGCCGTCGTAACCCCAGTTGCGCTCACCCGGGAACTGCCCCAGCGGCATCAACTCGATGGCGCTGATGCCGATTTCGGCCAGGCGTGGCAGTTGGCGGGCAACGCCCGCATAACCGTCCAGCACCCCGACGTGCAGTTCCTGGATGACCGCTTCATGCCATGGTCGGCCCTGCCAGGGATGTTGCCAGTCATAACTGGCAACATCCACCACCTGGCTTGGCCCCTGCACGCCATCGGGCTGGTAGCGCGAGGCCGGGTCGGCGACTTGCAGCGTGCCATCGATGCGGTAGTGATACCGATCACCCGCCTGACACGGGGCAACCCCTGTGTACCAGCCGTCATTGTCGGGCAGCAGCTCCACGGGGGGCTGCTGCGCCAGTTCCGCGCTCACGCTGCGCGCATCCGGCGCCCAGAGGGCGAAGCGCGCCGACGTGGCGTCCAACAGGTGTGCGCCATGCCTGTGCATCTTCGAAATCTCCGCTCAGTAGTGGCTCAATTGCGCCTGCTTGACCAGGTCCTCATAGAGGCGAGCATAAGGTTCCACCGCCTGGCACCAGTTGAATGGCTGGGTCATCGACAGGCAGCGCATGGCGTTGAGCAGGTCTTTCTTGCCGTACACATAGAAGGCGCGGCTGAGTGCCTCGCGGTAGCTCTCGACGGTCGATTCGTTGAACAAAAAGCCCGTGACGCCGCACTCGATGGTATCGGCCAGGCCACCGGTATTGCGCGCCACCGGCAATGAGCCGAAGCGCTGGGCGTACATCTGGCTCAGGCCGCACGGCTCATAGCGCGACGGCATCAGCAAAAAATCGCTGCCGGCGAACATGCGCCGGGCATCGGTCTCGTTGAAGCCGATGCGCACGCCGATGCGGCCTGGGTGGCGCAGCGCCAGTTCGCGCATGGCTTGTTCTTCTTCCGGCTCGCCACGGCCGATGATCGCGATCTGCCCACCTTGCTCGACGATGTAGTCGGCCACACCCAGGGTCAGGTCGAGGCCTTTCTGGTAGACCAGGCGCGAGACCACCGCAAACAGCGGCCCCTCGGAAGGTTCAAGCTCGAAGAGCTGACGTACGGCTTCGGCGTTGCGCGCTTTGCCGTCCCAGTCATTGATGCTGAAGTTGTGTTGCAGGTGCTTGTCGGTGGCCGCGTCCCAGCTTTCGTCGATACCGTTGGGGATGCCACCTAGCAGGCCTTGCTGGGCCTTGGCAGAAAGGAAGCCGTCGAGGCCGCAGCCGAATTCCGGGGTGGTGATTTCCCGGGCATAGGTGGCGCTGACCGTGGTGATGTGGCTGGAGTAGGCCAAGCCTGCCTTGAGGAACGACAGCTTGCCGTAGAACTCCATGCCTTCCTGTTGCATGGCATGCTCGGGGATCGCCAGTTCCGGGCTGCAGCCACGGCTGTAGACGCCCTGGTAGGCCAGGTTGTGAATGGTGAACAGGGTTGGCGTGTTCAGCCCGCGCCAATGCATGTAGGCCGGGGCCAGGCCTGCAGGCCAGTCGTGTGCGTGCACCACTTCGGGCTTCCAGTGGATCATGCCTTCGCCTGCGGCAATTTCGGCTGCAGCCAGGCCTAGGCGGGCGAAGCGGATATGGTTGTCGGGCCAGTCACGGCCGTTATTGGCACCATAGGGAGTGCCGTCACGCTGGTACAGCTCAGGGCAGATCAAGACGTAGATGACCAGGCCGTCGGCCAGGTCCATGCGCCCGATCTTGCACGGCGGCAACGCCGCATGGCCGCCCAGTTCGCCGACGATGTGAATCGGGTTATCGCTCTCCATTACCTGGCGATAGCCGGGAATCAGCACCCGTACATCGTGCAGGTGTGCCAGGGCGCGGGGCAGGGCGGCGGAGACATCGCCCAGGCCGCCGGTCTTGACCAGGTCGGCGATTTCCGAGGTCACGAACAGGATCTTGCGTTTGTTCGGGTTGTGCTGGCGCTGCGCGCCGGGTGCCTTGCCTGTCGTGGCGAAATCCGGGGTAAGCGGCTCGCGGTTGTCCGGGTTGAATGAATCTACGTGAGGCTCGACAGCGGCACTGATCATACTTCTCTCCGTCCCTATGCTTGGCCGGGTGCTGGCACCCGTGGCGTTATCTCGTGTTGGTTCTCTCTAATGCAAAACTGTGTAGTGCTATCCATGCCCCTGAGTCGTGCGCGCAGGCACAACGCGATCAGCATTCCGGCCGAAGGCGATTGAACTGATTGGGGGTGGTGGGCTCAAGCTGGGGAAGCCCCCTTGCAACTGGCCTACTTAATTCCTGACCCACCGCCGCTTATGAAAGTTCGACTTTTCTGCGTCACTCTTCCTCTGAGCAAATGGCGGGCCGAAAGCTGAGTGTAGGAGAGAAGAAGTAAAAAAGGTGACCCACTGGTCACTTTCGTTATGGCCGAATTAGACGCAAACGTTGGCGTATGTGACTGGCTATGAACGGAGTGGTCGAGGGTGGGGCAGGCGGTTAGGGTGACGCGCCATCATAGGGCGTGTGCGTGATTGTTCGCCCTCTGATGGGGCGGATTAACACGCACGTTGTAAGACGCCTTGCGAAGGTTGTTTCAGCCTTGTGGCAACAGTGAGGAATGGTGGTGGCTGATAAGCCAGGCCTGCCCGTCCCAGCGGTAGGTGAAGGTGTAACGGGCCGGTACCTGTTTGCCGCTGGCGGCAAAGTCGAAGGTGTACAGCCCTGCGATGGTCACTTTGTTGCAGCCAGGGCTCAGGTGAAGGCTGTCCAGTTTGCCGCTTGGCCGATCAGCAAGAAAGTGTTGAAAGTATTCGATTCGCTCGTCCGGGGTCAGCCGAGGTAATTTCGACAGCGTGGGCAGCAACACCGCATCGTCGCTGTAAAGTTTGGCGACGGCCACCGGGTCGCCAGCCTGCAGGCTGGCATTCCATTGCGCGAACAAGGCGCGAGACTGGGCCTCGGAAAGCATTTGACAGTGCTGTGGAGGGGTTGCCTGAGCGTGTAGGCAAACCGTGAGCAGGGTAGCTGGCAGGCAGTACGAAAGGAGCTTCATGCACGCATCCATCGGGTGCAGGCTCCGGGGCGGGCCTGCGGCGCGCTCTACGGTAAAGAGGACGCCGCGTGTCAGCGAGTGGCCAGGTTCGTCAGTGGCTGACAGATTTTTCGCGTTTGGCGGCTTGTTCGAGCATCTGGTTGAGTCGAGCAACCTGTTGACGCAACTGATCGCGCTCTTGTTTCAGCTGGGACAGTTCATCACGGCGCACCGAGACGTAGAGTGTCTGGATGGGAGTCGCTGGCATCAAAGTACCCATTGCTCACCTCGCAATTGGTGGAGACATTTTCAAGCGTAGTCGCTTCACGCGGGGCGCATTCTGAATTCTTTCGCCGCCCGTGGGAACTTTTTTGTTTATCGTGGTCTTGCCGTTCGTCGCTGAACCCTTCGGCGGTACGCTGGACTAATCTGAAACGCTGAACTGTGTCGTCATCTATTTAGAAAGGGGAGCATCGGCTCATGCAACTGGGAATCGTCGGGCTGGGCCGCATGGGCGGCAATATCGCAAGGCGCCTGATGCGCGCCGGCCATCGCACCGTGGTGCACGACCGCAACCGTGACACCGTCGTTGGGCTGGAGGGCGAGGGTGCCCAGGGTGCTCACGACCTTGGTGCCCTGGTACAAAAACTAAAGGCACCGCGCGCAGTGTGGGTGATGCTGCCGGCCGGGGAGCCTACCGAGCAGACCATCGCCCAGCTCGCCGAGCTGCTGGAACCGGGCGATGCAATCATCGACGGCGGCAACACCTTCTATAAAGACGACATGCGCCGTGCGGGCGAATTGGCCAAACGTGGCCTGCATTATCTGGACGTAGGTACCTCAGGGGGTGTGTGGGGCCTGGAGCGTGGCTACTGCATGATGATCGGTGGCGAAAAGGACGTGTTCGAACGCCTCGAACCGCTGTTCAAAGCGTTGGCGCCCGGTGTTGGCGACATCCCGCGCACCCATGGCCTTACGGGTGAGCACCAACGCGCCGAGCATGGCTACATCCACGCCGGCCCGCCAGGCGCCGGGCACTACGTGAAAATGGTCCACAACGGCATCGAGTATGGCCTGATGCAGGCCTATGCCGAAGGGTTCGACTTGCTGCGCAGCAAGGGTGGCAACGAGCTGCCCGAAGAGCAGCGTTTTGACCTCGACGTGGCCGAAATCGCTGAAGTCTGGCGGCGCGGCAGCGTGGTGACCTCGTGGCTGCTCGACCTCACCGCCGACGCCTTGGTGGCCGACCCGCAGTTGGCACAGTTCAGTGGCTCGGTGTCCGACAGTGGCGAAGGCCGCTGGACCATCGACGCTGCCGTCGAACAAGCCGTGCCGGTGCCGGTACTGTCCAGCGCGCTGTTCGCACGCTTCCGCTCGCGTCAGCAGCAGGGTACCTATGGCGACAAGATTCTCTCGGCCATGCGCCTGGGCTTTGGTGGCCATGTCGAGAAGAAAGGCGAATGACTAAACAGACGATCCCAGCCGCGCCCCCCTGCACCCTGTTTCTGTTCGGCGCCAATGGCGACCTGGTCAAGCGCCTGTTGATGCCGGCGCTGTACAACCTCAGCCGCGACGGCTTGCTGGACCGCAACCTGCGCATCGTTGGCGTCGATCACAATGCCGCCACCGCCGAGGCGTTTGCCGAACGCCTGCACGCGTTCATGCTGGAGCGAGACAAGGGCAGTGAAGGGGGCGCCAAATGCCTGGACGACAAGCTCTGGGCGCGCCTGGCCAAACGGCTGGACTACCAGACCGGCGACTTCCTTGACCCGGCCACGTACCAGGCGATTGCCAAGCGCATTGAGGCAACGCGTCATGGCAACGCGATTTTCTACCTGGCGACGTCGCCGCGCTTCTTCCCCGAAGTGGCCCAGCGCCTGGGCCAGGCCGGCCTGCTCGACGAATCTGGCGGGGGCTTTCGTCGCGTCGTCGTGGAGAAGCCTTTCGGTACCGACCTTGCCAGCGCCGAGGCACTCAACGCCTGTTTGCTCAAGGTGATGGGCGAGCGGCAGATCTACCGCATCGACCATTACCTGGGCAAAGAGACGGTGCAGAACATCCTGGTCAGCCGCTTCTCCAACGGCCTGTTCGAGTCGTTCTGGAACAACCACTACATCGATCACGTGCAGATCACCGCCGCCGAGACTGTTGGCGTCGAGACCCGTGGCGCGTTCTATGACAACACCGGGGCCCTGCGCGACATGGTCCCCAACCACTTGTTCCAGTTGCTGGCGATGGTTGCCATGGAACCGCCAGCGGCCTTTGGCGCCGATGCGGTGCGTGGTGAAAAGGCCAAGGTGATCGGTGCCATTCGCCCGTGGTCGACGAAAATGGCGCTGAAAAACTCCGTGCGCGGTCAGTACAGCGCTGGCAAGCAGGGGCGCAAGCGCTTGGCCGGTTATCGGCAGGAGACCAACGTCGCCGAAAACAGCCAGACCGAAACTTATGTAGCGCTGAAGGTGATGATCGACAACTGGCGCTGGGCCGGCGTGCCGTTCTACCTGCGTACCGGCAAGCGCATGAGTGTGCGCGATACCGAAATCGCCATCTGCTTCAAGCCCGCGCCTTATGCGCAGTTTCGCGAATCGGAGCTGGAACGGCCCAAGCCTAATTACCTGAAAATCCAGATCCAACCCAATGAGGGCATGTGGTTTGACTTGCAGGCCAAGCGCCCGGGGCCAGAACTGGTGATGGAGAACGTCGAGCTGGGCTTTGCCTACAAGGACTTCTTCAAGATGACCCCGGCGACGGGGTACGAGACGCTGATCTACGACTGCCTGACCGGTGACCAGACCCTGTTCCAGCGCGCCGACAACATCGAGAACGGCTGGCGCGCGGTGCAGCCGTTTCTCGATGCCTGGGCCAAGGAAGGGGAGGTGCATGAGTACCCGGCGGGTGAGGATGGGCCCGAGGCGGGCAATGAACTGCTGACCCGGGACAAGCGGGAGTGGCACCGCCTGGGGTGACCTGATCAAGCGGTGTTGCCTGTACTGGCCTTTTCGCGGGCAAGCCCGCTCCCTCAGGTATCACGCCAGTCTTGAGCACTGAGCAGAACCTGTGGGAGCGGGCTTGCCCGCGAAAAGGCCAGTACAGGCAACAGACCCGGCTCAACTGAAAGGAGATCCAATGCCCGCAGCTATCGAAGACTACGCCCTGCTCGGCAATTGCCGCAGCGCCGCCCTGGTCAGCCGCGATGGCTCGCTCGACTGGCTGTGCCTACCGCGCTTCGACGCCCCAGCGGTATTCGCAGCGCTCCTGGGCAACGAAGAAAACGGCCGTTGGCGCCTGGCCCCCTGCGACCCGGTCGAGCACACCCGCCGGCAATACCTGGACGACACCCTGGTACTGGAAACCACCTGGGTCACTGCCTCGGGCCGGGCCCGCGTGCTAGACCTGATGCCCCTGGGCGAGGTCAACTCGGTCATCCGTATCGTCGAAGGCCTTGCTGGCGAAACCAACTTCGAAATGGACCTGGTGATGCGTTTCGACTACGGCCGCAGCGTGCCGTGGGTGGAGCGGCTCGACCCGTTGACCCTCAGTGCCGTCGCCGGCCCAGACCGGTTGATCCTGTGCGGCACCGTGCCCCCGCATGCCCGCGACCACCACACCGTCGCACGTTTTCGCGTGGGTGCTGGTGAGCGCCACGTATTCAGCTTGCGCCACCAACCCTCGCACCTACCCGTACAGCCTGACTGTGATGTCGAGGCTGCCCTGGGGCGCACCATCGACCAATGGCAGGCCTTTGCCGCCCGCTGCCCGGAGGTCGGTCCGTATACCGCCCTGGTGCGTCGTTCGCTGCTCACCCTCAAGGCGATGACCTACGCGCCCACCGGCGGGATCGTTGCCGCGGTTACCACGTCGTTGCCCGAACGTATCGGCGGTGAACGCAACTGGGACTACCGCTTCTGCTGGCTGCGCGACGCCACCATGACCTTGTTGGCGTTCATGAACCTAGGCTATTTCGACGAAGCCCAGGCCTGGCGTGAATGGCTGCTGCGTTCGGTCGCCGGCAACCCCGAGCAGATGCAGATCATGTACGGCCTGGCCGGCGAGCGCGACCTGCAGGAATACACCTTGCCATGGTTGGCCGGCTACGAGCACTCGCAGCCGGTGCGGGTGGGCAATGCGGCGTCGGGGCAGCGGCAACTGGATATCTACGGCGAGCTGGCCGATGCCATGAGCCAGGCAATCAAAGGCGGTTTGCCCCGCCACCCGCGCAGCGCCGCGATTGCCCGGTTGATCCTGCCGTATGTCGAGCGCATCTGGCGCGAGCCCGATGAAGGCATTTGGGAAGTACGCGGCCCCAGGCAGCATTTCGTGCACTCCAAGGTAATGGCCTGGGTGGCATTCGACCGCGCCGCAGGGTTGGCCGACACCACCGAAGAGGATCGCGCGCGCGGGCGACATTACCGCCAGGTGGCGGATGAGATCCATCGGGAAGTGTGTGAAAACGGGCTGGATCCCAGCGGCACCTTTTTCGTGCAGGCCTATGGCGCCAATGAGCTGGACGCCAGCCTGCTGCACATCGCCTTGACCGGTTTTTTGCCAGCGGATGACCCTCGTTTTCTGCGCACCCTGCAAGAAATCGAGCAGCGCCTGCTGAAAAATGGCTTGCTGTTGCGCTATGACACTGACAGCTGCAGCGATGGCCTGACCCCGGGCGAGGGCACCTTCCTGGTGTGTTCGTTCTGGCTCGCCGACGTCTATGTATTGCTGGGCCGGCAAGCCCAGGCGCAGGCCCTGTACGAACGGCTGAGCGGCCTGTGCAACGACCTGGGGTTGCTGGCTGAACAATACGACCCGGCCGGCAAGCGAATGCTGGGCAACTTCCCACAGGCGTTCAGCCATATCGGCATCATCAACACGGCACTGAACCTGCACCGTGCGCAATGCCCGGCCCGCGATCGGGCGCGTTGTGGATAGCTCTGCTTATGCGCAGCGACTGAAGTAGACTGGGGCATACCCCTCGGCAAGGAGCACGCATGAGCGTTCGTGGCCACGATCGGCAGATCGACAATATCGAATTCAACGTCGGCGATATCGCACGGAGCAAGGCCTTTTATGGCAGCGTTTTCGGCTGGCGCTTCACGGATTACGGCCCCAGTTATACAGAGTTCAGCGATGGCCGCCTGACCGGTGGCTTCACCACGGGTGAGCCAGTACGCCCGGGTGGCCCGCTGGTGATCCTTTATGCGGACGATCTGGACGCCACGCAGCGGCGGATCGAAGCGGCCGGTGCGGTGATCAGCCGGGCGACGTTTTCGTTCCCGGGCGGGCGACGGTTCCACTTCGTCGACCCGGACGGCTACGAACTGGCGGTGTGGACGGCCCAACCTTAATGGCCAACCACAAGATCGAGATCCGTCGGCGCAACATCGAGAAAATTCTCCAGGCCGCGGAAAAGGTGTTCGCCGAGAAGGGCTACGGTGCCACCTCGATGGGCGATATCGCCGAACAGGCCGAGTTGCCGCGCTCTAACCTGCATTACTACTTCAGCACCAAGGACGACCTGTTCCGCGCAGTGCTGCAGGACTTGCTGGATGTGTGGAAGCAGGATGCGCTGTGCTTCGAGAACTTCGATGACCCGCGGGTGGTGCTCACCAGTTACATCCGCGCCAAGATGGGCCACTCACGTTCACGGTCGCTGGGCTCCAAGATCTGGGCGGAAGAAATGCTGCACGGGGCGCCCGTGCTGGGCGTGAGCCTCGATGAAAGCCTGGTGCCGTGGGCGAAGCTGAAGGAGGCCAAGATCCGCCGTTGGGTGGAAGAGGGGCGCATCCTGCCGGTGGAGCCGTCCGCCTTGCTGTACATGATCTGGGCATCGACCCAGCATTATGCGGATTTCGGTTATCAAGTGGCGTTGCTCAATGGGGGCGAGCCCTTGTCGGACATGGCGTTTGAAAACGCGGTGCAGACGGTGACCCGTGTCATCCTGCGTGGTATTGGCCTGGAGCCTTGAGCATGACGGTGAGTGAACGTGCGGTACGCAGCATCCATGATGTACATGATCTGATTCATGCGGTATTTACCCGGCCCCCGGCACAGACCGAGGCGCTTCGGGGTGAGTTGATGGCGGCGTTTGCCGACGGTTTCAGCATGGTGACCACGGCGGGCGCGATTGTTGGCCGCCAGCAGGTGGGGCAGTTGTTCGAGCGGGCGGCAGGGGCTCGGCCAGGGCTGGAAATCGACGTCAGCGAGGAGCAGGTGGTGTGGCAGGCGGGGGCGAGTGTGGCGGTGCGCTACAAGGAGACCCACCGCTTGCAGGGGCAGGAGACTGCGCGGTATTCGCTGGCGATTGTCGAGTGTGACGAGCAGCGGGTGGTGTGGGTGTACCTGCATGAGACAGCGGTGGTTTGACCAGAGTTGGGGCCGCTTCGCAGCTCTTCGCGGGGCAAGCCCGCTCCCACAGGATTGCACCGCTCTTGAGGGCTGTACTTTTCCTGTGGGAGCGGGCTTGCCCCGGCATTTTCAGCCTCAGCTGGCCTCGCGATAGGGGTTACGCGGATCCTGTGTCCAGTTCAGATAAGGCTTGCCGGTCTCCTGCGCCACCATGTCGATGCAGTTCTCCACCGGGCAGGTAATCTGGCACAGGTTGCACCCCACGCATTCCTCCTCGATCACGCTGTAGAGGTGGGTACCGTCGGCCTTGGCCGTGCTGGCAATGGCCTGGTGCGATGTATCCTCGCAGGCGATATGGCACCGCCCGCAACCAATGCACGCGTCCTGGTCGATGTGCGCCACCGACTTGTAGTTGATGTCCAGGTACTTCCAGTCGGTGGTGTGCCCCACCGCCTGCCCTCTGAACGCCTCCAGGTTGCGGTGCCCGTGCTGGTCCATCCAGCGGGCCAGGCCATCTTTCATGTCTTCGACAATGCGGAACCCGTGCAGCATCGCCGCCGTGCACACCTGCACGGCGCCACTGCCCAGGGCGATGAACTCGGCAGCGTCTCGCCAGTTGCCAATGCCACCGATGCCGCAGATGGGCAAGCCACGTGTCTCCGGATCGCGGGCAATCTCCGCGACCATGTTGAGCGCGATCGGCTTGACCGCCGAACCGCAGTAGCCGCCATGGGTGCTCTGATCGCCAACAATGGGGTGGGCCACCATGCGGTCCAGGTCGACGCTGGTGATCGAGTTGATGGTGTTGATCAACGACACCGCATCCGCCCCGCCACGGTGCGCCGCGCGGGCTGACTGGCGAATGTCGGTGATGTTGGGCGTGAGCTTGACGATCACCGGCAGGGTGCAATAGGTCTTGCACCAGCGGGTGACCCGCTCCACATACTCCGGCACCTGGCCGACTGCCGCGCCCATGCCGCGCTCAGGCATGCCGTGAGGGCAGCCGAAGTTCAGCTCGATACCATCGGCACCCGTGGCCTCCACCAAGGGCAGGATGAACTTCCAGGACTCTTCCACGCACGGCACCATCAACGACACGATCAACGCGCGGTCGGGCCAGTCCTTCTTCACCTGGGTGATCTCGCGCAGGTTGATCTCCAACGAGCGGTCAGTAATCAGTTCGATGTTGTTGATGCCCTGCACCTGGCGGTTGGGGCCGTAGTGCGCCGAGTAGCGCGACGACACGTTGACCGCCGCCGGGTCCTCGCCCAGGGTTTTCCAGACTACCCCACCCCAGCCAGCCTCGAAGGCGCGGACCACGTTGTAGGCCTTGTCGGTGGGTGGCGCCGAGGCCAGCCAGAACGGGTTGGGAGCCTTGATACCGGCAAATTCGATAGACAAGTCGGCCATTTACGCTGCCTCCACGTTGAGCATGAGTTGGGCATGGATGGCTTCAGCGGCCAGCTTGCCGTGCTGCACGGCCTGGACAGTAAGGTCCTGGCCAAGGGCGGTGCAGTCGCCGCCCGCGTAGACACCCGCAAGGCTGGTGCGCAGGTGCGCATCGACGCGGATGCGTTCACCGTCGCGGGCCAGTTGCGCGGCCACGGGGTCACCCAGGCTTGCGTCGTCGAAGCGCTGGCCGATGGCCTTGAAGATCGCATCGGCGGCCAGCTCGAAGGTTTCGCCGGTGTCGCGCAAGCGCCCATCAGCAAGCTCGGTACGGGCGAAGCGCATGCCGCGCACTTTGCCGGCGTCGTCCAGCAATACGGCGTCGGGGCGTGCCCAGGTGTGCAGGCGCACCTGGTTGGCCTTGGCGATGTCCTGTTCGTGGCCGGTGGCGCCCATGTCGGCGTGGCCGCGGCGGTACACCAGGTTGACGTCACGGGCGCCCAGGCGGCTCATCTGCACGGCCATGTCGATGGCGGTGTTGCCGGCGCCGATCACCACGCAGCGGTCTGCCAGCGGCAATTGGCTCAGGTCATCGGCCTGGCGCAGTTCGCGAATGTACTGCGTGGCGGCGAGCACCCCAGGTGCCTCTTCATCGGCCAGGCCGAGCTGGCGCACCGCATTCAGGCCAAGGCCAAGGAACACCGCATCGTACTGATCGCGCAGCTCGCCCAGGCCCAGGTTGTCACCCAGGCGTTGACCGTGGCGGATTTCAATGCCGCCGATACCCAGCAGGAACGCCACTTCGCGCTGGGCGTAGTCGTCCACCAGCTTGTAGCGGGCAATGCCGTATTCGTTGAGGCCACCGGCTTTTTCGCAGGCTTCGAACACCACCACATCGTGCCCATGCATGGCCAGGCGGTGCGCGCAGGACAACCCCGCTGGGCCTGCGCCGACCACGGCGATGCGCTTGCCGGTGGCGGGTGAGCGGGTGAAGGGGTGTTCGGCGAAGTGCGCGTTGTCCAGGGCGTAGCGTTGCAGCTGGCCGATCAGCACCGGTGCGCACTCCTGGGCGTTGTTGCGCACGCAGGCTTGCTGGCAGAGGATTTCAGTCGGACAGACACGGGCACAGCTGCCGCCGAGGATATTGGCCGACAAAATGCGTTCGGCGGCGCCTTGCAGGTTCTCGTCACTGATGCGGTGGATGAACGAGGGGATGTCGATCTCGCTCGGGCAGGCATTGACGCAGGGGGCGTCGTAGCAATACAGGCAGCGTGCGCTTTCCACGGCGGCCTGGCGGGCGGTGAGGGGAGGGGCGAGATCGCCGAAGCGCTCTGCCAACTGGTCGGCGCCGGCCCGGGGGCGCGGCAAGTGGTTAAGGGCATCGATCACGGTTGTAGCCTCTCTATTATTATGTCGGGCTTGGAGTGGGGCGCTGTGCGCCCAATCCCCGGCAAGCCGGCTCCCACAGGGACAGTGATGTCCTGAAGTGTGGTGCTACCTCTGTGGGAGCTGGCTTGCCTGCGATGGGCTGCGCAGCAACCCCAATGGCTTCAGCGCTGAACGGGTGTCGGGCGCTGCTGCTCGGCGCGTCGGCCCAATACCTCGTACACCGAGGGGTAGGCCGGGCGCTCCACGTAACGACCGGCGCCAGGTTCGGCGCGCAGATCGCCATCGGCCCACAGCACACGGCCCTGGCTGATGGTGTGGCTGGGGATGCCGCGAACGGTGCGGCCTTCGAAAATGTTGAAGTCCACGCGCTGGTGGTGGGTCTGCGCCGAGATCGTCCGCGTGCCCTGCGGGTCCCACAGCACCAGGTCGGCATCGGCACCGACGCGGATGGCGCCCTTGCGCGGGAACAGGTTGAAGATCTTCGCGGTGTTGGTGGAGGTGAGTGCGACGAACTCCTGCATCGACAGGCGCCCACTGTTGACCCCGGCATCCCACAGTACCGCCATGCGATCCTCGATACCGGCGGTGCCATTGGGGATGCGGCTGAAGTCATCCCGGCCCATGGCCTTTTGTTCGGCGCAGAAACAGCAGTGGTCAGTGGCGGTGGTGTGCAGGTTGCCCGATTGCAGGCCGCGCCACAGGGCTTCCTGGTGTTCCCGTGGGCGGAAGGGTGGGCTCATCACGTAGCCGGCGGCAGTGGCCCAGTCTGGGTTGCGGTAGACGCTGTCGTCGAGCAGCAGGTGGCCGGGCAGTACTTCACCGTACACCGGCTGGCCTTTGGCCCGGGCGTAGGTGATCTCGTCCAGCGCTTCGCGGCTTGAGATGTGCACCACATACAGTGGCGTGCCGATGGTTTCGGCAATGCGGATGGCGCGGCTGGCGGCTTCGCCTTCGACCTGCGAGGGGCGCGACAAGGGGTGCGCCTCGGGGCCCGTCATGCCCTGGGCCAGCAGTTTTTTCTGCAGGTGGTAGACCAGCTCGCCGTTCTCGGCATGCACGGTGGGCACCGCGCCCAGTTGCAGGCAGCGCTCGAAGCTGGCCACCAGGGTGTCGTCGGCCGCCATGATGGCGTTCTTGTAAGCCATGAAGTGCTTGAAACTGTTGACCCCGTGATTGGCCACCAGCTCGCCCATTTCTTCAGCGACCTGCTCGCTCCACCAGGTGATGGCGACGTGGAAGCCGTAGTCGCAGGCGCTTTTTTGCGCCCAGCCACGCCAGGTGTGGAAGGCCTCCAGCAAGGACTGCTGCGGGTTGGGGATGACGAAGTCGATGATCGAGGTGGTACCACCGGCCAGGCCTGCGGCGGTGCCGCTGAAGAAGTCCTCGCTGGCCACGGTGCCCATGAACGGCAGTTGCATGTGGGTGTGCGGGTCGATGCCGCCAGGCATCAGGTACTGGCCACTGCCGTCGAGGATTTCGCAGTCGGTAGGCGGTTCGATGTTTGCGCCAATGGCCGCTATCAGGCCATCGAGACACAGCACATCGGCGGTGTAGCGCTCTTCGTGGGTAATAACGGTGGCACCACGGATCAACAGGGACATGCCGTCTTCCTCGCAGGCTGACCGGTCTGAGCCGGTTCTTGAATTGTTATATGCCAGTGACTGCCAGTGGTTGAAGGGTAGCCTACAATCCTGTCAGACCTGACAAGAATGGAATCTAGATGGTGATTTAGGATTGTTCAAGAAAATAATTTATGAGCTTATATCTTTCGTAAATTATTGATATTTAACTAATTATTGTTCGAATCACCAAAATGGTGAGGCCTTTCACCATTTTGACGCACTTGACAAGAAGCCAAATTGGTCAAGATTTTCCATGCAAAATCAGCTGCTTGACAGCGGGCCAGAAGACGCCTGCCGCACGGCTGAAAAACCAGGGTGCACCGGTTTGAAACACGCACCGGGCGCAGGTTTGGCTTAAGTGGGCGCAACAGGCAGGCGAAGGGATAACCGTGCTTTCGCTTTGCGCCGATAAATGCCTTGCAGTTCAGTCGATTACCTCCGGTCGGCGGCAGCCACCCGGGACGGCGCAGGCCAACCCGGCACGTAATTTGAGTACGGCCACAACCGCCAGGTCGGACCGGAGGAGCAGTACGGGTGGTGTGTGTACTCCGGCCATCGCTTTAGCCCGATGAGCAAACAATTAGAAAAACCTGGAGAAGGCCCCATGCAACAGAGCAGATCGCAAGTGATCGAGCAGGATGGCCTGTTCGAGCTGGAGGCAGGCACTGACGTGCTCGACAGCTCGCGCTACAACCACGACATCGCGCCCACCAAGGTACACCAGCGCACCTGGAACAAATGGCACATCACCGCCCTGTGGGTGGGCATGTCCATCTGCGTGCCCACCTACACCCTCGGCGGCGTGCTTACGGCCTACTTTGGCCTGAGCGTGGGCGAGGCGCTGCTGGCGATCCTGCTGGCCAACCTCATCGTACTGATTCCACTGACCCTCAACGCCTTCCCTGGCACCAAGTACGGCATCCCCTTCCCGGTGCTGCTGCGCTCGTCGTTCGGCATTCTTGGCTCCAACGTGCCGTGCCTGATCCGCGCGGTGGTCGCCTGCGGCTGGTTCGGTATCCAGACGATGTTCGGCGGCCTGGCCATTCACCTGTTCCTCGGCTCGATGTTCGATAGCTGGAAGGCCCTGGAGGGCACCGGAGAGGTGATTGGCTTCATGATCTTCTGGGCCCTCAACCTGTGGGTGGTGCTGCGCGGGGCGGAGTCGATCAAGTGGCTCGAAACGCTTTCGGCACCGCTGCTGGTGGCGGTGGGCGTGGGCCTGCTGTTCTGGGCGCTGCCGCACATGTCGATGACCGAGTTGTTGGCGCAGCCGCCCAAGCGGCCAGAGGGCGCCAGCGTGGTCAGCTACTTCTGCGCCGGGCTCACGGCCATGGTCGGCTTCTGGGCCACGCTGTCGCTGAATATTCCCGACTTCAGCCGCTATGCCAAAAGCCAGAAGGACCAGATTCTCGGGCAGATCTTCGGCCTGCCGCTGACCATGTTCCTGTTCGCCGCCCTGGGTGTGGTGCTGACCGCAGCTTCCGCTTCGCTGGTAGGTGAGACGGTCTCCGACCCGGTCAGCCTGATTGGCAAGATCCAGAGCCCAGGCTGGGTTGCGCTGGCCATGGCACTGATCGTGATCGCCACGCTGTCGACCAACACGGCGGCGAACATCGTGTCGCCCACCAACGACTTCCAGAACATCGCGCCGCGCCTGATCGGGCGTAGCCGTGCGGTGTGGCTGACCGGTTTTATCGGTTTGGCGCTGATGGGCCATGAATTGCTCAAGAAGCTGGGTTTGATCGTCTCGGACCTGAGCCTTGAGAGTGTCTATTCCAACTGGTTGCTGGGGTATTCGAGCCTGCTCGGGCCGATTGCCGGGATCATGGTGGTGGACTACTTCCTGATCCGCCGCCAGCGCCTGGACCTGGCCGGGCTGTACCGCGACGACGTGTACCCGGCCTGGAACTGGGCGGGGTTCGCCGCGTTCGGGGTGCCGGTGGCGCTGACCGTGATGTCGATCGGCAACAGCAGCTTCAGCTGGTTCTACGACTATGGCTGGTTCACCGGTTCGCTGCTGGGTGGGGCGCTGTACTACGTCCTGGGTGGCTTGGCGGCGCGCAGCCCCGCGCGGCTGGCCAAGCCGTTGCCTTGAAACCGAGTTTGCCTCTTCGCGGGCAAGCCCGCTCCCACTGGTCACCGCAGGTTCAATGTGGGAGCAGGCTTGCCCGAAGAGGCCTTGATAAACAACAAAAAAGCCTGAGGGGAAAACCCATGACTGCAGTCAAAGATGTCCTGAAGACTACCGCCCGCCACGTCGACAGCGCGCGCCTGTGGCAATCGCTGATGGACCTTGCCCGCCTCGGCGCCACGGCCAAAGGCGGGGTCTGCCGGCTGGCGCTGACCGACCTCGACCGCCAGGCCCGCGACCTGTTTGTCGCGTGGTGCGAGGCGGCCGGTTGCACCGTCAGTGTCGATGCAGTCGGCAATATTTTCGCCCGTCGCCCGGGGCGCAACCCCAAGTTGCCACCGGTGATGACCGGCAGCCATATCGATACCCAGCCCACCGGCGGCAAGTTCGATGGCTGCTACGGGGTGATGGCCGGGCTGGAGGTGATCCGCACCCTCAACGACCTGGGCGTGGACACCGAAGCGCCGTTGGAAGTGGTGGTGTGGACCAACGAGGAAGGCTCGCGGTTTGCCCCCTGCATGATGGGGTCTGGGGTGTTCGCCGGTAAGTTCACGCTGGAGGAGACCCTGGCCAAGCGTGATGCACAGGGTGTCAGTGTTGGCGAGGCGCTCGATGCCATCGGCTACGCTGGCCAGCGCGCGGTGCTTGGGCACCCGGTGGGGGCTTATTTTGAAGCGCATATTGAGCAGGGGCCTATTCTCGAAGACCAGGCCAAGACCATCGGCGTGGTGCTCGGTGCCCTCGGCCAGAAGTGGTTCGACCTGACCCTGCGCGGCGTCGAAGCCCATGCCGGCCCGACGCCCATGCACCTGCGCAAGGATGCCCTGGTGGGCGCGGCGGCGGTGGTCGAGGCGGTCAACCGCACCGCTCATGCTCACCAGCCGCATGCCTGTGGTACGGTCGGGTGCCTGCAAGCTTACCCAGGGTCGCGCAACGTGATTCCGGGTGAGGTGCGCATGACCCTGGACTTCCGTCACCTTGAAGGCGAGCAATTGGATGCGATGATTGCCGAGGTGCGAGGGGTGATCGAAAGCACCTGCGCCAAGCATGGCCTGACGCATGAGCTGACCCCCACGGCGGATTTCCCGGCGTTGTACTTCGACAAAGGCTGCGTCGATGCCGTGCGCGATTCGGCAAGTAATCTTAGCCTGCCGCACATGGATATCGTCAGTGGTGCCGGGCATGACGCGATCTTCCTGGCCGAGTTGGGGCCAGCGGGGATGATTTTCGTGCCTTGCGAGAATGGCATCAGCCATAACGAAATCGAGAACGCCACACCGGAGGACCTGGCGGCGGGTTGTGCGGTGTTGTTGCGGGCGATGCTGGCGGCTTCGGAAGCGATTGCCAATGGGCGGTTGGCGGCGTAGGGGTATGTATTGATCGCAGGCAAGCCAGCTCCCACAGGTACCTGGGAGCTGGCTTGCCCCGCGAACACCGGCGAAACCGGTGCCATGCACCGCGTAGCCCCATTCGCGGGATACGTCGGACCGCCGCATCGCCGCTACCACCATGCCCCCTGCTATCTGTGCGACAGCGCATCCACCACAACAAGACACCCATCCCGCCCAATGTGATACCGCTGCAGGTCCTGCGCCAAGGTCAGATGCCCGCTGTAGTGCGCCAGGGCCTCTACTCGTACATCGTCGATGCACGGGCTGCGTCGTGGATCAGCCTGGTAACGCGCACTAAAATGCGTCAGCACCAGGTTGCGCACACCCGCCACCTCGGCGAACCGCGCCACTTGCGCCGCCGTGCTGTGGCCGAAGGTAGCCCCAGTGCGCTCGACGACCGCCTGGGTAAAGGTCGCTTCGTGCACCATCACATCTGCGCCCTTGGCGACCTCCGCCAGCAGCTCGGGGCTGTCGTTGTCACCGCACACGATCACCCGCCGCGCCGGCCGCGATGCGCGCAAATAGTCCTGGCCGTGCAGGGTTCGCCCCTCATGCTCGACCGGCAGCCCTTTGGCCAGGTCGCCCCACAACGGCCCGCGTGGAATGCCTTCGGCATCCAGGCGCTGCACGTCCAGGCGCGGTTCGGGGTTGAGCTCGGTGAACACGAAGCCCACGCTCGGCACCCGGTGCGACAGCTGCACGGTGCTGACCTGCAGCGTCTCGCTACGCCAGTCAGTCAGGCTTTCAACGGCCAGCAGGCGCACCTCGAAAGGCAGGTAAGTGTCGCTGGCGGTCAGGCCCAGTCGCACCCAGTCATGCAGGGCGGCGGGCAGGATGATATCCAGCGGCTGGGTCCGCCCGCTCATTCCGGCGCTGGCCAGCAGGCCGGGCAGGCCGAAGCAGTGGTCGCCGTGCACATGGGTGATGAAGATGCCGCGCAAGTCGCGTATCGACAGCGGCGTCTGCAGCAGCCGATGCTGCGTGCCTTCGCCGCAATCGATCAAGTACCAGTGGCGGCCGCTGGCCTCGATCACGGCCGTGGCACTGACGTTGCGGGCCTTGGTCGGCACGCCGGCACTGGTGCCTAGAAACAGCAGGTCCATGATCAGGCTCCTTTGCTTCAGCCCAGCAGCGACAGGTCACGCAACAACGCTTGCAGGCCCTGGGGCACGAGCGGGCCGATGCGGTCGAAGTCGGCGCTGTCGCACCACCGGGCGCGGAAGGGGCTGCCATTGGACTCCCGCCCCTCCAGCCACGGCTGCTGGTACAGGCTGGTGTCATCGAAGCGTGCATCGAATACCTGCACGATCTCATGCCCTGGCGTACCGGCATAGGTGAACAGGCTCTCCAGCGTGCCAAGCAAGCGAACATCGCTGATCGACTGCCCCAGTTCTTCTTCGATTTCGCGGGCGACGGCTTCGCTGCCCCGTTCACCAAACTCGATGCCACCACCGAGTGGTCGGCACAGCGTCTGTTGCGTCACAGGGTCATCGAACACGTTCACCAGAATTTTCCCCTGATGATGGAACACACACAGGGCCAGCGAGCGAATGCGCGGTTCAAGCAGTGGCTTGAGGAAGCTGCGCTCATAGCTGAGGATAAACCGTTGTTCAGTGGCCAGGGCCACTGCAGCAATGCATTCCGGGTCGGTCTCTGCCTGTTTGCGATACTGCTCGTAGGCCGCCAGGCTGGAAAAGCTGAACAGGCAATAGGCAATGTTGTTGGCGCCTTCGGCGGGCAGGAAGTAGCCATGGTGCTTGCCGCCCATGCTCGTGACCAGGCCCATCCACAGGCGTGAATACGCCTCGAAGGCCGGCAGCTGGTAAGGGTCGACGGTGTATTTGACGTGGCAGGTGATCAACGGCTCGTTCCTTCGAGGGGAGGCGGGGCGCACACCTTAGCCTGATTGCCCCGCGTCGTCGACGGCCAGCCGCGCGGCGCGCTAGCCCTCCTGGCGCCAGATCAACTTGCGGGTGTCGTAGCCTTGCTTGCGGGCAATCGACAGCAGTTGCTCACGCGCCTGGTCGGTGACTACCGGCGTGCGCGAGAGCAGCCACAGGTACTCCCGATTCGGGTGCCCGACCAGGGCCACGCGGTAGTCCTTGTCGTGGTAAAGCACCCAGTACTCACCCTTGGTCAGCCCCGGTGCCAGCCGGCTGAACCAGTTGTCGAACTGCACCCAAAGCTTATCGGTCTTGCCCGGCTGCTGGGCTTCGGCAATGCCTTTGGCTTCATTCCACTGGCCGTCCTGTTCCTTGCAGCGGTTGTTGACGTCGATGCGCCCGTCCTCGCGCAGACCGTAATGCGCTTCGGACTGCACGCAGTTGCGCTGGAAGAACATCGGCAAGCGCGCCAGCTCATACCAGGTGCCCTGATAGCGTTGCAGGTCGACCTGCTGGGTCGTTGGCGGTGCGCGGTGTTCATCGTTGGAGCCGGCGCAGCCGATCAGGGCTAGGGTCATGCAGGAAAGCATCAGTGCCGTGCGCATCGCCATGGCAAACCTCCTTGAAGCGGATGGGGACTTACCTGTGCTTCGATGCGGGCGCGGGGCAAAAGTTGTATTCGATTGCCCCACGCCGCCACCTTTACAACCAGTAGGTCACCGCCCACCAGCCCAGCCCACCCATGACCACGGTATAGGGCAACGCCATCCACACCATGCGCCCATACGAAAGCCGGATCAGCGGCGCAATCGCCGAGGTCAGCAGGAACAGGAACGCCGCTTGCCCATTTGGCGTCGCCACGCTCGGCAGGTTGGTGCCGGTATTGATCGCCACTGCCAGCGTCTCGAAATGCTCGCGGCTCATGCCACCGTTGAGGAAGGCCTGCTTGACCTCGGTAATGTAGATGGTGGCGACGAACACGTTGTCGCTGATCGCCGACAGCACACCGTTGGCCAGGTACAGCATGCCCGGTTGTTGTTCGGCGGGCAGCGCCAGTACCCAGGCAATCAGCGGGCTGAACAACTGCTGTTGATGGATCACCGCGACCACGGCGAAGAACACCACCAGCAGCGCAGTGAACGGCATGGCGTCCTGGAAGGCACGGCCCAGGCGGTGTTCGTCGGTGATGCCGGTGAACGCGGTGATCAGCACGATCACCAGCAGGCCGATCAGGCCGACCTCGGCAATGTGCAGGCCCAGGCAGATGATCAGGATCAGCGCCGCGCAGCCTTGCACCCACAGCGCGGCACGTTGAGCTGCGGTGCGTGCGGCATCGTCCTCGGCAGCGTAGGCGGCCAGCACCTGACGCACCCGCTCGGGCATCAGCGTGCCGTAGCCGAACAGGCGCAGTTTTTCCAGTACGACGCAGGTCAGCAGCCCGGCACCAAGCACCGGCAACGACACAGGCGCGACCTTGAAGAAGAAATCGGCGAAGTGCCAGCCCATCTCATGGCCGATCAGCAGGTTCTGCGGTTCGCCCACCAGCGTGCACACGCCGCCCAGCGCAGTGCCGACCGCACCGTGCATCAACAGGCTGCGCAGGAAGGCGCGGAACTGGTCGAGGTCTTCTCGGTGCAGTTGCGGGATCTGCTGGTCGCTGTCGAGCGCGCTCTCCTCACGCGGGTTGGCGCCAGAGGCCACGCGGTGAAAGACCGCGTAGAAACCTACCGCAGCGCTGATGATCACCGCCGTGACCGTCAGGGCATCGAGAAAGGCCGAAAGGAACGCCGACAGCACGCAAAACAGCAGCGACAGGGCCGCTTTCGAGCGCACACCGAGCAAGATCCGCGAGAACAGGAACAGCAGCAGCTCCTTCATGAAGTGAATGCCGGCGACCATGAACATCAGCAGCAGGATCACCGGGAAGTTGTGCAGCAGCTCTTCGTACAGGGCCTGAGGGGTGGTCATACCGAGCAGCAGGGCTTCGACCAGCAGCAAGCCGCCAGGCATCAGCGGGTAGCACTTGAGCGCCATGCCCAAGGTGAAGATGAATTCGATCACCAGCACCCAGCCCGCCGTGACCGGGCCTGCGGTCAGCAACAACAACGGGTTGAGCACCAGGAACAGGCCGATGACGGCCTTGTACCAGAGCGGTGACTGGCCCAGGAAATTGTGGGCGAGCGCGCCGGCCAGGGAGCGTGACATGAATATGTATCCTTATAATTCGGCGATGGCGCACGGTGCCGGATCGTGCCGCCTTAGGCAAGGTTTGCGGTCCTGCTTTTGGCATAAGTGCGGCACAAGCGCGGCCTGGTGGCTGGGTTAACATCCTGCGTCATCAACCCTTCCTCTGCAGGAGTGCCGCCCGTGAACCAATTGGTCCTCGAACCCGAGACGTACAGCGCCTTCAAGGTCGACCTGACCGATAACATCGCCCACGTCCAGATCAATCGCCCCGAGAAGATCAACGCGATGAACGCCGCCTTCTGGGAGGAAATCATCGACATTTTCCAGTGGGTCGATGACACCGATGCAGTGCGTGCCGTCGTCATCAGCGGCGCGGGTAAGCATTTCTCTGCGGGCATCGACTTGATGATGCTGGCTTCGCTGGCTGGCCAGATGGGCAAGGACGTCGGCCGTAATGCGCGCTTGCTGCGCAGCACCATCCTGCGTCTGCAGGCGTCGTTCAACGCCGTCGACAAATGCCGCAAACCAGTACTGGCGGCGGTTCAGGGCTACTGCATTGGTGGCGCCATCGACCTCATTTCGGCGTGCGACATGCGCTACTGCAGCCAGGATGCGCAGTTTTCGATCAAGGAAATCGACATGGGCATGGCCGCTGATGTCGGCACGCTGCAACGTTTGCCACGTATCATTGGCGACGGCATCATGCGCGAGCTGGCATTCACCGGGCGCAACGTCGAGGCCGATGAGGCACTGCGCATCGGCCTGGTCAACCGGGTCTATGATGATCAGGCCGCGCTGCTTGACGGGGTCTTTGCCATCGCCCGCGAGATTGCCGCAAAATCGCCGATCGCCGTGGCCGGCACCAAGGAAATGCTCAGCTACATGCGTGACCATCGCATTGACGATGGCCTGGAATACATCGCCACCTGGAACGCCGCGATGCTGCAGTCCGAAGACCTGCGCGTGGCCGTGGCGGCGCACATGAGCAAACAGAAACCGACGTTCGCCGACTGACAGTTCGGGGGGCGCGCAGCAAGGAACCCCCGACATGTCAGCACGCTGGACTACCGCAGTACTCGACCCGCAGATCACCGGGGGCTGGGCCGTGGCCCACAGCCCGGAAGGGTTTTTGGTGGACGACAACGGCGCGCTGTTCCCCCGCGAGTGGCTCAAGCGCCAGGACCTGGACGTGCTGTGTGAGCATGGCATTGGCCACTTCGATGGCGAGCCGGTGTTTCTGTTCGAACTGCGCAGTGCCACCGACCTGCCGGGCTGCGGCTGGCGCGGCCTGCGCGCGTTCATGCTTGAAGGCGACTTCGACCTGTACAAGGTGCTGGGTTATGCCGCGCAGATCGGTACCTGGGCCCGCGAGCACCGTTTTTGCGGCAGTTGCGGCCAGGCGATGACGCAAATCCATTGGGAGCGGGCAATGTACTGCCAGGCGTGCGACTTGCGCAGCTACCCGCGCATTTCGCCGAGCATGATCGTGCTGGTCACCCGCGGTGACGAGATCCTGTTGGCGCGTTCGCCGCGCTTCGTCACCGGTGTCTACAGCACCCTGGCGGGCTTTGCCGAACCGGGCGAGTCGGCCGAGGATTGCCTGGTACGCGAAGTGCGTGAAGAGGTGGCGGTCGAGGTGCAGAACATCCGCTACGTCGGCAGCCAGTGCTGGCCGTTCCCGCATTCAATGATGCTGGGGTTCCATGCCGAGTACGCGGGCGGGGAGATCGTCATGCAGCCGGACGAAATTGAGGACGCCCAGTGGTTCAGCGTGCATGACTTGCCGCCGCTACCGGCCGGGCGATCCATCGCCCGCTACCTGATCGATTTATACGTGGCTGAGCGATTAGGCCTGCCCGAACCAGTGCTGCCACGCTAGGCGCACGGTCAGCGCCAGCACCACGGTAATGAACACCGGGCGGATGAACTTGCTGCCGCCGCTGATTGCCGTGCGTGCGCCGAAGAAGGCGCCGACCATTACCGACAGGCCCATGGCCAGGCCGACGACGTAGTCCACCTGCCCTGAAATGATGAACACCGTCAGCGCCGCGATGTTGCTGACGAAGTTCATGCTGCGTGCTACACCGCTGGCGCGCACCAGGTCGATGGGGTAGAGCAGCAGGGTGCTCACGGTCCAGAACGCGCCGGTGCCGGGGCCGGCCACGCCATCGTAGAAGCCCAGGGTGAAGCCTTGGGGGAGCTGCCATTTCTTCTTGATCGGTGCATCGGCATCCAGCGGCGCCTTGGGCGTGCCGCCGAACAGCAGGTAGATGCCGCAAGCGAAGACCACCACCGGGAGCATCTTGTTCAGCCACTCGGCGGGCAGGTAGTGGGCGATCACCGCGCCCAGAGAGGCGCCTACCAGGGTCGCGAACAGTGCCGGGCGCCATTGTGCGGGGTGGAACAGCTTGCGCTTGTAGTAGGTGAAGCCAGCTGTGGCCGAGCCGAAGGTCGAGCTGAGCTTGTTGGTGCCTAGCACCAGGTGTGGCGGCATGCCGGCTGTGAGCAGGGCCGGGGTGGTGAGCAAGCCGCCGCCGCCAGCGATGGCGTCGATGAAGCCGGCGACGAAGGCGACCAGGGCCAGGATGAGTAGGGTGAGGGGTTCTACGGAGAGTTCGAAGGGCATGGGAGGTTTTCAAGCGGGAGGGCAGGGTTGAGACAAGTGATCTGATAAAACGGACATGATATCCCTGGTACCTGTGGCTGTCAGTCTTTGAATTTGCGTCCTTACTCAAGTCCAAACCTAGCTTCTGAGGAACAGAGTGCTCACTGAGGTGGGTGTGCCTATGAATGACGTATCTCTGACCTTGCCGTATGTGGAGGCGTTAAGCCGTCAAGCCTGCGTTCGAACTTGTCGAGCATTGACACTGTCCCTGCATAATGAATTCCTTCTTCAGTCTCCAGATACTTAGAATGGTCAAAATCGTAATTGATGGGGCCGTGCAATGGGCCTTGTTCGTCACCTTTTTGCTTGCGCCACTTTTCTTCGGCTGCCGTTTGGTAGTCGTTACGCATTGTCTCAAGCTTCGTTTTTTTGTAGATCGCTTTGAGGGTGCCAATGGTTACGTTATCAGCATCAACGAGAGCGGAATACTTTTCGAGCTCAGGATGCTCTGCGATTGCATCTCTGGCTTTATCGATATAGTGGATTCTCGGTTTCGAAAACGTAGCCTTGACCGTTTTCCATTTTTGTTGGATACGACTAAACATATGCCCCGAAGGATCGTGGCGATTCACTGGGTCACCCAAACAATAGGCATAGGCGTTGTGTGTGCGTGTCGTAAACGGACTCAGACTATCTGCTGATAAAAATCGCGATAGCCTTGGATTATAAACGCGATAGCCGTTACCCAGCAGATAGCAGTTTGTAGCGTCATCGTAGCGCTGCCCGGCGAATCCCATAAGAGAGGCAGTGCCGTGGCGGGTCTTGCTGTGTCCGTATGCTGTATACGCGAGCGCGTGAGTGCTGTCGCGATGGGAGTTGTTCAATACCGAAGATTGTAAATCCACGGCCAATAATGAAATCCTGGCCGAGCGTCCTTCTGAGCGCTGCTCTGCCAATAGCGTGTTTGAAACTGAAAACACCGTCACTGCATGATCACTGGCAATTTGCGAAGCCAGTTGTCCATTCTTGTAGAATAAATGCTGCTTTCTGTTCTGAGACATGGTCAGCCTGCGGCACGGAGCGTAATTAACTGAAGCTACCCTCAGGCAAAGTGGGCTGGCGCGCAACTGGTAGAATTGCCAGTTGCATACAGGCGCAAGATAAGTGTGGCGACAGTGTTAGCGCCTTCGCGGGCAAGCCCGCTCCCACATCAGACCTGTGGAGGGCCTGTGGGAGCGGGCTTGCCCGCGAAAGGGCCGGTACAGGTGATCACATCAACTACGGATAAACGCCAGCAAATCTGCATTGATCACATCGGCATGGGTAGTCGGCATACCATGCGGATACCCTTTGTAGGTTTTCAGCGTGCCGTTAGGCAGCAGCTTGGCCGACAACGGGCCTGAGTTCTCGTAAGGCACGATCTGGTCATCGTCACCGTGCATCACCAGCACCGGCTGACGGATGCCTTTGAGGTCTTCGGTGAAATCAGTCTGGGAAAACGCCACGATGCCGTCGTAATGCGCCTTGGCACTGCCGATCATGCCCTGGCGCCACCAGTTGCCGATGATGCCTTCCGAGGCTTGCACACCCGGCCGGTTGTAGCCATAGAACGGCCCGGCCGGTACATCGCGATAGAACTGCGCGCGATTGCTGGCGACCTGGGCCTGGAAGCCGTCGAACACCGACTTGGGCAGGCCGCCGGGATTGGCGGGAGTCTGTACCATCAGCGGTGGCACGGCGGCGATCAGCACGGCCTTGGCCACTGGGTCGGCGGGATGCCGAGCCATGTAGCGCACGACTTCACCGCCACCGGTGGAGTGGCCCACATGCACCGCGCCCTGGGTGCCGAGGTGTGCGACCACGGCTGCCACATCGTCGGCATAGTGGTCCATGTCATGGCCATCCCACACCTGGCTGGAGCGCCCGTGGCCTCGGCGGTCGTGGGCAACCACGCGAAAACCTTTGCCCAGGAAGAACAGCATCTGCGCGTCCCAGTCGTCGGCACTCAGCGGCCAGCCGTGGTGGAAGTGGATGACCGGCGCATCGCGCGGGCCCCAGTCCTTGTAGAAGATCTGAACGCCATCCTTCGTGGTTACGTAGCTCATGGTCGCGTCTCCTCTGTGCAGGGGGATTGCCAAGTGAGCTATTGAGAATAGGAGAGATTTCTGTGTTGTCAGTACTGGCCTCTTCGCGGGGCAAGCCCGCTCCCACAGGTCTACTGCCGTCTCTAACCTGGTAGTAAACCTGTGGGAGCGGGCTTGCCCCGCGAAAGGGCTGGCACTGGCAATCAAGCCATTACAGGAACCAGCGGTACTCCCTGGCGCTGACCGCGCTGAGCATGTCCTTGGGGAAGTCGATGCCGCTACCACGGTCTTCGTTCAAGGGTGCGATTGGCGTCTTCAGGCATGGTCGCGCATCCTGTACCACGCCTTGGCGGCGGCTTCCAGGGGGGCCGCCAGCAGGTCACCGCCAGGGAAGCGGCCGTTGTCGATGCCTTGGTACAGCGTCAGCAGGTCGTCGTTGCCGAGGATCGCATCGCTGACAGCCCGTGCTGCGGCCAGCGTCGGCAGCACGCCATGGCCGGAAAAACCCTGCAGCCAATAGCGCTGCCCTTCGCGCCCGACGTCTGGGGTGCGCTGCATACTGCAGTCGATATGGCCGCCCCAGGCATAGTCGATGGCCACCCCAGCCAGTTGCGGGAACACCCGTTCGAGGTAGGGGCGGGTGGCACCGGCCACATCCTTGGGGATGCCGCCCAGGTAGGTGCAGCCGCCGCCGAACAGCAGGCGGTTGTCGGGGGTAAGGCGGAAATAGTCGGGCACGAACTGGTTGTCGATCGCGCAGCTGTTGCGTGGCAGCAACGATTTGGCGAAGTCGGCTTCCAGTGGCGCGGTGGCGACCTGATAGGAACCGACGGGCAGCAAGCGGCGCGACAGGGCCGGGTCGAGGCGGTCGATGTAGGCATTGCAGGCCAGTACCAGGATTTGGCTGCGCACCTCGCCCTGTTCGGTACGGGTTACATAACCGTCGCCGGTCTGCTGGTAGCTGAGCACTTTGCTTTGCTCGAAAATGTGGCCGCCGGCTGCCTCGATGGTACTGGCCAGGCCCTGGGCCAACTTGAGTGGGTTGAGGTGGGCGCCTTTGGCGTCATACAGCGCGGCTTGGTAGCGCGGGCTGTCGATCCACTGGGGCAGCTCATCGCGACCGATCAGGCGCAGGGCGTCATAGCCCCACTTTGCCTCGGCATCGTGCAGGGCTTCTTCAAGCATCTTCACGCGGCGCGGGAGTACGGCTGTCCACAGGCTGCCAAGCCGATAGTCGATATCGAAGCCATGACGTTGCGGCAGTTCACGCATTTCGTCGGCGGCCCAGCACATGCTGTCCCACAAGCGCCGGGTGCGTTCAACGCCAAGTGCCTTTTCCAGCGGCGGCATGTCGCACGACCAGCCCAGCAATGCCTGGCCGCCGTTACGCCCGGACGCAGCCCACGCCACTCGGCTGGCTTCCAGCAGCGTTACACGCACGCCGGCCATGGTCAGGCGCAGAGCGGTATGCAGGCCACTGAAACCTGCGCCGACGATGAGCACGTCGGTGTCGTGGTGGCCTTGCAGGGTAGGGCGCAGGGGGATGCGGGTGGGGTAGGTCTGGGCGTAGTAGGTGGCGATGTGTTGCGCGGATTGCTTGAACATGCCGATGCCTCATGAAAATTATTGTGATTATTTTCATGAAAATTTAGCATGTAAATTTCACGACGCCAATTTGTTGGTCGGGTTTTATGATTTACCTGTGTTTTGGTGCTGCCTGTGCTGGCCTTTTCGCGGGCAAGCCCGCTCCCCCAGATACAGCACAGGCTTCAGGTGCGTGTAGGGCCTGTGGGAGCGGGCTTGCCCGCGAATAGGCCCTGCAATGGTTTCAGGTCGCAGCCTTTTTCCGAGGTTGCCTTGGCTTGCCTGTGGTCGCTTTGCTTCCAGTGGTTTTACTCTTCCCGCTGGCTCGGCGCTTCTTCTTCCAAGGTGGCGCTGCCCCTGCCGCCGGCCCGGTAATGGTCATGCGCATGCCGCTGCAGCGCTCGACCAGCTTGCCCATCCAGGCCGACTGCCGGGCGACGAACTCTTCCAGGCTCATTTCACCGCTTTGCACCATGTCCAGTGCCTGCTCCCAGATGGCCGTGGTACCGGGGTCGGCGATGGCGCGTGGCACGGCGTCGATCAGGCTGAAGGCCGCGGGCGTGGCGGACAAGGCCTTGCCGTTTTTTACCAGATAGCCGCGGTCGAGCAGGCCCTGGATGATGCTGGCTCGGGTCGCCTCGGTGCCGATGCCGGTGGTTTCCTTGAGCTTCTGTTTCAGCCGCGGGTCATCTACCAGCTTGGCGACGTTCTTCATCGCCTTGATCAGGTCACCTTCGGTGAATGGCTTGGGCGGCTGGGTCCACAGGTCCTTGAGGTGCAGGCCCTGCACGTTGCAGTCCTGGCCTTCGCGCAGGGCTGGCAGAACTTGGGCTGGCGGCGCCTCGCGGCCTTTGGCCGGGGTTAGCGCCTCGGGCAAGGCACGGCGCCAGCCAGGCTCGACGATCTGCTTGCCCACCGCGCGCAGGGCGTGGCCCGCACACTGGAAATCGGCTTGGGTGCGGTCGTACTCGTGGTTGGGCAGGAACTGCGCCAGGTAGCGGGCACGGATCAGGGTGTAGACCGCCTTGTACTTGGCGGGCAGGCGCGCGGGGTCGCTGGCGGCAGCGGTGGGGATGATGCCATGGTGGGCACTGACCTTGGCGTCGTTCCAGGCGCGGGAGCGCCGCTGTGGCTCCAGGTGCGCCTGCAGCGGCGCGAGGCTTGCATCGGCACGCTGCAGGGCGGCGAGGATGGCGGGGGCCTCGGCATGCTGGCTCAGCGGCAGGTAGCCGCAGTCGCTGCGCGGGTAGGTGATCAGCTTGTGGGTTTCGTACAAGGCCTGGGCGATATCGAGGGTTTCCTGGGCGCCGAAGCCGAACTTCTTCGAGCACAGCTCCTGCAGGGTACCCAGGTCGAAGGGCAGCGGGGCGGCTTCGCGCACGCGTTCGGTCGCTACCTTGGCCACTCGGGCAGTGCCTGCATTGCCCATGTCGGCGGCAGCCTGTTGCGCCAGTGCCTGGTTCAGGCATCGACCCTGGTCGTCACAGGCATCTTCCGGGGCCCGCCACTGAGCATTGAAACCTTGGCCTGCATGTTCGAGTTGCACGTCGATGGCCCAGAACGGCACCGGCACGAAGTCAGCGATGCTGCGATCACGGTCCACCACCAGTCGCAGGGTCGGGGTCTGCACCCGGCCTACGGGTAGCACCCCTTGGTAACCGGACTGACGGCCGAGCAAGGTGAACAGCCGGCTCATGTTCATGCCGATCAGCCAGTCGGCGCGGGAGCGGCCCAGCGCCGAGTGATAAAGGCTGAAGGTTTCCTGGCCGGGCAGCAGGCGCGCCAGGGCTTTACGGATGGAAGCGTCGTCGAGGGCCGACAGCCACAGGCGCTGGATCGGCCCGCGGTAGCGGCAGTGTTCGACCAGCTCGCGGGCGATCATTTCGCCTTCGCGGTCGGCATCGGTGGCAATCACCAGCTCGCGAGCTTCACCGAGCAAGCGCTTGACGGCCTTGAACTGGCTGGCAGTCTTGGGCTTGACCAGCATCTTCCACTTTTCGGGAATGATCGGCAGGTCGGCGAGGTTCCAGCGCTTGTAGCGTTCGTCGTAACTGTCCGGCGGGGCGGTTTCGAGCAGGTGGCCGATGCACCAGGTCACGCAGACATCGGTGCCTTGCCAGCAGCCGTCGGCCTTGCGCGTGGCGCCGAGCACTTTGGCGATGTCTTTTGCCTGGGAGGGTTTTTCGCAGAGGAACAGGCGCATGGCCGAGCACGCTTCATCGGGGGTGATGGGCACTAGGATGCGCAAGCAGGGGCGCGGAGGCAAGTTTTATCTGGATGGATGTACAGGTTTTTGTCAGTGGAGATGTATTGTCTTTGCTGGCCTCTTCGCGGGGCAAGCCCGCTCCCACAAGTCCTCCACTGCATTCAAGATCAGTGAAAGACTTGCGGGCTTGCCCCGCGAAGGGGTCAGTGAAACCACGGCTTATGGATCAGGCGATTTCGCGAGAGTCGCGCACCATGTCCACATGCGGGATGCCGGCTTCAAGGAACTCTTCGCTGACCACACGAAAGCCCAGGCGTTCGTAGAACGGCGTGGCGTGCACCTGGGCGCTGAGCGTTTGCTGCTTCAGGTCACGATGCTGAGCTTCGACGATGACCGCATTCATCAGCGCGTCGCCCACCTTCAGCCCGCGCCAGTCCTTGAGCACCGAGACCCGGCCGATGGTGCCGTCGGGCAGCAGGCGGGCAGTACCGATCGGGTAGTCGCCCTCAAGGGCCAGGAAGTGCACTGCGCTTGGATCATCCGAATCCCACTCGAGCTCCGGCGGAACGTGCTGTTCGGCAATGAACACCGCCTCACGGATACGGCGGATGTCGGCGTTGTCCTTATGCCAGTCGGCGAGGCGCACACGAATTTTATTCATTGGCGAATCCCAGGCTTCCTTGTTTGATCAACTGCTGTACCAGCATAAGGCCATCTTCATCCTCCAGCCACTCTGCAAGGTTTTCGATGTGTAACGCATCTGCGGCACAGACCAGCTTCAGCAGTTCACGCAGTTTGGCGGGCAACGGGCAGCTGCGGCCGCTGGCAAACAGCATCAGGTCGTCGTTGAGCTCGGACCAGGCCATGCGCGCGCTTGGGTTGCGGATCAGGATGGCGCCATCTTCCAGGGCTTCGATCAGCTCCTTCTCGCTCAGCTCTTCACCTGCGACCTGCTCTGGGTAGCGCGGCTCGGTCATGAACTGGCCGAACCAGGTCAGCAGCAGGTCTTTGTCACCCATGTGCTTGTCGAGCAGGCCTTTGAGGCGGTCGAGGGCATCGTGCTGGATCTGGTGCGGGTCGCTGACCGGCTGGGCGTCGGCATCGCTGTAGCGCTCTTCGTCCGGTAGGAACTGGCTGAGGAAGTCGGTGAAGTGGGTCAGCACTTCGGCGGCGCTTGGTGCACGGAAGCCGACCGAGTAAGTCAGGCAGTCATCCACGGCCACGCCGTAGTGCGCCAGGCGGGGTGGCAGGTACAGCATGTCGCCCGGCTCCAGGGTCCACTCATCGCTCTGCTCGAATTCAGCCAGAATGCGCAGGTCTGCGTGCTCCAGCAGCGGGCTCTCGCTGCTGCACATCTGGCCGATTTTCCAGTTACGCTGACCGTGGCCTTGCAGCAGGAACACGTCATAGTTGTCGAAGTGCGGGCCGACGCTGCCACCTGGGGCGGCGAAGCTGATCATCACATCGTCGATGCGCCAGCTGGGCAGGAAGCGGAAGTTCTCCAAAAGCTCGGCCACTTCCGGGACAAACTGGTCCACGGCCTGCACCAGCAGGGTCCAGTCCTTTTCCGGCAGTTCAGCGAAGGTGTCTTCGTTGAACGGGCCGCGGCGCAGCTCCCACGGGTGTGCGCCGTGCTCCAGCACGATACGCGACTCGACTTCTTCTTCCAGCGCTAGGCCGGCCAGTTCGTCGGGTTCGATCGGGCTGATGAAGTCGGGGAAGGCCTGGCGTACCAGCAGGGGCTTCTTCTGCCAGTAGTCGCGCATGAATTCGCGGGCCGAGATGCCGCCCAGCAGCTGCAGTGGAGTATCAGGATTCATGTTCAACCTATTGAAAAAACGTAATTTTCGTCCGGGAATAAAAACGCCCGGCTAAGCCGGGCGTTGAACGCGACGGTCAGCTTAGATGCGTTTGGCCTGCGCTGCCGCGTTACCGATGTAGGTGGCAGGGGTCAGTTGCTTGAGCTCGGCCTTGGCGTCGGCTGGCATATCCAGGCCGTCGATGAAGGTCAGCAGCGCTTCAGGGGTAATGCCCTTGCCACGGGTCAGCTCTTTGAGCTTCTCGTAGGGGTTCTCGATGTTGAAGCGGCGCATGACCGTCTGGATCGGCTCGGCCAGCACTTCCCAGCAGGCGTCCAGGTCGGCGGCGATGCGTGCGGTGTTGACTTCCAGCTTGCCGATGCCCTTGAGGCTGGCTTCGTAGGCGATGACGCTGTGAGCGAAGCCCACGCCCAGGTTGCGCAGCACGGTGGAGTCGGTCAGGTCGCGCTGCCAGCGCGAGATCGGCAGCTTGCTGGCCAGGTGCTGGAACAGCGCGTTGGCGATACCCAGGTTGCCTTCGGAGTTTTCGAAGTCGATCGGGTTGACCTTGTGCGGCATGGTCGACGAGCCGATTTCACCGGCGACGGTCTTCTGCTTGAAGTAACCCAGGGAGATGTAGCCCCACACATCGCGGTCGAAATCGATGAGGATGGTGTTGAAGCGGGCGATCGCGTCGAACAGCTCGGCGATGTAGTCGTGCGGCTCGATCTGCGTGGTGTACGGGTTGAACTGCAGGCCCAGCTCGTCTTCGATGAAGGCGCGGGCGTTGGCTTCCCAGTCGATCTGCGAGTAGGCCGACAGGTGGGCGTTGTAGTTGCCTACGGCGCCGTTGATCTTGCCCAGCAGCGGCACGGCGGCTACCTGGGCGATCTGGCGCTCCAGGCGGTACACGACGTTGGCCAGCTCTTTGCCCAGGGTGGTCGGCGAAGCCGGCTGACCGTGGGTGCGCGACAGCATCGGCACGTCGGCCAGGGCGTGGGCCTGGGCGCGGATGGCGTCGGCGATCTGGCGCATCAGCGGCAGCAGCACGTCGTCACGGCCGGCGCGCAGCATCAGGGCGTGGGACAGGTTGTTGATGTCCTCGCTGGTGCAGGCGAAATGGATGAACTCGCTGACCTTGGCCAGTTCAGGCAACTGGGCGGCCTGCTCTTTGAGCAGGTACTCGATGGCCTTGACGTCGTGGTTGGTGGTGCGCTCGATTTCCTTGACGCGTTCGGCGTGCTCGAGCTTGAAGTCGGTGGCCAGGGTGTCCAGCAGGGCGTTGGCTTCGGCGGAGAACGCCGGCACTTCGCTGATCTGCGGGTGGGCGGCCAGGCGCTGCAACCAGCGCACTTCGACCAGGGCGCGGAAACGGATCAGGCCGTATTCGCTGAAAATGGGGCGCAAGGCCTGGGTTTTGCCGGCATAACGGCCGTCTACAGGGGAAACCGCAGTGAGCGAGGAAAGCTGCATGGGGTGTTCTCGGACAGTCAGGCTTTTGGAAGGGCGCATATCATACATGAAAAATGCGCCCGGGTCGGGTGGCTGACCAAAGGTCGGGCCTATTTGATGCTGGTGGCAAACCCTGTGGGAGCGGGCTTGCCCGCGAACACCGGCGAAGCCGGTGCCATCCACCGAGTCGCCTGCTTCGCGGGCAAGCCCGCTCCCACAAGGATCAGCGCAGCCCCTCAGCTGGCGCTGCGCATCATGTCGTACAGTTCGTTGAGCAGCTTGCGACGGCTGAACACCAACTGCCAGCGATGGCCGCCAAGCTGGCGCCACAGGCGCGCGGCACGGATGCCGGCCAGCAGCAGGGCGCGGATTTTCGAGGCGTTGCTAGCCTGCTGCAGGAAACGCATGTCGCCGTGCACCTGGATACGCTGGCGCAAGGTACTCAGGGTGTCCTGGTACAAGGCTCCACTGGAAGCGATGACGTTTTCATGAACCAGGCCGAAATGGTCAGCTTGCGACTGGATTTGCGGCAAGCGGTTGCCGATGGTATCGAGCAGGTCGCCGCGCTTGGCCAGTTGGCGTTCCAGGCCCAGCATCGACAGGGCATAGCGCAGCGGTTCACGCTGCAGGCTGCTGGGGTCGCGCTCCAGTGCGCCGACCAGTGCACGGTAACCGTCGCGCAGGTTGAGGTCGTCACCGCCGAACACCTCCAGGGTGTCCTTGGGGTCGCGCACCAGCAGGCTGCCCAGCATGCAGCCGATGTTGGCCTCGCTGGCCTGGCCGGTGCGGGCGATGCGGTCGACCAGCACGGCGGCCTGGAACACGCCGCCCAGGGCAATCAATTGCTCCTGCAGGTTGCTCATGCGCGCGGGCTCCAGGGCTCTGCGGCCTCGATCACGCCGCCGCCCAGGCACACCTCACCGTCATAGAACACCACCGACTGGCCTGGGGTGACAGCGCGTTGCGGTTCGTCGAACACGGCACGGTAACCGCTCTCGGTCAGCTCCAGGGTGCAGAGCTGGTCGCTCTGACGGTAGCGCACCTTGGCTGTGAGCTTGCGCGGGCTGCTGAGGTCGATCGGGTTGACCCAGTAGATGTCCGAGGCGAGCAGGGCGCGGGAGAACAGCCAAGGGTGTTCATTGCCCTGGCCGACCACTAGCACATTGCGGGCCAAGTCCTTGTGCAGCACGTACCACGGCTCGTCGCCGGCGTCCTTCAGGCCGCCAATCCCTAAGCCCTGGCGCTGGCCGATGGTGTGGTACATCAGGCCATGGTGACGGCCGATCACTTCGCCGTCGGTGGTCTGAATTTCACCGGGCTGAGCCGGCAGGTACTGCTTGAGGAAGTCGCTGAAACGGCGTTCGCCGATGAAGCAGATACCCGTGGAATCCTTTTTCTTGGCCGTGGCCAGGCCATGCTTTTCGGCAATGGCGCGCACTTCGGGTTTTTCCAGCTCGCCGACCGGGAACAGGGTGCGGGCGATTTCCTTGCCGCCGACGGCATGCAGGAAGTAGCTCTGGTCCTTGTTCGGGTCCAGGCCCTTGAGCAGTTCGGTGAGTTCGCCGGTGTCGCGACGGCGCACGTAATGGCCGGTGGCGATCAGGTCGGCACCCAGCGACAGGGCGTAGTCGAGGAACGCCTTGAACTTGATTTCGCGGTTGCAGAGGATGTCCGGGTTGGGCGTGCGGCCGGCCTTGTATTCTTCGAGGAAGTGCTCGAACACATGGTCCCAGTACTCGGCGGCGAAGTTGGCGGTGTGCAGCTTGATGCCGATGCGATCGCACACGGCCTGGGCGTCGGCCAGGTCTTCGCGGGCGGTGCAGTATTCGGTGCCGTCGTCCTCTTCCCAGTTTTTCATGAACAGCCCTTCCACCTGGTACCCCTGCTCCATGAGCAGAAGGGCGGAGACGGAAGAGTCCACGCCGCCGGACATGCCGACGATGACGCGGGTCTTGGCGGGGTCTTTGAGTGCTGGGCTGGTCATGGCTACCGATGTGTATCAGAGGGGAAAAACGCCGATTCTATCAAACCCTAGGCCGCGCGTCAGTCGCGCAGCAGGGCGAGGCTGTGCAGGGGGCCTGCGAGGTAGTCGTCGATGCAGCGTGGCACCAGCTCGCTGCGCCAGCGCGTTGGGTCGGCCAGCAGTTCGTCGCGGGTCATCCAGACGGCGCGAACGATGTCGCTGTCCAGGCTCAGGTCGGCGTGGTGGCGTACGGGGCGGGCAGCGAAGCAGATGCGCTGGTAGGTGACGCCATTGCTTGGGGCGGTGTACAGGTAGATGCCAACGACGCCGGTCAGTTCGACTTCCCAGGCGGTTTCTTCGAGGGTTTCGCGCAGGGCGGCCTGGGGCAGGGTTTCGTTGGGCTCAAGGTGGCCAGCGGGTTGGTTGAAGACGTGCTGGTCGGCTTTGAATTCTTCGACGAAGAGGAATTTGCCTTCGTGCTCGACGACGGTAGCGACGGTGATGTGGGGTTGCCAGGTCATGCTTGTCTCCCATTTGATCGCTGGGGCCGCTTTGCGGCCCTTCGCGGGCAAGCCCGCTCCCACCGGTACTGCACAAGGCGCAGGTTTTGCGCGGTACCTGTGGGAGCGGGCTTGCCCGCGAAGGGCTGCGCAGCAGCTCCAATCCCAGAAAGCACAAACCCCGGTGCGTGGCCGGGGTTTGTGGGGTTACTTCAAGCGAACCTTACAGGGCGGCAATGGCGCTGTTGAAGGTTTGGCTCGGGCGCATCACCTTGGCAGTCAGCTCGGCATCCGGGGCGTAGTAGCCACCGATGTCGGCCGGCTTGCCCTGAACGGCGTTGAGCTCGGCGACGATGGTCGCTTCGTTCTCGGCCAGGGCTTTTGCCAGCGGGGCGAAGCGCGCCTGCAGGGCGGCGTCGTCAGCCTGAGCGGCCAGGGCTTCGGCCCAGTACAGGGTCAGGTAGAAGTGGCTGCCGCGGTTGTCGATACCACCGACTTTGCGCGAAGGCGACTTGTTGGTGTCGAGGAACTTGCCGGTGGCTTGGTCCAGGGTGTTGGCCAGGACCTTGGCACGCGGGTTGTCGTAGGTGTTGCCCAGGTGCTCCAGGGAAGCGGCCAGGGCCAGGAATTCACCCAGCGAGTCCCAACGCAGGAAGTTCTCTTCAACCAGCTGCTGCACGTGCTTGGGTGCCGAACCGCCAGCGCCGGTTTCGAACAGGCCACCGCCGTTCATCAGCGGGACGATCGACAGCATCTTGGCGCTGGTGCCCAGCTCCATGATCGGGAACAGGTCGGTCAGGTAGTCGCGCAGCACGTTGCCGGTCACCGAAATGGTGTCCTTGCCTTCGCGGATGCGGGCCAGGGAGAACTTGATGGCATCGACCGGTGCCAGAACACGGATGTCCAGGCCGGCGGTGTCGTGATCTTTCAGGTACTGCTGCACCTTCTCGATCATCACACCGTCGTGGGCGCGAGCCGGGTCCAGCCAGAACACCGCTGGGGTGTTGCTCAGGCGGGCACGGTTGACGGCCAGCTTGACCCAGTCCTGGATCGGCGCGTCTTTGGTCTGGCACATGCGGAAGATGTCACCGGCTTCGACGTTCTGCTGCAGCACGACCTGGCCTTTGCCATCGACCACACGTACCACGCCATCGGCCTGGATCTGGAAGGTCTTGTCGTGGGAGCCGTACTCTTCGGCTTTCTGCGCCATCAGGCCAACGTTCGGCACGCTGCCCATGGTGGTCGGGTCGAAGGCGCCGTTGACTTTGCAGTCTTCGATGGTGGCCTGGTAGATGCCGGCGTAGCAGCGATCCGGGATGACCGCCTTGGCATCTTGCAGCTCACCTGCGGTGTTCCACATCTTGCCCGAGTCACGGATCATGGCCGGCATCGAGGCGTCGACGATGACGTCGCTCGGCACGTGCAGGTTGGTGATGCCTTTGTCGGAGTTGACCATGGCCAGGGCCGGGCGAACGGCGTACAGGGCCTGGATGTCGGCTTCGATCTCGGCCTGCTTGTCAGCTGGCAGGTCCTTGATGCGGGCGTACAGGTCGCCGATGCCGTTGTTGGCGTTGAAGCCCACTTCAGCCAGTGCTGCGGCGTGCTTGGCCAGTACGTCGTTGTAGAACTCTTCGACGATGACGCCGAACATGATCGGGTCGGAGACCTTCATCATGGTGGCTTTCAGGTGGACCGACAGCAGTACGCCGGAGGCCTTGGCATCGGCGATCTGCTCGGCGATGAAGGCTTTCAGGGCCTTGCGGCTCATGGTGGCGCAGTCGACGATCTCGGCAGCCTTGACCGCAGTCTTGGCCTTGAGGACGGTGGTGGTGCCGTCTTTGGCGACCAGCTCGATGCGCAGGCTGTCGTCAGCCTCGATCAGTGCGGCCTTTTCGCTGCCGTAGAAGTCGCCTTGGGTCATGTGGGCAACGTGCGACTGCGAGTCGGCGGCCCAGGCGCCCATCTTGTGCGGGTGCTTGCGTGCGTAGTTCTTGACCGACAGCGGCGCGCGGCGGTCGGAGTTGCCTTCGCGCAGTACCGGGTTCACGGCGCTGCCCTTGATGCGGTCGTAACGGGCGCGGGATTCTTTCTCGGCCTCGGTGGACGGCTCGTCGGCGTAATCAGGGATGTTGAAGCCCTTGCCTTGCAGTTCCTTGATCGCGGCCTTGAGCTGCGGTACCGAGGCGCTGATGTTCGGCAGCTTGATGATGTTGGCTTCAGGGGTGGTAGCCAGTTGGCCCAGTTCCGCCAAGTGATCGCCTACTTGCTTCTCGGCGCCCAGTTGCTCCGGGAAAGCCGCGAGGATACGGCCAGCCAGGGAAATGTCGCGAGTTTCGACGGCGATGTCAGCCGAGGCGGTGAACGCTTCGACGATCGGCAGCAGCGAGTAGGTGGCGAGGGCGGGGGCTTCGTCGGTGAAGGTATAGATGATCTTGGAACGGGTGGGCATGCGGGTTAACTCTCTATGTGCTGAGCGTACTCGAGTCTCGAGGTGCGCAGGGTAGGCGCTTCGCCCTGGCGACGCCATGAGCGGAAAGTCGAGAGGCTGCGAGCGGTGATGGTGGATGCATCAGTCGAGCGTCAAGTGCTGAACTGCGGTAACAGCCCAGGCTTCGTGGCCATTCATGGCCAAGGGCGAGCCGCATTTTCCTAGGGTTCGCCCCGGTGACCCTTCGGTCGCGGCGCAGTATATCAAACCAATCGGGCTATTCAGCAAGGCGAAGTGACATCGGCGCCATTTATAAGACCAAAGACGTAGGGGCAATGTGGTGTGTTGTCGCAGTGCTTGCAGGTCGGCGGATGTGGTTTAGGCTCAGTGGGATCGCAGGATGTCCAATCACACCCGATAGCGGAGTAGTGCAAGCATGGGATACCAGAAAATCAAGGTTCCGACCGACGGCGCCAAGATCACCGTCAATGCAGACCATTCGCTCAATGTGCCTGACAACCCCATCATTCCTTTCATCGAAGGCGATGGGATCGGCGTCGATGTCTCGCCGGTAATGATCAAGGTGGTGGATGCCGCCGTGCAGAAGGCCTACGGCGGCAAGCGCAAGATCGCCTGGATGGAGGTGTACGCGGGCGAGAAGGCCACCCAGGTTTATGACCAGGACACCTGGCTGCCGCAGGAAACCCTCGACGCGGTGCGTGAGTACGTGGTGTCGATCAAAGGCCCGTTGACCACGCCGGTCGGTGGCGGCATCCGTTCGTTGAACGTGGCCTTGCGCCAGCAGCTTGACCTGTACGTGTGCCTGCGCCCGGTGGTGTGGTTCCAGGGCGTGCCGAGCCCGGTGAAAAAGCCTGGCGATGTGGACATGGTGATCTTCCGCGAGAACTCCGAAGACATCTACGCGGGCATCGAGTGGAAGGCCGGGTCGCCCGAGGCGAACAAGGTGATCAAGTTCCTCAAGGAGGAGATGGGCGTCACCAAGATCCGCTTCGACCAGGACTGCGGCATCGGCGTCAAGCCGGTCTCCCGCGAGGGCACCAAGCGCCTGGTGCGCAAGGCCTTGCAGTATGTGGTGGACAACGACCGTGAATCGCTGACCCTGGTGCACAAGGGCAACATCATGAAGTTCACCGAAGGGGCCTTCAAGGACTGGGGCTACGAGGTAGCACGGGATGAGTTTGGCGCCGAGCTGCTCGACGGCGGTCCGTGGATGAAGTTCAAGAACCCCAAGACCGGCCGCGAGGTCGTCGTCAAGGACGCCATCGCCGACGCCATGCTCCAGCAGATCCTGCTACGCCCGGCCGAGTATGACGTGATCGCCACGCTCAACCTCAACGGTGACTACCTGTCCGACGCCCTCGCGGCGGAGGTCGGTGGCATCGGCATCGCGCCGGGCGCCAACCTGTCCGACACCGTGGCCATGTTCGAGGCCACCCATGGCACCGCGCCCAAGTACGCCGGGCAGGACAAGGTCAACCCAGGCTCGGTGATTCTGTCGGCAGAGATGATGCTGCGCCACATGGGCTGGACCGAGGCGGCCGACCTGATCATCAAGGGCACCAATGGCGCGATTGCCGCCAAGACTGTGACCTACGACTTCGAACGCCTGATGGACGGGGCGAAGCTGGTGGGCAGCTCGGGCTTCGGCGATGAGATGATCAAGCACATGTAAGGCAAGAGAAAACCGGTCGCCTGGCTAAAGAGACGACCGGTTTTTTCGTATACCGGCAGGGAGCAGTGGTTCAGGCTCTCGCGGTTTCGCTCGCGGTCTGGCCTTGGGCCTTGGCCGCCGTAGCGGTAACGGCCTCCTTGCCCTTTATATTGACCGCGTGCAGGCCTTTGGGGCCTTGAATGATGTCGAACTCCACGGTCTGGCCGGCCTTGAGCGTCTTGTATCCGTCCATCTGGATGGCCGAGTAATGGGCGAACAGGTCTTCGGATTTACCTTCCTCGTTGATGAATCCGTAGCCCTTAGCATTGTTGAACCACTTGACTTTACCGCTTGCCATCCCTATGTCCCTCTGCAAAGGACTCCATCACTGGAGTATCATCCACTTCATCCGCATACGAACCATGCGAAAAATCTGGTTGACTGCGCGGATCTTTATCGACCACGGTGGGTTCTTATTGGTTGTAACACCGTTTTGCCGATAGTCAAGGTCATGCGGCGCGTGCGCTGGAGGCTGACTTTGCGCTCAACCCACAACTTTAACCTGTCGATCATGATGAAATTCTTTCCATGCATGCACCTAGTGAGATTCGACTAACATTCAATCAGGATCGCCCGCAATCGAATGAGGAGGACGGCTCCGGTCTCGCTGTCCAGGAAGCCAAGCCGATCCTGCAGGCGCCACCCATGTACAAGGTGGTTTTGTTCAACGATGACTACACACCAATGGATTTCGTCGTCGAAGTGCTCGAGACGTTCTTCAGTCTGAACCGCGAGCTGGCGACCAAGATCATGCTGACCGTCCATACCGAAGGGCGGGCAGTGTGCGGATTGTTTACCCGTGACATCGCCGAAACAAAGGCCATGCAGGTCAACCAATACGCCAGGGAAAGCCAGCATCCGCTACTCTGTGAAATCGAGAAGGACGGTTAATCGCCGACCACTTGGGTATGAGGTGAAGCTATGTTAAACCGCGAGCTCGAAGTCACCCTCAATCTGGCCTTCAAGGAGGCTCGTTCGAAGCGTCATGAGTTCATGACCGTCGAACATCTGCTGCTGGCACTCCTTGACAATGAGGCTGCCGCGACCGTTCTGCGCGCCTGTGGCGCCAATCTCGACAAACTCAAGCACGACCTGCAAGAGTTCATCGATTCCACCACGCCCTTGATTCCGGTCAACGACGAAGACCGCGAGACCCAGCCGACCCTGGGCTTCCAGCGCGTGCTGCAGCGTGCCGTGTTCCACGTGCAAAGCTCTGGCAAGCGCGAAGTGACCGGTGCCAACGTGCTGGTGGCGATCTTCAGCGAACAGGAAAGCCAGGCTGTGTTTCTGCTCAAGCAGCAGAGCGTGGCCCGTATCGACGTGGTCAACTACATTGCCCATGGCATTTCCAAGGTGCCGGGCCATGGCCCGAACACCGACGGCGAGCAGGAAATGCAGGACGAGGACGGTGGCGAAACGTCATCGTCGAGCAACCCGCTGGACGCCTATGCCAGCAACTTGAACGAACTGGCACGTGCCGGGCGTATCGACCCGCTGGTGGGCCGTGAGCAGGAAGTCGAGCGTGTCGCCCAGATCCTGGCGCGTCGGCGCAAGAACAACCCGCTGCTGGTCGGTGAGGCCGGGGTGGGCAAGACGGCCATCGCCGAAGGCCTGGCCAAGCGTATCGTCGACGGTCAGGTACCTGACCTGCTGGCCCAGAGCGTGGTGTACTCCCTCGATTTGGGTGCGCTGCTGGCCGGCACCAAGTACCGTGGCGACTTCGAGAAGCGCTTCAAGGCGCTGCTCGGCGAGCTGCGCAAGCGTCCGCAGGCGATTTTGTTCATTGACGAGATCCACACCATCATCGGCGCCGGTGCGGCTTCCGGTGGGGTAATGGATGCGTCCAACCTGCTCAAACCGCTGTTGTCGTCCGGCGACATTCGCTGCATCGGCTCGACCACCTTCCAGGAGTTTCGCGGCATCTTCGAGAAAGATCGTGCATTGGCGCGGCGCTTCCAGAAGGTCGATGTCAGCGAGCCTTCGGTGGAAGACACCGTGGGGATCCTGCGCGGGCTCAAGGGCCGGTTCGAGAGCCACCACAACATCGAGTACAGCGACGAAGCCTTGCGCGCCGCCGCCGAGCTGGCCTCGCGCTACATCAATGACCGGCACATGCCGGACAAGGCCATCGACGTGATCGACGAGGCGGGTGCCTACCAGCGCCTGCAGCCTGAGGCAAACCGGGTCAAACGTATCGAAGTGCCGCAGGTCGAAGACATTGTCGCCAAGATTGCGCGCATTCCGCCTAAGCATGTCACCAGTTCCGACAAGGAGCTGCTGCGCAACCTGGAGCGTGATCTGAAGCTGACCGTGTTCGGTCAGGATCCTGCCATCGACTCACTGGCTACTGCGATCAAGTTGTCCCGTGCAGGGCTCAAGGCGCCCGACAAACCGGTCGGCTCGTTCCTGTTCGCCGGGCCAACCGGTGTCGGCAAAACCGAAGCGGCGCGGCAGTTGGCCAAGGCGCTGGGTGTTGAGCTGGTGCGCTTCGACATGTCCGAGTACATGGAGCGGCATACCGTTTCGCGCCTGATCGGTGCGCCGCCGGGCTACGTCGGGTTCGATCAGGGTGGCCTGTTGACCGAAGCGATCACCAAGCAGCCGCATTGCGTGCTGCTGCTGGACGAAATCGAGAAGGCGCATCCGGAAGTCTTCAACCTGCTGCTGCAGGTGATGGACCACGGCACGCTGACCGACAACAACGGGCGCAAGGCGGACTTCCGCAACGTGATCCTGATCATGACCACCAACGCCGGGGCTGAAACCGCGGCGCGGGCTTCGATCGGGTTTACCCATCAGGACCATGCGTCCGATGCCATGGAGGTCATTCGCAAGAGCTTCACGCCGGAGTTCCGCAACCGTCTGGACACCATCATCCAGTTTGGCCGCCTGAGCCACGAGACGATCAAGAGCATCGTCGACAAGTTCCTTATCGAACTGCAGGCCCAGCTGGAAGACAAGCGTGTACTGCTGGAAGTCAGCGATGACGCACGCGGCTGGTTGGCGGCCTCGGGCTACGATGTGCAGATGGGTGCGCGGCCAATGGCGCGGCTGATCCAGGACAAGATCAAGCGGCCGCTGGCCGAGGAGATCCTGTTTGGCGAGCTGGCCGAGCATGGCGGCGTGGTGCACGTCGACCTGCGCGATGGCGAACTGGTGTTCGACTTCGAGACCACGGCTGAGGTTGCCTGATAGCGGGGCCGCTATGCGGCCCATTCGCGGGCAAGCCCGCTCCCACAGGTGTCACATGCCCTTGTGGGGGCGGGCTTGCCTGCGAATGGGCTGCGGAGCAGCCCCTTGCAATCTTGAGTGCACAAAAAAGCCCGGCACTTGGCCGGGCTTTTTCATGGCTTGGGCTTAGCGCGCACGGTAAGTGATGCGGCCTTTGCTCAGATCGTAAGGTGTCAGTTCGACGCGGACCTTGTCGCCAGTGAGAATACGGATGTAGTTCTTGCGCATCTTTCCGGAGATGTGCGCGGTTACGACGTGCCCGTTTTCCAACTCCACGCGGAACATGGTGTTGGGCAGGGTGTCGACGACAGTACCTTCCATTTCGAAGCTGTCTTCTTTCGACATGCAGTTGAGCCCTCGGTATCCAGTGTTGGCCCGACGCATAACCGCACCGGGCAAAAAAGTGGCGTGGATTATGCCGGAAAATAGTGTTTCAAGCCAATGCTTTCAGTTGAGGGTGACCCAGCGCTGGTTGATCAGCAGCTCGATGGGGCGATACTGCGTCTTGTAATTCATCTTCTTGCAGTTCTTGATCCAGTACCCGAGGTAAACCGCCTCAAGATTCTGCCGCAGGGCTTCGGTGATCTGCCAGAGGATGGCGAATCGGCCCAGGCTGCGGCGCTCTTCATCGGGCTCGTAGAAGGTGTACACCGCCGATAGGCCGTTAGGCAGCAGGTCGCACACCGCCACTGCCAGCAGGCGCCCCGCCAGGCGGAACTCGTAGAACCAGCAGAACGGCAGGTCGCGCACTAGGAAGGTGGAGAACTGGTCGCGGCTGGGCGGGTACATGTCGCCGTCGGCGTGACGGATCTCGATGTAGCGCCGGTACAGGTCGAAGTACTCTTCCTTGAACGCCGGGCGGGCAGCGGTTACGGTCAGGTCGGCGTTACGCTTGAGGATGCGTCGCTGCTGGCGGTTGGGGATGAAGCGCGCCGCCGGAATGCGTGCCGGTACGCAGGCGTTGCAGTTCTGGCAATGGGGGCGGTACAGGTGATCGCCACTGCGCCGAAAACCCATCTCCGAGAGGTCGGCGTACACGTTCACGTCCATCGGCTGGCTGGGGTCGAGAAACAGCGTGGTCGCTTGCTCCTCGGGCAGGTAGCTGCAGGAGTGGGGCTGAGTGGCATAGAACTTCAACCGCGCCAACTCTGTCATGATCAACCCCCTCGGTGAGACTTTGCCTTTAAGTGTAAGCCAGCTATGAGAACTCGCCTAGCGAACCCAGGTGGCGCTGTTGGGCTGATCGAGGTAGCGCTCCAGGTACCCGGCAAACTCGGCGCGGCTGATGGCGCGGGCGCCAAGGCTGTGCAGGTGGTTGGTCGGCATCTGGCAGTCGATCAGCACAAAACCGGCCTGGCGCAGGTGCGTGACCAGGGTCACGAAGCCGACCTTGGAGGCGTTGTCGGCGCGGCTGAACATCGATTCGCCGAAAAACAGGCGGCCCATGGCCAGGCCGTACAGGCCGCCGACCAGCTCACCGTCCTGGCGTACTTCCACCGAGTGGGCATGGCCGCGTCGGTGCAGCTCGCAGTAGGCGGCGCGCATGGTGTCGGTGATCCAGGTGCCGCCGCTGTAGTCGCGTGGCGCCGCGCAGGCGGCGATCACGGCGGCGAAGTCGGTGTCGAAGCTGACCTGGTAGCGGCCCTGGCGGATGAACTTGGCCAGCGAGCGCGAGACGTGCAGCTCGTCTGGCAGCAGCACGGTGCGGGGGTTGGGTGACCACCAGAGGATCGGCTGGCCGTCCTGGTACCAGGGGAAGCAGCCGTGGCGATAGGCCTGCACCAGGCGTTCGGGGCTCAGGTCGCCGCCGGCGGCGAGCAGGCCGTTGGGTTCATGCAGGGCCTTTTCCAAGGGCGGAAAGGTCAGCGAGTCGCGGGTCAGCCAGGTGAGCATGGTCTATTGTGCGGTGGGGGAGGGGAGCGGCCAGCATGGCGTGGCTGAAAAGCAGGGTCAATCGTTGAAATCCATTCGCTGTGACTCCAGGTATTTTCCCGCACATTCATGTGGCCACAGGCACCAACCGGGACATTTGCTGTCATACCTGTGCAAAAACACAGCATAAGCCTTTGTCACAAAAGAAAATGCATGCTCAAATTGCAGCTAAGTGAAAGTAGCACCCTCAAGCCCATGTGCGGCGCGCCGTCATGGCGGCTAGCGGGCAGTAATGTTAAAAGTAGTGGTTCATTGGCCGGGCACCGGCCGATCACTATTGGACGCGCAGCACGCGCAGGAATAGACGCGTTTTGAAGAAATCCACCGCAACTCCAGCTCCCTTGCCAGTGCCTATGTGGCGGCAGCAGCTGCACTATCGCCTGAAGGAAGGTGCGTTGATCGCCGTCGGCGCCATGTGCCTGTACCTGTGGATGGCGCTGCTGACCTACGACACCTCCGACCCTGGCTTCAGCCACACCAGCAACGTTGACCAGGTGCAGAACGCCGCCGGGCGAGCGGGCGCCTACTTCGCCGATATCCTGTTCATGGTGCTGGGCTATTTCGCCTATATCTTCCCGCTGCTGCTGGCGATCAAGACGTTGCAGATCTTCCGCGAACGCCACCAGCCCTGGGAATGGAGCGGCTGGCTGTTCTCCTGGCGCCTGATTGGGCTGGTGTTCCTTGTGCTGTCGGGCGCGGCCCTGGCGCACATCCATTTCCACCCGCCGGCGAGCCTGCCGTTCTCGGCGGGCGGCGCCCTGGGTGAAAGCCTCGGCGAGCTCGCGCGCAGCCTGCTGAACGTGCAGGGCAGCACGCTGATGTTTATTGCCCTGTTCCTGTTCGGCCTGACGGTGTTCACCGACCTGTCCTGGTTCAAAGTGATGGACATGACCGGCAAGATCACCCTCGACCTGTTCGAACTGGTGCAGGGTGCTGCCAACCGCTGGTGGGAAGCCCGCAACGAGCGCAAGCGCCTGGAGGCGCAGTTGCGCGAAGTCGATGAGCCGAGCTTCAACACGGCGCCAATGGCCGCGCAGAAGCGCGAGCCGGTCAAGCCACAGCTGCGCGAGCGCAACGTCGAACGCGACGAAGCGCCGGCCCGGCCTGCTGCGCCGCGCGAACCTGTGGTGCCACGCGAGACCTTGGTGGCCCGCGAGGCGGTGGCGCCGCGTGAGCAACCCGCAGCCCCGGTGATCATCCCTCCCGCCCCGGTTAAGGCGCCGGAGCCAAGCAAGCGGGTGATGAAGGAGAAGCAGGCGCCCCTGTTCGTCGACAGCGCCGTGGAAGGCACGTTGCCCTCCATTTCCATCCTCGATCCGGCCGAGCAGAAGAAGATCGAGTACTCGCCAGAATCCCTGGCCGGCGTTGGCCAGTTGCTGGAAATCAAGCTCAAGGAATTCGGCGTGGAGGTTTCGGTGGACTCCATCCACCCAGGCCCGGTCATTACCCGCTACGAAATCCAGCCGGCGGCCGGCGTCAAGGTCAGCCGCATCGCCAACCTGGCCAAGGATCTGGCGCGATCCCTGGCCGTGACCAGCGTGCGCGTGGTCGAGGTGATCCCGGGCAAAACCACCGTGGGTATCGAGATCCCCAACGAAAACCGGCAGATGGTGCGCTTCTCCGAAGTGTTGTCGTCGCCATTGTTCGACGAATCCAAATCGCCCGTCGCGCTGGCGCTGGGGCATGACATTGGCGGCAAGCCGGTGATCACCGACCTGGCCAAGATGCCGCACCTGCTGGTCGCCGGTACCACCGGTTCCGGTAAGTCGGTGGGTGTGAACGCGATGATCCTGTCGATCCTGTTCAAGTCCGGGCCGGAAGATGCGCGGCTGATCATGATCGACCCGAAAATGCTCGAACTGTCGATCTACGAGGGCATCCCGCACTTGCTGTGCCCGGTGGTTACCGACATGAAGGACGCCGCCAACGCGCTGCGCTGGAGCGTGGCCGAGATGGAGCGGCGCTACAAGCTGATGGCCGCCATGGGCGTGCGTAACCTGGGCGGCTTCAACCGCAAGATCAAGGACGCCCAGGAAGCGGGCGAGGTCATTCACGACCCGCTGTACCGCCGCGAAAGCATGGACGATGAGCCGCCTGCGCTGAAGACCCTGCCGACCATCGTGGTGGTGGTCGACGAATTTGCCGACATGATGATGATCGTCGGCAAGAAGGTCGAAGAGCTGATCGCCCGTATCGCCCAGAAGGCCCGTGCCGCTGGTATTCACCTGATCCTCGCCACCCAGCGCCCGTCTGTGGACGTGATCACCGGCCTGATCAAGGCCAACATCCCGACTCGCATGGCGTTCCAGGTGTCGAGCAAGATCGACTCCCGCACGATCATCGACCAGGGCGGCGCCGAGCAGTTGCTCGGTCACGGTGACATGCTCTACATGCCGCCGGGCACCAGCCTGCCGATTCGTGTGCATGGCGCGTTCGTTTCCGATGACGAAGTGCACCGTGTGGTGGAGGCCTGGAAGCAGCGCGGCGCGCCGGACTACAACGACGACATCCTCAACGGCGTCGAAGAGGCCGGCAGTGGCTTCGAAGGCGGTGGTGGTGGCGGTGACAGCGACGATTCGGAAAGCGATGCGCTGTATGATGAGGCCGTGCAATTCGTGCTCGAAAGCCGTCGTGCGTCCATTTCGGCGGTGCAGCGCAAGCTGAAGATCGGCTATAACCGCGCCGCCCGCATGATTGAGGCGATGGAGATGGCCGGCGTGGTCACCCCGATGAACAGCAACGGCTCGCGGGAAGTGATTGCCCCGGGCGGCCCGCGCGATTGATGAACACCTTGCCGGGCGCCAACGGTGGCGCCCGGCCTTTTCAATGCTCAATGAGGATTACCATGCGCGCGATTCGCATGCTGTTGGTTTCTGCCCTTGCTCTGGGCAGCGTTTCGGCTTTTGCCGGTGAGCAAGATGTACAACGCCTGACCCAGCTGCTGGAAAAGTCGCAGACCATCGAGGCCAACTTTTCCCAGCTGACCTTGGGTGCCGATGGCACCAGCCTGCAGGAAACTTCGGGCAAGATGACAGTCAAGCGCCCGGGCCTGTTCTACTGGCACACCGATGCACCACAGGAGCAGGTGGTGGTGTCGGACGGCAAGAACGTCACGTTATGGGACCCGGACCTGGAACAGGCCACCATCAAGAAGCTCGACGTGCGTCTGAACCAGACCCCGGCACTGCTGCTGTCCGGTGACGTCTCGAAGATCAGCCAGAGTTTCGACATCGCCTCGAAAGAGCAGGGCGAAGTAATGGACTTCACCCTCAAACCGAAAACCAAGGACACCCTGTTCGACTCGCTGCGCGTGTCGTTCCGCAAGGGCCTGATCAATGACATGCAACTGATCGACAGCGTCGGCCAGCGCACCAACATCCTGTTCAATGGCGTAAAGGCCAACCAGGCGGTGCCGGACAGCACGTTCAAGTTCGATGTCCCGAAAGGCGCGGACATCATCCAGGAGTAAGCGGAGCCCGTGATGGACCTGTTTCGAAGCGAACCCGTTGCCCAGCCTTTGGCCGCTCGCCTGCGCCCGTCCAACCTGGACGAGTATGTCGGCCAGGAGCACCTGCTGGCGCGCGGCAAGCCGCTGCGCGAGGCGCTGGAGCAGGGGGCATTGCACTCGATGATCTTCTGGGGGCCGCCCGGGGTCGGCAAGACCACCCTGGCGCGGCTGCTGGCGCAGTTCTGTGACGCTCACTTCGAAACGGTCTCGGCGGTGCTGGCAGGGGTCAAGGAGATCCGCCAGGCGGTCGAGGTGGCCAAGCAACAGGCGGCTCAGTATGGTCGTCGGACCATTCTGTTCGTGGACGAAGTGCACCGCTTCAACAAGTCGCAGCAGGACGCTTTTCTGCCCTATGTAGAAGACGGCACGCTGCTCTTCATCGGCGCCACCACTGAAAACCCGTCTTTCGAGTTGAACAACGCCTTGCTCTCGCGGGCGCGGGTGTATGTGCTCAAGAGCCTGGATGAGCCGGCCCTGCGCAAATTGGTCGACCGTGCGCTCACTGAAGAGCGCGGTTTGGGCAAGCACAACCTGCGGGTCGGCGACGAGGCGTTCAAGATGCTCATGGCGGCCGCTGACGGTGATGGCCGGCGCATGCTCAATTTTCTCGAAAATGCCTCGGACCTGGCTGAAGATGGCAGCGAAATTGGCGTCGAGCTGCTGCAAAGCCTGCTCGGCGACAGCCGCCGACGCTTCGACAAAGGCGGCGAGGCCTTCTATGACCAGATCTCGGCGCTGCATAAATCGGTGCGCGGCTCCAACCCCGATGCTGCGCTGTACTGGTTCGCGCGCATGCTCGATGGTGGTTGCGACCCGTTGTACATCGCTCGGCGCGTGGTGCGCATGGCCAGCGAAGACATCGGCAATGCCGACCCGCGTGCCCTGAGCCTGTGCCTGTCGGCCTGGGATGTACAAGAGCGCCTGGGCAGCCCCGAGGGTGAACTGGCAGTGGCCCAGGCCATCACCTACATTGCCTGCGCGCCGAAGAGCAACGCGGTGTACATGGGCTTCAAGACCGCGCTGCGCGAAGCCGCCGAGCATGGTTCGCTGGAGGTGCCGCTGCACCTGCGTAACGCCCCGACCAAACTGATGAAACAGTTGGGCTATGGCGATGAATACCGCTATGCCCATGACGAGCCCGATGCTTATGCGGCGGGCGAGGATTACTTCCCCGACCAGCTTGAGCCACGCCAGTATTACCAGCCCGTGCCCCGCGGCCTGGAGCTGAAAATCGGCGAGAAGCTACGGTACCTGGCCGAGCTGGATCGCAGCAGCCCCCGGCAAAGGAGAAAACCATGATTGCAGTGATCGCTGCTGTCAGCGCCGGGGGGATTGCGGGTACGCTGCTGCGATTTGCCACCTCGAACTGGGTGGTTGCCCACTGGCCACGGCACTTCTATCTCGGTACGCTGGCGGTCAACCTGATCGGCTGCCTGCTGATCGGCCTGCTTTATGGCCTGTTTTTGCACAAGCCGCTGGTGCCGGTCGAGCTGCGCGCCGGGCTGATCGTCGGCTTCCTTGGCGGCTTGACGACGTTTTCCTCCTTTTCGCTCGATACCGTACGCCTCATGGAAAGCGGGCAGATGCCCCTGGCTTTGGGCTATACCGGTATCAGCGTGGTGGGCGGGCTGCTCGCAACCTGGGCCGGCCTGTCCCTGACCCGATTCTGAACCAACACCTACACATAACGAGAGAACGATATGCTCGATTCCAAACTGTTACGCGGCCAACTTCAGGAAGTGGCGGATCGCCTGGCCTCCCGTGGCTTCAGCCTGGATGTCGCGCGCATCGAATCACTGGAAGAGCGCCGCAAGGCCGTGCAAACCCGCACCGAGCAGCTGCAGGCCGAGCGTAACGCCCGCTCCAAGTCCATCGGCCAGGCCAAAGCCAAAGGCGAAGACATCGCGCCGCTGATGGCCGACGTCGAGCGCATGGCCAATGAACTGGCCGCCGGCAAGGTCGAACTGGACGGCATCCAGGCTGAGCTGGACGGCATCCTGCTGACCATCCCCAACCTGCCGGACGCCAGCGTACCGGTCGGTGCCAGCGAAGACGACAACGTCGAAGTGCGCCGCTGGGGCACCCCTACAGCGTTCGACTTTGACATCAAGGACCACGTCGCCCTGGGCGAGATCAGCGGTGGCCTGGACTTCGAGGCTGCTGCCAAGCTGTCCGGCGCCCGCTTTGCCGTGCTGCGTGGCCCGATCGCCCGCCTGCATCGCGCCCTGGCGCAGTTCATGATCAACCTGCACACCGGCGAGCACGGCTACGAAGAGCACTACACCCCGTACCTGGTACAGGCGCCGGCCCTGCAGGGCACCGGCCAGTTGCCGAAATTCGAGGAAGACCTGTTCAAGATCAGCCGCGAAGGCGAAGCCGACTTCTACCTGATCCCAACCGCCGAGGTGTCGCTGACCAACCTGGTCGCCGGCGAAATCCTCGATGCCAAGCAACTGCCGCTCAAGCTGGTTGCCCACACGCCATGCTTCCGCAGTGAAGCCGGCGCTTCGGGCCGTGATACCCGCGGCATGATCCGCCAGCACCAGTTCGACAAGGTCGAGATGGTCCAGGTTGTCGAGCCGTCCAAGTCGATGGAAGCCCTGGAAGGCCTGACGGGCAACGCCGAGCGTGTGCTGCAACTGTTGGAGCTGCCTTACCGCGTGCTGGCCCTGTGCACCGGCGACATGGGCTTCGGTGCAGTGAAGACCTACGACCTGGAAGTGTGGGTGCCAAGCCAGGACAAGTACCGCGAGATCAGCTCTTGCTCCAACTGCGGTGATTTCCAGGCGCGTCGCATGCAGGCCCGCTGGCGCAACCCAGAAACCGGCAAACCAGAGCTGGTGCACACCCTCAACGGTTCCGGCCTGGCAGTAGGCCGCACCCTGGTGGCAGTGCTGGAGAACTACCAGCAGGCCGACGGTTCGATCCGTGTGCCTGAGGTGCTCAAGCCGTACATGGGTGGTGTCGAGGTCATCCGCTAAATGGATTACCTGCCACTGTTCCACAAGCTGCAGGGCGGCCGAGTACTGGTCGTCGGCGGCGGTGAAATTGCCTTGCGCAAGGCGCGCCTGCTGGCGGATGCCGGCGCCGCGCTGCGCGTGGTGGCGCCCGAGGTTGACGGCCAACTGGCCGTACTGGCCCGGGAAGGTGGTGGTGAGGTCCTGGTGCGAGGCTATCAGGCGGCCGACCTGGTCGGTTGCCGGCTGGTAATCGCGGCCACTGACGACACTGGGCTCAACGCCCAGGTGTCGGCCGATGCCCAGGCGCTCAACCTGCCGGTCAACGTGGTGGACGCGCCGGCCCTGTGCACGGTGATCTTCCCTGCCATCGTCGACCGCTCGCCGTTGGTGGTGGCAGTCTCCAGTGGCGGTGATGCGCCAGTGCTGGCGCGTTTGATTCGCGCCAAGCTGGAGGCGTGGATCCCTTCGGCTTACGGTGAACTGGCCGGGTTGGCAGCGCGTTTCCGGCACCAGGTCAAACGCCTGTACCCGGACGTCAACCAGCGTCGCGGCTTCTGGGAAAACGTGTTCCAGGGGCCGATCGCCGAGCGCCAGCTGGCCGGGCAGGGCGCCGAGGCCGAGCGCTTGTTGCAGGCGATGGTCGATGGCGCGCCGGTGCAGCAGGGCGGTGAGGTGTATCTGGTAGGGGCAGGGCCGGGCGATCCGGACTTGCTGACCTTCCGCGCCTTGCGCCTGATGCAGCAGGCCGATGTGGTGTTGTACGACCGCCTGGTGGCCCCGGCCATTATCGAGATGTGCCGGCGTGATGCCGAGCGTATCTACGTCGGCAAACGCCGCGCCGAGCATGCCGTGCCGCAGGACCAGATCAACCGTCTGTTGGTCGATCTGGCCAAGCAGGGCAAGCGCGTGCTGAGGCTCAAGGGTGGCGATCCGTTCATCTTTGGCCGTGGTGGCGAGGAAATCGAAGAACTGGCCGAGCAGGGCATCCCGTTCCAGGTGGTGCCGGGCATTACCGCCGCCAGTGGTTGCTCAGCCTACGGCGGTATTCCGCTGACCCATCGCGATTATGCTCAATCGGTGCGCTTCGTTACCGGGCACCTCAAGGACGGCACCAGCAATTTGCCTTGGGATGACCTGGTGGCACCGGCCCAGACCCTGGTGTTCTACATGGGGTTGGTGGGCTTGCCGACCATTTGCGCCGAACTGATTCGTCATGGCCGTGCGGCCAGTACGCCTGCGGCGTTGGTGCAGCAGGGAACGACGCGTAATCAGCGAGTGTTCACGGGCACCTTGGCGGATTTGCCGGCCCTTGTCGCCCAGCATGAAGTGCATGCCCCGACCCTGGTGATTGTCGGGGAAGTGGTGCAGTTGCGTGAGAAGCTGGCGTGGTTTGAAGGTTCGCAAGACAGCTGAAATCGTTGGGGCCGCTTTGCGGCCCCAACCTTATTAGCGGTTAACCCAGATCCCTTGGCCCGCCAACCGCTCCCGATCATGCGCCAGGCCAAAGTCCTGCAACGGCCCTTTGGGCACGATCCCATTCGGGTTGATGGTCTTGTGGCTCATGTAATAGTGCTTTTGGATGTGTTCCATATCCACCGTCTGTGCTACCCCCGGCCACTGGTACAGTTCACGCAGCCAGTTTGACAGGTTATGGTAGTCGCTCAGGCGCCGCAGGTTGCACTTGAAGTGCCCGTGATACACCGCATCGAAGCGCACCAGCGTGGTGAACAGGCGTACATCGGCCTCGGTCAGGTACTCTCCGGCAAGGTATCGCTGGCGGCTCAGCAGCGCCTCCAGGTAATCCAGTTCATTAAAAACCTCGTCGAATGCCGCTTCGTAGGCATCCTGGGTGGTGGCGAAACCTGCGCGGTATACGCCATTGTTCACTGCCGGGTAGATCCGCTCGTTCAGCGCTTCGATCGTTGGCCGCAAAGGCTCGGGGTACAGGTCCAGGCGGTTGCCGGTCAGCTCGTCGAAGGCGCTGTTGAAGATGCGGATGATCTCCGACGATTCGTTGTTGACGATGCGTTTCTCTTGCTTGTCCCACAGCACTGGCACGGTCACGCGCCCGGTGTAATGCGGGTCATCCTGGGTGTAGCGCTGGTGCAGAAACTCAAGCGCGTCTAAATGGTCGCCGCTAGAGCCTTGCTGCTGATCGAAGGTCCAGCCGTTTTCTTGCATCAGCCAGCTCACCACCGACACATCGATGAGTGGCTCCAGGCCCTTGAGGGCGCGGAAAATGAGGGTGCGATGAGCCCATGGGCAAGCCAGTGATACGTACAGGTGATAACGGCCGGCCTCAGGCGCGGGCAAAGGGTTGCGGCGCTGAGCGTTTTCGCGTTTGAAGGCCCCGTCCTTGCCTGTTTCATACCACTGGTCGTGCCAGCGGCCGTCGATCAAAAGGCCCATGTCGAGCTCCTCGGAACACAGTTGTTTGTCGTTGGAGCCCAGTCTAGGGAAAATCGTTCGAATAAATAGCGCAAAGACTCGGGGTATTTAATCGATTAAATCGATGTTTTGCGTTCGCTCCAGTAACGACGCGCCGTGGCGAAGGCCTGGTCGCGATCCTGCCCGAGGCCGCGCAGGGCCAAGGCCATGGTGGCGACCACGGCCATTTCGCCGTAGCTGTCCTCGGCGTCACCCTGCCACACCGTGATCAACTGCTGCGGTTGCAGGCTGGGCGGTTTTACATGGCGGCGTTCGCTCAAGGCCGGCCACTCTTCGTCCCAAGCCTGGCCCGCCGTGGTGCCGTAGAGGTGGCTGATGACGTCCGGGTTGACCTCGATCTCGCCGCCGTCGCCCTTGATCACCACGGCGTGGTCGCCGAGCAGGCGGCTGGCTTCGCGGTGCACCGCCTGATAGCCGGGGTGGAAGATGCTCTGCAGGCCACAGCGCGCCCCCAGTGGGTTGAGCACCCGTGCCAGGGAATGAATCGGCGAGCGCAAACCGAGTGTGTTGCGCAGGTCAATCATGCGTTGCAGCTGCGGCGCCCAGTCTTGCAGCGGGAAGAACGCGAGCCGTTGCTGGTCGAGCGCGGTGCCGACCGCCGACCAATCACGGCACAGTGGGATCTGCAGCAGTTCGAGCAGCTGTTCGGTGTACATGCGCCCGGCGGTGTGGGCGCCGCCGCCGTGCATCAGGATGCGCACGCCGTTGTTGGCCAGGCATTTGGCCGCCAGCAGGTACCACGGCAGGTGACGCTTCTTGCCAGCGTAGGTGGGCCAGTCCAGGTCCACGGCAATGTGTGGGGCCTGCAGGTGTGAACGCAGGGCCTCGGTGAAACCGGCCAGTTCTTCGGCGCTTTCTTCCTTGTGGCGTAGCAGCATCAGGAAGGCACCCAGTTGGGCGTCCTCGACTTTGTCCTCCAGCAACAAGGTCATTGCCCCATGCGCTTCCTCGCGGGTCAGGCCACGCGCGCCGCGCTTGCCTTTGCCAAGAATGCGCACGAATTCGGCGAACGGGTGTTCGGCAGGGGTTTGCAGGGTGAGCGGGCGTGGTTCGATCATATGCAGTTGGTCGGCTTGGGCAGGCCCGCCAGCTTGGCGGCAAGTTTGGCGGGAGTGCCGTTGAACAGGCGGTTAAGGTGTGGGCTGTTGCCCTTTTCCGGGCCCAGCTTGAGGGCGGTGTACTTGATCAGCGGGCGTGTCGCGGGTGACAGCTGGAACTCCTGGTAGAACTGGCGCAGCAGTTCGAGGATTTCCCAGTGGTCTTCGGTCAAGGGGATGCCTTCGCGTGCGGCGAGGGCATCGGCGACGGCCGGGGACCAGTCTTGCAGGTCTACCAGAAACCCGTCCTTGTCCAGGGCAACCGTGTGATCGCCAACGTTGAGCGTACTCATAACCAGCTGTTGACCTTGTCGTAATGCAGGGACAGTTCGACGAATGCGGCGTAGTCCACTGGTTTGGCCAGGTTGTTGGCAACTGCGCGGGCTTGCAGGTCTTCGTCGAGGGCGAACAGGCGCTGTTTCAGGTCTGCGGCCTGCAGCAGGCGTTGTGGTTCGCTGCCGGCATGCAGTGCATAAACCGCATCACCGCACAGGAGCAGTGCATCGTCAGCGCCAAGCAGGCGCAGGCAACTGGCCAGGCGGTCATCGCCGAAGGGCGAGTGGGCAATAACATGCAAGGTCGTCATCAGAGCGTTACCACCTGGTCGAATCGGGCAATCAATGCGCTCAGGGCTGCGTCGTCCAGCACCTGTACCGGCAGCTCCAGGGCGTCGGCGGCAAGGCCGCGCTGGCAGAGGCTATGGTGGCAGGCGAACAGTTCGTCGACGCCGAACATCGGCAAGGCCTGCAAGTTGGCGCCGAGGTTTTTCTGCTGCAGCGCGGTAGGTTGCTGGCCAGGGGCAAGCTGAAATACACCGTCATCGAGAAACAGCATGCCCAGCGGCAGGTCGAACGCACCGCCAGCCAAGGCGATGTCCAGCGCTTCACGGGCCGATGGGCCGTTCCAGGGGGCCTGGCGGCTGATGATCAACAAGGATTTGGCCATTTCAATCGCCTCCAAAGCAGATCAGGCGATCGGCACTTTGCGCCGCCTCGTGCAGTTGGCCGAGCCCCGACAGCTCCCAAGGTTTGGGCAGGTTCGCGGCCGGGCGCTGGTAGCGGCTTGCCTCGGCTTCGTCGAGCACGCCGCGGCGCAGGGCAGCCGCGATGCATACCACGGCGTCCAGCTGGTGGCTGTCGATGAAGGTGCGCCACTGGGCGGCGACATCCAGCTCATCCTGGGGCGCGACCACATTGGCCGAGGCACTGTGTACCCCGTCCTGGTAGAAAAACAACCGGGCAATCTCATGCCCGCCGGCCAGCACCGCCTCAGCAAAGCGCAGGGCGCGGCGCGAGGAGGGCGCATGGGCCGGGGAAAAAACCGCGATCGCGAATTTCATGGACAACTCATGCAAAGGAATGCCGCCATGATAAAGCAAAAAAGCCCACCCCCGCTCATACAAGGGCACGCGGCCTTGTGGAAAGGGATGGGCTTTTCAGATCAGGCCTGCGGGGCTCAGGCGTGTTGTTTGCTCTCTGGCAGGAACCAGTTCAGCAACAGGGCGCAGATACCACCGGTAGCGACGCCCGACTCCAGCACATTGCGGATTGCCGCCGGCATGTGGGCCAGGAACTCCGGCACCTGTGCCACGCCCAAGCCCAGGGCCAGCGACACGGCAATGATCAGCAGCGCGCGGCGGTCCAGCTGGGTGCTGGCCAGGATGTTGATACCCGAGGCCGCAACCGCGCCGAACATGACCATGGCCGCGCCACCCAGTACTGGCTCCGGTACCGCCTGGATCACGCCGGCAACCGACGGGAACAGGCCCAGCACCACCAGCATCACGGCGATCCAGATACCGATATGGCGGCTGGCGATACCGGTCAGCTGAATAACGCCGTTATTCTGGGCGAAGACCGAGCTGGGGAACGTGTTGAAAAGGCCAGCCAGCAACGAGTTGGCGCCATTGACCAGCACCCCGCCCTTGATCCGTTGCATCCACACCGGGCCTTCGACCGGCTGGCGCGAGACCTTGCTGGTGGCGGTGACGTCACCGATGGCTTCCAGCGAAGTCACCAGGTAGATCACCAGCATCGGAATGAACAGCGCCCACGAGAAGCTCAGGCCAAAGTGCAGGGGCGTTGGCACCTGGAACAGTGCAGCCTCGTGCATGCCGGTGAAGTCCAGGCGGCCCAGGTAGCCGGCCAGCGCATAGCCCACCGCCAGGGCGATGACAATGGCGCAGCTGCGCATCCACACCACCGGGATGCGGTTGAGGATGACGATGATCGCCAGCACCACGCCCGACAGAAGCAGGTTCTCGCCATTGGCGAAAGTGCCATTGGCCATCGCGCCAAAGCCTCCGCCCATGCTGATCAGGCCGACCTTGATCAGGGTCAGGCCGATCATCAGCACGACGATGCCGGTCACCAGTGGTGTAATCAGGCGTTTGACGAAGGGCAGGATGCGCGAAACACCCATCTCCACGAACGAACCTGCGATCACCACGCCAAAGATGGCGGCCATCACGCCTTCCACCGGTGTGCCTTGCTTGACCATCAGTGCGCCGCCGGCAATCAGCGGCCCGACGAAGTTGAAACTGGTGCCCTGAACAATCAGCAATCCCGCACCAAACGGCCCGAAGCGCTTGCACTGCACGAAGGTGGCAATACCGGAGATCACCAGCGACATGGACACGATCAGGTTGGTGTCCCGCGCCGATACGCCCAATGCCTGGCAAATCAGCAGGCCCGGCGTGACGATCGGCACGATGATCGCCAGCAGATGTTGCAGCGCTGCCAACAGGCCGATCAGCAGCCGTGGCTTGTCCTCAAGACCAAGCACCAGTTCATTGGCAGGCGCCGATACGCCTGGGCTGTGTTCGTGTGAGCTCATTGCAGAAAGCCGCCCCGGAAGAAAAAAGGAGCGCATTCTACGGGCTGATGAGTGATTGCGGTAGAGAAATGCAGGATGGCGGCACGTTCGGCGACCATTCGCTTAATTACCTGACCTTTAAGTCAATCTTGAGCGCACAAAAAAGCCCGCCGAAGCGGGCTTTTTCATCCAACACGGTATCAGTCGTCGCGACCCATGATGCCGAACAGCTGCAGCAGGCTGACGAACAGGTTGTAGATCGATACATACAGGCTGATGGTCGCCATGATGTAGTTACGCTCGCCGCCGTGGATGATCGCGCTGGTCTGGAACAGGATGCAGACCGACGAGAACAGCACGAAGCCAGCGCTGATCGCCAGTTGCAGGCCGCTGATCTGGAAGAAGAAGCTGGCAACCACCGCACCCAGCAGGACGAAGAAGCCGGCGGTGATGAAGCCGCTGAGGAAGCTCATGTCCTTTCGGGTAATCAGCACGTAAGCCGACAGACCACCGAACACCAGTGCGGTCATGGCGAATGCCGAGCTGACCACTTCAGCGCCACCGGCCATGCCCAGGTAGCGATTGAGGATAGGGCCGAGGATGAAGCCCATGAAGCCGGTGAGGGCGAAGGTGGACACCAGGCCCCAAGCCGAATCACGCAGCTTGTTCGTGAGGAAGAACAGCCCGTAGAAGCCGATCAGCACCACGAAGATGTTCGGGTACCCGACGCGCATCTGCTGGGCAATGAAGGCCATGACACCGCTGAAGGCGAGGGTGAGTGCCAGCAGGCTGTACGTGTTGCGCAGGACCTTGCTGATCTCCTGCTGCTCGACCTGCTGGCCGTGGTGTACGGCGTAATCCTGTTCGCGCATGGCGACACTCCTTGGTAAACCTGTGGTTTCGAACGTTCAGATGCTAGGAGTCTATCAGAGCTCCTGCAACCCGCGACACAGAGAGTTTGACAGCGTGTTTCATTACGGTATTATGGCGGCCGCAAAACCAGCTGGAAGCGTGGCCGAGTGGTTTAAGGCAACGGTCTTGAAAACCGTCGATGGGCAACTATCCTAGAGTTCGAATCTCTACGCTTCCGCCACTATTTATCACTAAAGCCCTGATTTTTCGGGGCTTTTTTGTGTCTGGTCGGTTTCAGCCCATACCCTAGCCCATACTTTGGGCGCTGGCTTTCAGTGAGCGTCCCTGGATTATTCTGCCCAACGGTCTCAGATCTCTGAAGAGCACGAGCGTTTCTTCTCCCGAGAAAATGAGCCCACAAGCACCAGGGCTATCGCGGATTAATCGTCTTCCGAGTAGACCTGGGTGTAGTGCATCCTGATGCTCCAGGCCGATTCCTTGCTGGTGTGGAATGTGATGGTGCTACCTATCACCTCAGCGCAACGGCACGGGATCGCGACAAGCTCCGAGCACTCGTGCTGAGAGGGCTAGGGTGGGAGATTGTCAGAATCTGGTCGATCGACTGGTGGGTGGATGCGGTTGGGACAGCGGAGAAAGTGCATCACCGTCTGAGCGAACTGCTTGCTGAGTCTCGTGCTAAACAAGCAGCCATCGATGCAGCGCAAGAGGCTGAGCGCTTGAAGGTCGATGGTGCGATGGCTGACGTTATCAGTAACACAATGCGGATGGTCATGTAAAAAGACGAACAGTTCTATGCGAATGTTCTAAATATCACGCCGTTCTGTCCGTCACAGTTAACCAACGTGTTTTTCAATGGCACCCCGAAGGATCTGATTGATCGGCAGGTGACTCTGGAGATCAAGGCGCTCCTTGCATACAGCAACCTAGCCATTGGCCAGATAGCGGATAAGCTCAACTTCGCCGACGCCTCCTACAAATTAATTATGGCTAGCATGTCTTCGTCGTCTGCATCCATACCAATCTCAACAAACCCAAAGCTAGAATAGAATCTTTTTGCCACTGGGTTTTTGGGGCTGTAGCAAATTTCAATTTCTTTTAGATTTGCGGTTTTCTTTATTTCTTCCAGTGCAAGATTTAAGGATTTTCTACCAATGGATTTCTGTTGATGATTTTTATCAATCATGAATCTCCAGATGGAAATTTTACTTGCTGATTCTTGAACCCACATAAAAAAACCGACGGGTTCTCCATTTGCGCAAATAGCCCGAGCTGAATATTCGCGATTGTATGCGGCCTCGACGAGTGACCAGGTATTACTGGCCACATAATCCTCTTGCTCCTCTGTGACTTCGAGTTCGCAAACTGCTTCATAGTTGTGTTTTGTGATTTTGGTTAGTGTTACTATCATTGGCAGCTCCTGAGTTGCTGGCATTGCATTTATGTTCTGCTGGGGAGTAGGTTTTATTGATTTCTCATCATCTTTTGGTTTTTTGTGGTGCGATGGAGGCCTACTAAATCTCCAGCGGAGATTATTTAATGTTAAGTGGATTTCGCTATCAAGTAATTGTTTGTAAAAGTTTGTCTGCGCGGGGGCTGTCGGCCTGCTGTGAGTCCGCAAGACGTACATCGTTTAGGGCTTATTGCATCATGCGGAGAGGCCAGCCTTGTTGCATGAACAAGTCGACAGCACTCGGCGGAAGCGCCTTCCTAGTGTTTACGGTACCTGACGATCCGAGCGATAGGATTTTGAATTGAATAATACCGACCGAGCAATCTCAAGTATCAGCATTAAAGGTCATGTTGGCGTCCTGCTCGCGTAGGGACGGTCGCTGCAACAGTCACGGACAGCAAATGCAGAGGTGGCGAAGCGGGTGAGGTGAGTTGAATTTCCCGTCCACTGCTGGTAGACCCGTGGATAAAAGCGCAGCAAACTTTAAGCGCATAGTGCGACTCTTCAGTTAATGTCGGTTCTGGCTATAGTCGCACAGGAGTGTCCTAAGGAGCAGCGCTGAGGGACACGGTACGCAATCTGCTGGGGCGGCAGGTAACTACCGTCCCTACCGCGACCCTTGTACGGTCGCTATTAGAGTGAGCATCTCAGGCATACTGCCAACGTCTTGTCATAGTGGCAGGCTCCCTTAGCCGTAGTAGATGTGCTCCAGTCGGCCCCCGCTGCCAATGCATGCTTGCGCGTGTTCGATCATGAGAAAAACTACAGTTGTGTGCAAAAAAAATGAGTTTGCCACATGATCATTTGTTCCTGACAATCCCTCTCTTGAATGTTTCGTCACTGACCACGGCCTCACCGGAGACTGAAGCAGCCCGGATGATCAGGCTTGGGGCCGCCCGTGAACTGCGTGGCGAAGCCCCTGATTCAGGAAGGATGTGCAAACGGGGCGCCTGGCGTCCCGTTGTGCTTTTGCGAGGAATGGCATGAGTATCATCGATCGACCAACACTTACCCTGCCGGACGGTGCTGATCGCCTGCTGCTGCACTCCTGCTGCGCGCCGTGCTCAGGTGAGGTAATGGAGGCCATTACGGCGTCCGGGATCGATTACACCCTCTTTTTCTACAACCCCAACATTCACCCCGAGCGCGAATACCTGCTGCGCAAGCAAGAGAACATCCGCTTCGCCGAACAGCACAACGTGCCGTTCGTCGATGCCGACTATGACACCGATAACTGGTTTGCCCGTGCAAAAGGCATGGAGCATGCACCAGAGCGTGGTGAGCGTTGCACCATGTGCTTCGATATGCGCTTCGAGCGCACCGCCTTGTATGCCCATGAGCACGGGTTCTCGGTAATCAGCAGCTCGCTGGGTATCTCACGCTGGAAGGACATGCAGCAGATCAACGGGTGTGGTCATCGTTCGGCGGCCAAGTATCCGGGTATCAGTTACTGGGACTATAACTGGCGCAAGGGCGGCGGGGCAGCCCGTATGGTCGAGATCAGCAAGCGTGAGCGCTTCTACCAACAGGAGTACTGCGGCTGTATCTACTCGCTGCGAGACACCAACCACCACCGCAAGGCTCAAGGCAGGGATATCATTCGTATCGGCGTGAGCTACTACGGCGATGAACAGGGCGATGAAAATCACGCTTGAACTTTGGTCGGCCTGTAGAAAGCCTCCACTCGCGCAGCCTCCAGCAATTATTCAGCAGGTAAAGACTACCGGCTACAGTATTGCCCGTTGCTTTGGGGGTATGTTTTTTGATGGGCATACTTATTCATATAGGGGTGCGCCACGCTGCCATCACCGCATGAATATGACTAAAGAGTTTGTGAAATCAATTCATTAGCACTCGCTCAGTGGGCGGGCCTAGAATGTCCCTTAATGACAGCGCAAACACGAGTGGGTTAACCGTTGGAAAAAGTCACAGGATGCGCTGAAAAAACATCAGGGATTAGGGTGCTAGACCAATGAGCAATGACTTTGCATTTGCTATTAAGAGTATTTGTTTTGATGAGCACTATCGCCCGTCGGACAATACACGTATCACCACCAACTTTGCCAACTTGGCGAGGGGCGAGAGCCGGCAGCAAAACTTGCGCAATACCTTGGGGATGATTGACAATCGCTTCAATGCGCTGGCGCATTGGGATAACCCCAATGGCGATCGTTATACGGTCGAGCTTGAAATCATTTCCGTTGAGATGCATGTCGGTGTCGAACGCAGTGGTCCTGCGCTGCCGTTGATTGAACTGTTGAAAACGACGATTGTCGATCGAAAAACCAGCGCGCGCATTGAAGGTATTGTCGGGAATAATTTCTCATCCTATGTGCGAGATTATGACTTTAGCGTGCTGTTGCTGGAGCATAATAAAAATCGACCTGAGTTCAGTGCGCCCGAGGATTTTGGGGACCTGCATGGGAAACTATTCAAGAGCTTCGTGAATTCAGATGCGTACAAGGATTACTTTAGTAAGTCGCCCGTGATATGCCTCAGCGTTTCGAGTAGCAAGACCTATCATCGAACGGAAAACCAGCACCCTGTATTGGGGGTTGAGTACGCGCAGGATGAATATTCGTTAACGGATGAATATTTCAAGAAAATGGGGTTGAACGTTCGCTATTTCATGCCGCCCAACAGTGCGGCACCGTTGGCGTTCTATTTTGCCGGCGATTTGCTCGCGGACTACACCAATCTTGAACTCATCAGTACCATCAGTACGATGGATACCTTCCAAAAAATTTATCGACCTGAAATCTACAACGCAAATTCTGCAGCAGGGCAATCCTACCAGCCAAGCTTGACGCACCAGGATTACTCGTTGACGCGCATTGTTTATGATCGAGAAGAGCGTGGCCGCCTGGCGGTTGAGCAAGGCAAGTTTGTTGAAACGCACTTCATCAAGCCCTATCAAGCACGTCTTGAGCAATGGGCGTCTAATTTCGCGCTTTGAATAATCTAAATGCACAAGGCCCTATGTCATGAAAAAACTGCTACCTACTTCAACTGCTGGCAGCTTGCCTAAACCCGCTTGGCTTGCACAACCTGAGACGCTCTGGTCGCCTTGGAAACTTCAGGGTGATGAATTGGCTGAAGGAAAACACGATGCGTTGCGGTTGTCGTTGCACGAACAGCAACAGGCAGGTATCGATATTGTCAGCGATGGTGAGCAAACGCGCCAACACTTTGTGACGACGTTTATCGAGCACCTCGGCGGCGTTGATTTCGAGAAACGTGAGACCGTAAGAATTCGTGATCGCTATGAGGCGAGCGTGCCGACGGTCGTGGGCGCGGTCACCCGTCAAAAACCGGTATTTGTTGAAGATGCGAAGTTCTTGCGTCAGCAAACCAAGCAGCCCATCAAGTGGGCGCTGCCGGGTCCGATGACGATGATTGATACGCTGTATGATAATCACTATAAAAGCCGCGAAAAACTGGCGTGGGAATTCGCGAAGATTCTCAATCAAGAAGCCAGGGAATTAGAAGCGGCGGGGGTTGATATCATTCAGTTCGACGAGCCTGCCTTCAATGTGTTCTTCGACGAGGTGAATGATTGGGGGGTGGCCACCCTGGAGAGGGCAATCGAAGGGCTAAAATGCGAAACGGCTGTGCATATTTGCTACGGTTACGGCATCAAGGCGAATACCGATTGGAAAAAGACGCTGGGGTCAGAGTGGCGCCAGTACGAAGAGGCTTTTCCCAAGCTGCAGCAATCCAGTATTGATATCGTCTCGCTGGAGTGTCACAACGCGCGTGTTCCCATGGACCTCATCGAACTCATTCGAGGTAAGAAGGTAATGGTCGGGGCCATTGATGTGGCAAACCACACCATCGAAACACCCGAGGAAGTGGCCAATACTCTGCGAAAAGCACTGCAGTTTGTAGAGGCCGACAAGCTCTACCCTTGCACCAACTGCGGCATGGCCCCTTTGCCTCGTCGCGTGGCAAGCGGCAAGTTAAAGGCGTTGAGTGCAGGCGCGGAAATTGTTCGAAGAGAACTTCAGAACCCGAACTGAGTTAAACCCAGAACGTGTGCGGGAAGGGGAGAGGCAGTCTACGGCTGCTTCAGAACTTCCTTGATGCGCTGGGTTGCACCCACTATTCAGGACTTACTATGTCTGTTGCAAGTACTGCTATCGAGCCCCTGCGCTTTCGCGAGGCGCTAGGGCACTACGCATCCGGTATCACGGTCATTACATCGCACCTTGATGACGCGCCGCTGGGCTTCACTTGCCAGTCATTCTACAGCGTGTCAATGAGCCCGCCGCTGGTGTCCTTCAGCGTGATGTCCAACTCGGCCAGCTACCCCAAAATTCGCCAGGCAGGCCGGTTTGCAGTCAATATCCTGTCGGGTGAGCAGGTCAAGATTTCCAACCAGTTTGCTCGGCGAGGCACGGACAAGTGGCGTGGCGTCGAATGGCAGCATTCGCCGCTTGGCAATCCGATCATTGCCGGCAGCCTGCATTGGTTTGATTGCGAGATTCATGCGGAACACACTGCCGGTGATCACCTGATTGTGATCGGTGAAGTGAAAGCGTTGAACCTGCAAGAGGCGGCTACTGCGCAGCCATTGCTGTATTTCAAAGGGCAGTATTTCAACCTCGCCGCACAGTGCACGGCTTGAGTGCTTATGATTGACTTGAGACACCTGCGCACTATCGATGCCTTGCGCGAAACGGGCAGCCTGCACGACGCCGCCGAACGCCTGCACCTGACACAATCGGCGCTGTCGCATCAGTTTCGGGATGTGGAAAATCGCATTGGCATGCAAGTGTTCGTGCGCAAGTCCAAGCCGGTGCGCTTCACCAGCGCCGGTCTCAAGCTGCTGCAGTTGGCTGACCAGGTGCTGCCGCTGATTCGCAAGACCGAGCGCGACCTGGGCAAGCTGGCTGGCGGCGTGGCCGCGCGGCTACACATCGCGATCGAGTGCCACAGTTGCTACCAATGGTTGATGCCGTCGGTTGATGAGTTTCGCAGTGCATGGCCGGAGGTTGAACTGGACCTGGCGTCCGGGTTGTCGTTCGCGCCACTGCCGGCGCTGGAGCGGGGGGACCTTGACCTGGTGGTGACCTCCGACCCTGTAACCCTGCCAGGGATCACCTACGTGCCGCTTTTCGGTTACGAGGCACTGCTGGCCATTGATAAGCATCATGCCCTGCGCGAAAAGCCGTACCTTGAACCCACCGACCTCGCCAGCCAGACCCTGATCACTTACCCGATCGAGCGCAACCGCCTGGACATCTTCACCCGCTTCCTTGACCCTGCCGACATCGAGCCGGCTCAGGTGCGCACCTCAGAGCTGACGGTCATGATGATGCAGTTGGTGGCCAGCGGCCGTGGTGTTTGCTGTCTGCCGAACTGGGCCGTGCATGAGTACACCTCGCGCGGCTATGTGATCGCCAAGCGTCTGGGGGAGGAAGGGTTGCAGGCCATGCTATTTGCGGCTGTTCGCAGCGACATGCTCGAAGTGCCTTATGTGAGTGATTTTCTGCTCACGGCAAAAGACATTTCATTTGCCACGTTAGCGGGCGTCAATGCTGTGCCGGGGCGCTGCGTCTGACTGCGACGACTCAAGACACAAGAAAGCCCGCCAAGGCGGGCAAGTGAGGTCCTGCTCTGGGGAGCAAGGCAGCAGGCTTGTCAGCGTTGGGCTTTTTGCTGCCGCGAGCGCTGGAAACGACTCACGACGATCTGGACGGCGGCTGCCACGAGGCACAGCAAGCCGATTCTCCAACTGCCCTGCACCTCGAAATGCTCGGCTACCTTCCCAGCGATGATTACGCAAACGAAGATGGCGACAGGCAGGATCAATTTATTCATTGGGGCTTCCAACAGCGAATGACAAAAGGCTAAAGGGGGAACACTACGGCTTGCGCACGATGACGTCTATCCGATGCCAGTTCACTGACTCGGAGTCGATGACCATAGCGGTTTCAGTTTCACGCAGCAGGAGAATGTCCAGCCCTTCTGCAAGCCTCTGAACAGTCGGTACGCCATGAAAAGACATCTGCTCCTGGCTTGCCCAGCTGTGCCTCATGCCGAAGAAATGCCCTACGAAAACACCCCCTGGTAGCAGGGCGTCGCGAATCTGGCCCCAGAGGTGATCGAACCGCGCAGGGTGGCAAAAGGGCAGGGCAAGCCCCGCATGAATCAGCATCGACGCCGGCAGCTGGGCGAGGTACTCAAAGTCCGCCACTTTTGCGTCGAGCATGGCCGCGTCGTTCATCGAGCACTTGCTGATCGTCCGCGCGACGGCCTCAGGCTCTTTGTCGATGGCCAGGACATGCCACCCAGCCTGGATCAGTTGCCACGCCTCGTTTCCGGCGCCGCAGCCCAGGTCTACGGCGTGACGCGGGTGTTGATGTTTGACGTGATCAATTGCGCAACTGAGCAGCGGTGAGGGGGCTCGTTTGTCCGTGCGCTCATAGAAAGCATTCCAGCTCGTCATGGATTCAAGCGTCCTTACCTTTCCATGTGAATTCAGGCCATGGCGGATAAAGCCAGGCTAAAAAAGGCTGATCATAGCCCAGGGAAACGCTTGTCTTGGTTTTGGCTGTATTTCCACACGTTTCCGATGTGCAGGGGAACGATGAGGATCGATGCCTTCGTCCACGGCTGCAAACGGTGGGGAACCCAGCCCCCACCTGCAGCCTTGCCCGGTTTGTTACAACCCGATCTCCATGAACCGCCGCGTGAAAATCTTCGCGTCAATGGGTTGGTCCAGCACTTGTTCAAAGCGCACATTCGTACTGTGGCCGGTCTCCAGGTTTTTCATCGAGAACAGGTTCGGCCGCCACTCGGTAGTGCCCCCTGCAGCTGGGAACGGGCGGATATCCGAGCTGGTGCGGACCTTGAAATGCTCGCCGTTCTTGTTGAAGTAGTGTTCCTGAATGGCTGTGTAGTACTGCTGCTCAACCCAGATGATGCGTTTGCCATACAAGCCCTGCGCGATCTGTTTCGCGCTGGTCGGGATGGCTTCGACCACCCAGCAGTGGCGGTCTACGCCACTGTTGTCCTTGATGGTCTCTTCGCGCAGGATCTTGTAGCTGTGGTTCTTGACCCCCACCACGCCATCGCTGATCGACATGTCTTCATAAGTGAAGTCGGTGCCGACAAAGCTTTGCGTCTGGTCTGCCCCGGCAATGCGCCGAACCTTGCGCAGCGCGGGCAGATAGATCCAGCGGTCTGCGTCTTCATCGGCATCGGCGTTCTCCAGCGCCAGCACCCGCGTGCCTTTCACATCCTTGGGTTCGACGAACTCCAGGTAGGATTTGCGCGCCGCCTTGTTGCCGTCGTCGATGCGCAGCTTCAAGGTCCGTTCACGCACATTGCCGCGGGCATCGGTCATGGTGATGAACACGTCGCTGCTTTCGGTCAGGCCTTTGCGCGAGTCTTCGTTGAGCAGCATGACCTGCTCGCCGGTGTAGGTCTGGGCAAAGGCTGACGGCAGTACGACGCTGAGCAGCAGTGCGGCCAGGTTGAGCTTTTTCATGTTTTTACAGTTCCATTGTGTGGGTTGGGTGGACGAGGCGGCGCAGCAGGTCGATGACCTGCCGCTCTTGCTCCAGGATGAAAAAGTGCCCGCCCTGGCAGTCATGCTGTTCGAAGTGGCGATGGGTGTGCTGTGCCCAGCGCTGCATCTGCCTGGGCGTCGCCAGGGTGTCGCCGGTGCCTGCCAGCGCCACCAGGTCGGCCTGCACGCGACCGAACCGGTGGCCTTGGGCATTGAGGTTCAGGCGCAGGTCGTCGCGGATGATCGGCAGGTACATCGCCATCGCCTCGGTGTCGGCCGCCAATTGCGGCGGCAGGCAACCCAGAGACACCAAAAACTCGATCATCTGCGCGTTTGAGCACTCAGGGTCGACGTCGGTGAGGCGGGTTTCGTCCGGCACCGTACGCGCGGAAATCAGCACTTTGCTGGCGTTGCGCCCGTGGCGGTTTTCCATTTCCTGGGCCACGGCGAAGCCCAGGGCGGCGCCCAGGCTGTGGCCAAAGAACGAATACTCACCACTGACCTGGGCGTGAATGTCATCGGCAAGCTGCGTCACCAACTGCGAGAAGTCGGTCACGCGCGCTTCACGGTGGCGCCCCTCGCGGCCGGGCAGGTGCACGGCCAGCAACTGCGTCGGCGCATCGAGCGACTTCGCCCAGCGGCGATAAAAGCTCGGACCACAGCCTGCAGGCCCGAAACACACCAGTACCGGTGCGCCTTGGGGCCGTTCGCCGAACGCCATCAACGTGCGGTTCAGTGGGGCGGTTTGCATCGCCGGCCGCTGGCCGCGATCAGCTGGCAACGGGTTCAAGATGATCTTCCCCCTGCTCGACGGGTACGAAGTTGACGCAGACGCGCAGCGTGGCCGGAATCAGCAACATCGTGAAGAAGGCGCAGGCCACCATCGAAACTGCGGTCAGCAAGCCAAGGTTGACGATGGCGGCGTAGCTCGAAAGGCACAGCACGGCAAAGCCGCTGGCCAGCGACAGCGAGTTGATCAGGATTGGGCGCCCTACCGACACGACAGTCTTGGCCAGCACTTGTTCATGATTGGTGCCGGGTACTTTTGCGTAGGTGTTGTAAACACTCAGGAAGTGAATCGTGTAGTCGATGCCCACGCCGAAGCAGATGCCGCAGATCATCGCCGTGCCGATGTCCAGCGGGATGTCCAGGGCCAGCATCAGCGTGCCAATGAGGGCCAGGGTGAAGGTCATGGGCACCATGCTGACGATGGCCATCTTCAACGAACGGAAGATGGCGAGCATCATCACGGCGATGATCAGGAACGAGAACCCGAAGCTGTAGGCCTGGCTTTTGACGATCTCGGGGATGTTGCTGGCCTGGAGCTCGCCGGTACCGTAGACCTCGACGGTGACGCCCTTGGGGACGACGGTCGCGGCATAATTGCGCACGTCATCGATGATCGCTTCCCAGGTGGTGCCCCGGTCGGTATACGCCGTGGCGATGATCCGGGCGCTGCTGTAGTTGTAGTCGACGACGTCTTTGATCTCGCTGCCGTTGCCGAATTCGTAAAGCAGGAAGTACTGCGAAATCAGCTCTTCCGAGGCGTTGGCGGGTAGCTGCGGGCTGCCGTCGTCGGCCATCAGTTCATTGATGCGGTTCAGGTAGTCGGCTGGCGAGAGGGTGTAGCCGATCTGCTCGTGCTGCTTCAGGCGTTGTTCGATCAGGCGCAGGGCGTTGATGAATTCTGGGCGCTTGACCATGTCTTTGGTTTCCGAGCGCAGCCAGATGGACGCAGGGACGGTGCCGCCAAAGTATTGGTTGAGCACGTCGTTGTCCTGGCGCACGGCGGTGGACTTGGAGAATGACGAGATGTTCTCGTTGTCGACGCGTACCTGGAAGCTCATGTAGGTAGCCGCCACCAGCAGCACCAGGCTCAGGCTCATCAGGGCCCACGGTGCCTTGCGCGACAAGCGGTTGGCTGCGCTGCTGAAGCGGTCGACGAGCAGCATGAAGCTGTTGTCGTTGGCTTTCTTGATCTGTTGCTTGGGCACCTTCAGGTACGGCAGCAGGGCAGGCAGCAAGGTGATGGTGATAGCGAAGGCGAAGGCCACGCCGATGGACACGAAGATGCCAAATTCGCTGATGAAGGTCAGGTTGGTGAAGGCCATGGCGGCAAAGCCGACCACCGTGGTGAAGGACCAGATGCTCATCGGGATGAGCAGGTGGTGCATGGTCTCTTCGATCGCGGTGTGCGGGTCGCTTTCGGCGGCGCGCTCGTAATAGGCGGTGATGAAGTGGATGGAGTCAGCCACCGCGATGGAGATGATGAACACCGGGATCATGTTGGTGATGATGTTCAGCTTGAATCCCGTCGCGCTGACCAGGCCCATGGTCCAGATCAGCGACAGCACGGCGATCATCAGTGGGATCCACACGCCCTGCCAGCGACGGAAGCTGATGTACAGCAACAGCGAGATCACCAGCACCACGAACGGCAGGAAGGTGTTGTTGTCCTTCTCGACGATGTCGGTGATGGCGGCGTAATACGTGGCGGTACCACCGATTGGGAAGGCATCCTGCGAGGCGATTTCGCTGACCTGGCGCAGTACCTCGGCGTAGGCGCGCTGCAGGTTGCGCGAGTCTTCTTCGTCCACGGCCAGTTCGATCTGGATCATCGAGGCTTTGCCCTTGGGCGAAATCAGCGAGTTGACGAACATCTCGTTGTCGAAGACTTCTTCTGCCAGCTTGCTCAAGGCCTGGGCATCGACCGGCACGTCGGTCATCAGGTCGTGAACGTCCAGCGCGTCGCCATTGAGTTCGATGTTCTCGACGTCGGCCAGGCTTCTGACATTCACCACCGGGGCCACGCGAATGGTCAGGTCTGCCACATAGTCCCTGACCGCCGGCGGGCAGTCGGGCAGGGTTGCCAGATGGGCCGACAGTGCTTTGAGGTCGTTCTTGTCCCGCGCGGTGATCCCGTCGGCCAGAATCCGCCCGACCATGGCCTGGCTTTGTGGGTCGAGTGCGGCACTGCCGAGCTGTTGTGCGTCATCCTCGTCCACCAGCGTCATTTCGCTGAACTGCTGGGTAAGTGTTTTGATTGCAGCCAGGGAACGGGGGTTGAAGATGCTCTCTTCGGAGGTGACGACACCGACCAGGATCTGTTCACCGGAACCGCTGAAGTGCTGGCGCGCCTCGGCCATGAGCACGCGGCCCTTGAAGTCCTTGCCCAGCAGGAACAAAGAGGGGTTCACCTGGAGCCACAGCAGTTGCACGCAGAAGAACAGCGTGATCAGGGCCAGCGTCCCGAGGGTGGCCTTCTTGTGCCTCAATATGAAAGCAGCGTAGCGCTGAGAATAGGACGTCACAGAACGGTTCCTTGTCGTGATGGGTGAGCAGGGCAGAAGCGCGCGGGGTGGCTCATTCGCTGGCCTCCAGCGCCGCAAGGGCTTCGCCGGCGTAGGTCGGTGTGCGGCGGGTGGGGTAGAACAGTGCGAAATAACGGTGCAGTTGCTCGACCTCTGCCAGCGGGCAATGCAGCGCCAGGTAGCCATCGGGCCTTACCAGCAGCAGGCGGCCGTGCTCGACGCCCAGGGTTTCGCGCAGGGTGTCGGTAAGGTCATAGCGGGTCGCCAGGCCGCGAGCCGCGGTGGCAGTCGTAAGGTTCGGTGCGCCCATCAGGTAGGTGCGCAAAAAGTCCTTGGGCCAGTTCGATGTCTCCAGCGCCCGCTTGATCGAGTCGAGCTGGTTTTTGCTGTCAGCGGCGGGCCCGGTGAACACGAACAGCGAGTAGTGGGTGCCCTGGAGCAGGTCGAAAATGCGCAGGGCGTTGCCGGCTTTATCGCGCAGCAGCGCATCGGGCATCCGTTGCCCGGCCTTGAGGGGCGAGGTGCCTGGCGTCGAAGCGGGAACGCTCAGGGCACTGGTGTGGTAGTCGATCTGGAAGCCGGTGGCCTGGTTGACGATGCGTGCTTGAAAGCGTGCGGTGCGGGCCAGTTTTGGCACCACGGCATCACGCAGAAAACGCAGCAACGGGCGCTTCACGTTCAGCATGCGCATTTGCTGGCTGGTGTTCTTCAGCACGGTTTGTGCCACCGGCCGTCGCTCTGCCTGGTAGCTGTCGAGCAGCGCCTGTCGGGCGCCATAGTTGAGTGTGTGGGCGAGCTTCCACGACAGGTTGTAGGCATCCTGAAAACCGGTGTTGAGCCCCTGGCCGCCGATCGGGCTGTGCACGTGGCACGCGTCGCCGGCCAAGAACACCCGGCCCACGCTGTAGTCGCTGGCCAGGCGATGCTGGAAGGTAGTCACCGACAGCCATACCGGGTCGCTCAGGCTGATGTCGCCGAAGCCACGCTGTTGCAGGCTGGCATTGACCTTTTCGCAGGTCAGGTCGGCGCTGGTCAACGTGGGGTCTTGGCAGTTGATCACCACGCGGTGCTTGCCACCGGGCAGTGGGAACAGCATCAGGTAGCCGTCACCTGAGGTGAAGACATGCCCGCTGCTGTTATCGCCGCGCCATGCCAGCGTGCCATCGGCAATGATGTAAGGCTGGGGGTAGATGCCCCCGTCGAAAGTGATCCCGGTCAGTTGGCGCACGTCACTCTGGCCACCGTCACACCCTGCCAGGCGGTCGCATTGCACCTGCTCAAGGTCCGCATCGATGCCTTTGAGGGTGACCGACACGGCCTGCTCGTTCTGCTCAAGGCTGAGCAGCTCAACGCCGCGCTCCACGTGCCCGCCTGCTTGCTGGTAGTGGGCTTCGAGGAGGTCTTCGACGGTGTTCTGGGCAATGCTCGCGGTGAACGGAAAGGGCACCTGGAGCTGGCCCAGGTCATAGCTGATCAAGCGCTTGCGCTTGCTGTAGATGTGCATCTGCTCAACCTGCACGGCACGTTCGAGCAGTGCGCCCAGCAGGCCCAGGTCTTCGAAGATTTCCAGGGTGCGCGAGTGAATCGCGAAGGCCTTGGAAAACGGCTGGCGCTGCAGGCGCTTGTCGATCAGCCGGTGTGGGATGCCGAAGCGTTGCAACTGGATGCCGAGCAGCAGCCCGACCGGGCCGGCGCCGACGATCAGCACTGCGGTGGTGGTGTGTTCTGAATGGCTCATGGATGACCTCCCTAGTCACTGGGTGCAGTGTTCGAACGACCGGTAGTAGGGGTACTCGGCGATGTCCAGCAGGTTGCGGTCGCCGTCGCTGTCACCGTAGGCATGGATCACGTAGTCGCTCGGGTTGCCGAGAATCTGCCGAACCCGGACGACCTTCTCTTCGGCCTGGCAGTGCGGGCCATCGAGTTCGCCGGTCAATACCCCGTTGTGCTCCTTGAAACGCGAACCACTGATGCCATCAAACCCTGCGGCCTGGCCCCAGGGCTCTAGGTAGACGTCTGCAGAATTGCTGATCAACAGGCAACGGTGGCCTTGGGCCTGGTGCCACTTGAGGCGTGCCAGGGCTTCGGGCTTGACCCAGGCATCGATGTCCTGGCGCGCGAACACCTGGCCCAGTGCGCGGTATTTCTCGGCGCTGACGCCGGTCATGCAGCGGCGGATCATCACTTCACGCGCCGCCATCAGCGGAATCACCTTGAGGGCCAGCAACAGCGCCGTGGGCACCAGGCTGATGGCGACCAGGATGAATCGCGGCGTGCCTACCAGGCGCTGTAGAAAGCGCCAGAAGGTGTGGCGGTCGGTGAGTGTGCGGTCGAAGTCGAAGATGGCGACGACGGGTTTTTCGGGCGTTTGTGCGTGCACGAAGGGGCCTCCTTGGAATGGGGTGAAGGGTTAATGGGCGCTTTGCGGGGCGCGTACCGATCGATAACTGTCCGGCTGCAGAATCAACCCGTGGCCTTCGATCGTGCCCAGCACATTGCCGTGCTGGACGATGTGGCACCGGCTGTGGCTGCGATGCAGGTGGCCGTCCTTGAACATCAGGTCGGTGTATTCGGCGAGCAGGTAGACCGGGCTGTCCTGCTCGGCGAAGGCGTCGAAACGGATACGCATGTCGTCCAGAACAAACGGGAATTCGTGGGGCACGCCCTGGAACAGGTGGGTGCAGGCGATGCCGAACTGGCGGGCTGCCTCGATCAGGTACAGGCCGGGGATATGGTCCTGGGCATGTTCGTAGAAGAACGGGTGAGCGGCGTCATGGAAGAGTTCGGCGGCATACCAACCGGTGTCGTCGACGGCAGCGATATCACCCAGCAGCACGTTGCGTTCACAGGCTTTGTGAACGTGGCGTTTGTCCATGCGTTCGACCTGCCCCGAGTCCTGTGGGCCTTTCCATCGGGCCAGCCAGTCCAGCGCCCGGCTTTGGTCATTATGTGCGTGCTCGGTGGGGTGAGCCTGAGCATTGCCTGCTGCCGTTTCGACGAAGCTCAGCAGTTCCCCGAGTGGCCCGCTGTGCAGCAGGTCGAGGGGAATCTTGACGGCGTTGGGGTACGCTTTTTCGACACGTGTGCGCAGTTCGGCCAGCATCAGTGAATCGAAGCCGATGTCGTCGATCAGCAAGCTGTCTTCGGGCAGCGGTTGGTCCTCCATCTTCGCCAGCAAGCGGATCAGGCCAGTCACGTAATCGCGGGCATTGAGGCTGGCCAGGGCCAAGGGCTCAGGCGTGGCTTGCGGCCGGGCGGTTGTCCGTGGCGCGTCCTCGGCCGCCGCGCTCAGCGGTTCGAGCCAGTAACGCCGCCCCTGGAAGGCATAGGTGGGCAAGGCCTGCTTGCGCCGTTGCGGGTGCTGGTCCCACGCCGCAGGGTTGATCGCAGCGCCCGCCTGGTACAGGGCGGCCAGTGTAGCGGCGAGGCTGGCCCAGGCAGCCTCATGCCCACTGGGCGCAATCGGTATCAAGCGTGGGGCGGCGTGATGTGCTGGGCCGGCGCACAGGGTGCATGCCTGGCCCATCAGCAATACGCTGCCGACGGTGTCGCTGGCCAACGCTTGTGCAAGCGCTTGCGGGCCCAGTGCCTGAGTCACCTGCGGGTCGCTTTTTGCGCCGTTGCCATAAAGGTGGGTCAGCCCCGGTGTATCGTTGGGCAGGCTGTCGATCGCGGTGATTGCCTGGTGCAGTGTCTGGTTGCCGGTGATGGCGGCCGCCACCGGCGCCATCGCGCCTTGCGCGAGGATCCAGCGCGGTTCGATCCCCAGCGAACGCCACAGGGTTGCAACGCCGTAGAACAAGGCGGCATCGAACAGGCGCAGGTCGCGGTGGTCGTGGGCCTGTGCCAGTGCGTCCTCGGGCAGGTCGCGGGCCAGTTGGTGCTGCGCAGTGTGCAGAAACTCATGGAGCGCTGGGCGGAACGCTGGATGCTGCTCGAACAACCGCTGGTAGTGCTGCCTGCTCTGCGCGTCGAATTCGCCAATGGCCCAGCCGGTCAGGGCAGCAGCGCCGTGCTGGCCGGTAGCAAGCGGCTCGCCGGCCAACGCTCGCTGCAACGCCTCGACCAGTTCGTTGCGGTTGTTGCCACTGACGGCGATACGCTTTTCGAATACCCGGCGCCCGCTGTTTTGTGAGTAGCAGATATCGGCTGCAGCTTGCTCGTCACTGGCCGCTAACAGGCCGAGCAACTGGCCGGCGTAGGCCTTGAGCGCGGCCTCTTCGCGGGCACTGATGCACAGCAGATGAGGCAGGTTCGCCTGGCCGGCATCGCTATGCGCCGGCGGGGTGTAGGACGCCAGGATGATGTGCGCGTTGGTGCCACTGAAGCCGAACGAACTCACCCCCGCCAGGCGCGGGGCAGCCGCTGCCTCAGCGGGCTGAGTGGAGCACGGCCAGGCCTGGCGCTCGACGCAGATCTGGATGTTCTCGGCGTGCAGGTCGACAAAGGGGTTGGCATCGTGAAAGTGCAGTTGAGGCGGGATCAGCCCCTGCTGCAAGGCTTTGGCCACCTTGATGATGCCGGCGACACCCGCGGCGGATTCGCTGTGGCCGATGTTGGTTTTAAGTGAGCCCACCAGCAACGGCGCGGCGCGCTCTGCGGCTTGCCCGTATACATTGCCCAGCGCTTGCAGTTCGATCGGGTCGCCGAGCTTGGTGCCGGTGCCGTGAGCTTCGACATAGGCGACATCCTTGGCGGCGACCCGGGCATTGGCCAGCGCACTGCGAATGACCCGGACCTGCGCAGGCCCGTTCGGGGCCATGATGCCCTGGCTCAAACCGTCCTGATTCACCGCAGAGCCGCGGATCACGGCATACACGCGATCGCCCTCGGCAATCGCCCGGGACAGGCGCTTGAGCACCAGCACACCACAGCCTTCGGCGCGTACATAGCCGTTGGCCGACGCGTCGAAGGCCTTACACTGGCCTTGCGGAGAGTGCATCATCGCCTGGGACTGGGCGATTGATGTGGCCGGCGCGAGCAGCACATTGCAGCCACCGGCCAGGGCGAAGTCACACTCGTTCTGACGCAGGCTCTGGCAGGCCAGGTGCACGCTGACCAGTGAGGACGAGCAGGCGGTGTTGAGGGTGATGCACGGCCCTTTGAAGTCAAAGGTGTACGACACCCGGCCCGAATGCACGCTTTCATGGTTGCCGGCATTCATGTGCGCGGCGATTTCATCCAGGCCCAGGTGGCGCACCAGCAGGTCGGAGTGGTCCTTGTTCATGATCCCGGTGAACACCCCGGCATTCGCACCGCGCACGGTGTCGGGCGCCATGCCGGCATCTTCGAGCGCCTGCCAGGTCACTTCGAGCAGGATGCGCTGCTGCGGGTCCATGCACTCGGCTTCGCGCGGGGTGATCCCGAACAGCTCGGCATCGAAGCGCAGCACGTCGTCGAGCAACCCGGCACTGGGGGAGTAGGTCTTGCCCGGCAACGGCATCTGCGCATCGAAATGCCGTTGCTGGTCCCAGCGCTGGTCGGTCAGCGGCGATACGCTGTCGACCCCTTCGCAGAGGTTGGCCCAGAACTGTTCGACACCGCTGTCGGCGCCGGGGTAGCGGCAACCGATCCCGACAATGGCGATGGCTTCGTGCTGTTGGTCCTTGAGCGTCTCCAGCTCATGGTTGAGCCGTTTTATTTTTCGCAGCGCGTTTTCCATGAGCGCCCGGCTATCGTTGTGTTGCGTCATGCGTGGGGTTCCTTTCACGTGGGGTGGGGGCGGCTCACAGGGCTTCATCGGCCAGCATGGCCAGGAGTTCGGCATCGCTCAGGTCGCTGAAATTGTCTTCGCTGACGGGGGCGGTCGCGGCTCGCGCTGGGGCCTGCGCATCACGCGGTGCGTCAAGCGGCGGGTACAGTTGGTCGGCGATGAACGCGCTCATCGCGCGCACGGTGGGGTAGTCGAACAGCAAGGTGGCGGGGAGTTTTCGGCCAAGGATCTGCGCCAACTTGTTGCGCAGCTCCAGTGCCATCAGCGAATCCAGGCCCTCCGATTGCAGCGGCTCGTTGACGTCCAGCAACTGGCGGTCGTTCATGGCCATGATGTCCCTGGCCATTTTCAACACGAACTGCTCGATGCAGGCCCGACGCTGCGGCGCGGCCAACTGATCGCACTCGCTGCGCAAGGCGGCCAGGTCGGCCAGGTAGCGGGTACTGTCGGCGGGCCTTCTGACCAACCCGGACAGCAGCGAATGTTGTGCGCGTTGGCTGACTGCCGCGTGAATCTGCGTCCAGTCGATGTCGATCACCGTGGGGTTGGCGTGCGCCGTGCCGGCCAAGGCCAGCATCGCCTCCAGCGCCTCCTGGGGGGCCAGCAAGCCCACGCCGGGGGCGCGCTGGAAGTTGGCCGCGCGGCCGGTCGCATGGGCCATGCCGTCACCCTTCCATGGCCCCCAGTTGATGCTCAGCCCGCACAGGCCGTTGGCCCGGCGCTGGGTGGCCAGTTGGTCGAGGAAGGCATTGGCCGCAGCGTAATTGCCCTGGCCTGGGGAGCCGAACACGGTGGCCGCCGAGGAGAACAGCACGAACCAGCTCAAAGGGCGTGCCTGGGTGGCCTGGTGCAGCCACCAGGCGCCTTGGGTTTTCGCGGCGAGCGGTGCCTGGAAGTCATCCCAGGTCTGCGCGCCGAGCAAGCCGTCACGCAGGCTGCCGGCGCAGTGGAATACCCCGTCTAGCGGCGGCAGGGTACGGTCGATCTCGTCGAACAGCGCCATCACGCGGGGCTGCTGGGCGACGTCGCAAGACCTGAGCAGCACCGAGGCGCCCAGTGCTTGCCAGCGTGCAAGCTGCGGCGCAATTTTCGCCACCTCGGTGGTGCGGGCCACCAGTACCAGGTGGCGGCCACCACGCTGGATGATGAGGTCCGCCAGGCTCAGGCCGATGGCGCCGAGGCCACCGGTGATCAAGTAGCTGCGGTCGGCGTGGAATACGGCCTGCGCCGGGGCGACAGGCGCATAGGGCAGTGCGCTCAGGCGGGCAACCTGGCGAGCATCACCGGTGTAACGGATTTCACTTTCGTTGTCGTCCAGCCCAAGCTCGCTGTACAGGCAATCGACACGCTCTTGCAGCGCCTGAGCCGCTACGCTGACGTGCTTGATGCGGGCCTGCGGATGCTCTTCGCCCATCACCTTGGCCAGCCCGCGCAGCATGCCCGCGATTGGCGCTGCGGGGGCAGTGTGGGTGTCGTGGGCAACGGCAAACGTCCAGTCCGGCTCGCTCCCGGCCTTCAGGCACATCTGCTGGACCGCAAGTACCGGCAGCAGCAGGGCGCGTTGCTGCGCCGACAGGTCCTGTGCATCTGCCGGCAGATGATCAAGGCCTTGCAAGTGGATGACCTGCTGGATCGCGTGCCCCTGGGTCAATGGCTCCAGCAGCGCCGCAAGGCCTTCTGGCAGCCGATCCAGGTCATAGCGCACAAGGCCGGGTTGCTCGCTGTCCGCATCGCTAGCGAGCAGCAGGCAACGCACCCCGGCATGCTCCAGCCGTTGGCGCAAGGCGTGGGCATGGCCGCTGCGGTCAGCCAGGATCAGCCATAGCGGTTTGCTGCCCATGACCGCCAATGGCTGGTGAGCCAAGGGCGTGGCGCCTGCCACCCAGTCGATGTGATAGGCAAGCGATGGCTTGTGCTTGAGCGAATCGATCAGCACCGATTTCGGCGCGCGTTTGCTGCGCAGCGCCTCGACGGTCACCACCGGCTCGCCGGCCTCGTCATAAACCGTCAGCCGGTGGCTGTACGCCTCCAGTTCTGCTTCGCCGGCATGCTGGGGTGCTGCAGACAGGCATTGCACGTGGCACCACAACGGCCCTTTGACCTGCTTGAGAACGCGCATGGCATCGATGGCGAACGGAATGTACAGGGTGTCACGCCCGCCAAGGCTCAGGTGCGTGTCATACGAGGCGGCGGCACTGGTCTGGAAGAAGGCATCCATCAGCCCCGGCGCCACGATGTAGGCGGTCTCGGCGTTTTGTGGCGCACGTAGACGTGCCAGCGCTTGCCCAGGGCGGCGCCAAATGCGCTCGACCCAGCGGAACCCCCCTTCCAGGGCATAGCCGGCAGCGGCCATTTCGCTGTAGAAGCGCTCGCCATCCAGTTGCTGCTCAAGGCCCTGGCAGAGTTGCTGCGGGTCAAAGCTGTGCTCAACCCCAACTGCGCTTGCGGGTAACCGGGGGCTGAGGGTGCTGGTGAAGTGCTGCTGCCACGGGCCCTCGTCGCCCTCGGTGCGGCTGTAGCCTGCGATCGACAGGCGCTGGTCGGCCTGGCGGCTGACCAGGTACTGGAACTGTTTGGCTTCATCGTCGGCGAACACCATGGCGGCCGGGAAGGTGATGTCGCTCAACTCGTAGCCCAGGGCCTGGTCAAGGTTTTCGGCAATCAGCGCGCTCAGCGCCAGGTGTGTGGCACCGGCGATGACGATCGTCCCGTAAAGGCGATGGTCGGCGATCGGGAACGGCGCCTGTGCGTCGAAGCGGGTCTGGTAGATCACCTCGCCTGTGGCACTGACGGTTTTTTGCCCCAGTACCGGTAGCTCGGCCGGCCGGCTGTTGCCCTGCGAACGCTGCGCAGGGAACAGCGCCGGGCCTTGTTGTTGCGGCCAGAAGTGGCTGCGCTGGAAGGCATAGGCAGGCAGGGCGGTGCGCAGGTAGGGGCGAGTTGAAGGGAATACGGCCGACCAGTCGGGTGTGACCTGCTGGGCATAGAGTGCGCCCAGGGTGCTCAGCATGTGCCGGCGAGCCTCGGCTTTGGCCTTCAGTGAAGACAGCCAGACTATCTGTGAACCCTCCAGGCAACGCCTGGCCATGCCGATGAGCTGGGTACCAGGGCCGACCTCCAGGCCGACCTGGGGCGCCAGGGTGGCGAGCGTCGCCAAGGCCTCGTTGAACAACACCGGGGCCCGTACATGCTCGACCCAGTAATCGGCACAGGCGTTCTCACCGTTCAGCACCGTGCCGGTCACCGTCGATACGAAGGTGATAGTGGCCGGCTTGAAGCGGATACCTTCGGCCACGCGGCGGAAGGCGTCGAGCATCGGCGCCATCAAAGGCGAATGGAAGCCATGGGAAACGCGCAGTGACTGGGTGTCGATGGCCTCGCTGGCGCACAGCGCGATCAACCGCTGCAGCGTCTGCGAGCAACCGGCAACCACGGTGTTCGCCGGGCCGTTGTGGGCCGCGACCGACAGCTGCTGTGCCACGTCACCGAGCCTGGCCAGCAAGGCCTGGGTTTCGCCGCGGCTGGCATGCACCACCAGCATCGAGCCGGTTTCGCACTGTTCGACCATCAGGCGTGCACGGGCACAGATCAGACGCACTGCATCTTCCAGGCTCATCACGCCGGCCAGGCACGCAGCGGCGTACTCGCCGACGCTGTGGCCCAGCACGTAGTCCGGTACCACGCCCCAACCCATCCATTGCTTGCCCAAGGCATATTGCAGGGCGAACAGCGCCGGCTGGGTGTAGTAGGTGTTGTCCAGGCGTGCGGCATCCTCGGCCCACAGTACCTCCAGGATCGAGCCTGGCAACTGTGCCTGCATCAGCGCCGCGCACTGGTCCAGCGCTTGCTTGAACAACGACCCCTGCACATAAAGGGCACGGCCCATGCCCAGGTACTGGCTGCCCTGGCCGGTAAACAGGAAGGCCACCCGGGTGGCGCTGTGGGCGCTGCGGCGGGGTGCTTCGAGCATGGGGTGCTGCAACTGCTGGCACAGTTCGTCGGCCGTGCTGGCGACGAACGCCTCGCGTACCTCGAAATGCACGCGCCGGGTACTGGCACTGTGGCAAAGGCTGGGCAGGTCACTGACGCCCCCTTGCAGGCGTGCGACATAACGGCGCTTGAGCGCCTCCAGTGCTGCTGTGCTGCGTGCCGACAGCGCCAGCAGGCAAGGCTCGTCGACAGGCTCGGCAGGCACCTGTTGTTGCACCTCTGGGGCGCCAGCGAGGATCAGGTGAGCATTGGTGCCACTGAAACCGAACGAGCTGACAGCACCCGTCGCCGGCCCGGTGGTGGCGGGCCACGGGCGTGGCTGGTCGGCGACGATCACGCTGGGCGTTTGCCCCAGCAGGTTTGCGCTGAAGTGCGGGTTGAGCGTGTTCAGGTGCAGGTTGCGGGCGATGGTGCGGTGTTGCAGCATCAAGGACAGCTTGATCAGGCTGGCAACCCCGGCCGCCGCCTCGGTGTGGCCCAGGTTGGTCTTGACTGAGCCCACATAGAGCGGGCTAGTGCCTGCGCGCTGGCCGTACACCGCCTCGATGGCGTGCATTTCGATGGGGTCGCCCAGCGGGGTACCGGTACCGTGCGCCTCCAGGTATTGAATGTGCTCAGGCTCCATGCCGGCTTGCCCCAGCGCAGCGCGCATGACCCGCTCCTGCGCCGGCCCACTGGGCGCGGTCAGGCCTTGGCTGCGGCCATCCTGATTGATGCTGCAGCCCTTGATCACGCTCAGCACCTGGTCACCGTCGCGCAGTGCGTCTTCAAGCGGCTTGAGCAGGACCAGCCCGCACCCTTCGGAACGCACGTAGCCGTTGGCACGCTGGTCGAAGGTTTTGCAGCGCCCGTCGGGCGACAGCATGTGCGCTTTGGACAAGGCGATGTTGGTGTGTGGCGACAGGGTCAGGTTTACCCCGCCGGCCAGCGCCACCGAGCATTCGCCGTGACGCAGGCTCTGGCAGGCGAGGGCGACGCTGACCAGGCTCGAAGAGCAGGCTGTGTCGATGGCGATGGCAGGGCCTTCCCAGCCCAGGAAATACGCCAGACGCCCGGCATTGACGCTGATCGAGTTGCCGGTGGCGAAATAGGCGCTGGTTTGCGGCGCCCCCGGTGCATTGAGAATGTGGCTGTACTCATTGGGGCCACAGCCTACGAATATGCCGCCGTTGGCCACCGCTGCCGGGGTAATGCCGGCGTTTTCCAGGGTTTCCCAGCCCACCTCCAGCAACAGGCGTTGTTGCGGGTCCATGCTGATGGCTTCTTGCGCACTGATGTTGAAGAAGCGGTTGTCGAAATGGCCGACGTCATCGAGCAAACCACCCCAACGGCTGTACATCTTCCCTGGCGCATCGGGGTCGGCGTCGTAGTATTCGTCGTGATTCCAGCGTGCATTGCCGACTTCACCGACCCCGTCGACGCCATCGACCAGCATCTGCCAGAAGGACTCGGCATCGCTCACCCCGCCAGGGTAGCGACAGCCGATACCAATGATCGCGATGTCCTGTACGGCGGTGGCGCGTTGGCTGGCGTCTGGCGCTGGCAGTGCGGCAGTGTCCGGGCCGCTGCCGGCTGTGTGCAGCGACAGCAGGTAGTCGCCCAGGCGGGCCAGGCTTGGGTAGTCGAACAGCAGGCTGACCGGCAGCGCTTCGCCGGTCAGTGCCGACAGGCGATTGCGCAATTGCACGGCCATCAACGAGTCCAGGCCCATCTCGATCAACGGCGCGTCGCTGCTGAAGCCGGCCATGGCTTCATTGCCCGACACATCGGCGATGCTTTCACGCAAGAGGCTTTCGATCGCTTTGGCCGGGGCTTGCGGGTGCATGCGCTGCAGGTAGGCGCGCAGTGGCGAGTCGGTGTTGGCGGCCGCAGACGGCCGCGGGCGTTGTGCCTGAGCATAAAGACGCAGCAGCGCGGGGCCCGTTTGATCCAGTGACAGCTGTTCCAGCGCCTGGGGCTGAAGATTGAGCAGCACCGGGTTGTACGGGGCACTCGGCAACAGGCGCAAGAACAGATCGAACCCTTCATCTGGCTCGATCAACGCCAGGCCCTGAGCACGCAGGGTGGCCGCGGCGGTGCCTGCACTGGCCATGCCGGCACCCGCCCAAGGCCCCCAGGCCAAACTGGTGGCGACCAGGCCTTGGGCGACACGGTAGGCGGCCAGTTCGTCGAGGAAGCTGTTGGCAGCGCAATAAGCGCCCTGGGCGTAGTTGCCAAACACGGCCGAGGCGGACGAAAACAGGGCGAAGAAGTCCAGTTGCAGCGGGCAGGTCAGTTCATGTAGATGCCAGCCACCGGTGATTTTCGGCGCCAGCACAGACGCTGTGGCCGCAGCGGTCATTTGGTCGAGCCGGCCGTCGCTCAGGGCGCCGGCCGCATGCACGACACCGGCCAGGGGCAGTAATGACTGGCCACATTCGGCGATCAGTGCGCCCAAGGCCAGACGATCGCAGACATCCAGCGTAAACAGCCGGACATCGCAACCGAGTACGCCCAAGCCGTCGAGCAACGCTTGCTGGGTGGCGCTCGGCTCGCTACGGCGCGACACCAGCAGCAACTGCCCGGCGCCACGGCGGGCCAGGCCCTGGGCGATGGCAAGGCCCAGCGCGCCGAGGCCACCGGTGATCAGGTAACTGCGCCCCGCCTTGAGGCTGAGCGCCTCGGCCGGGCTGGCTGGCGCGAGCGTTTCCAGGCGGCATTCGTAGACGTTGTTCTGCTTGATGCGCACTTCGAAAGGCACGCCGGTATCGGCCGCACGGGCGACCCAGGCCAGCAGCCGTTTGGCATCGTCAGCCAGCGAACCTGCGGGGCGCAGGTCGATCTGGTTGAAGCGCAACTGCGGGTATTCCTGCGCCAGGGTCTTGGTTACGCCGACACCGCCGCTGTGGACCAGGCGATCGAGCGGGTCGGTGTTGTAGTGCGCGACCACGAAACGCGCCCCAGCCGCGAGGCAACTGGCCGAGCAGATGCGCGTGCTCAGCGCGATGAACCGGTTGATGGATTCAGGTGCGTGCTGACCGATGTCGGTGCCGCTGGCGCAGGCCACGTACAGCACACCGTCAAACCGTTCGAGGCCTTGGCCAAGGGCGCTGTCCACATCGCTGACGAGGACTTTGCGCACTGCGCCATCCTCGACGGCTGCCAGAAAATCGGCCGACTCACTGACCATCAACCAGCGCCCGTCCAGCGCCAGTGGCTCGCCCAGGCTGGCGCTGACCTGCCATTGCCGCTGAGCCCGCAGGTGCACGACCTCGGGCGAATTCGACGGGCGCGCGTCACGCAGCCGGACGGGGCTCATCTTGCCGCCGTTGACCCAATAGGGCTTTTCGTCGAGCACTTCGACTGGCAAGGCGAGCTTGCGCGCAGGGCTGCCGGGGATGCGGGCGAGCACGCCCTGCACATACAGCCGGGCCAGGTTGTCGCGCAGCAGGTGTTGCTCATCTTGGCCCTTGCGCAGCGAGTACAGCGTTGCACGCAGGTCATCGGTCGGCAGGCTGCGGCTGGCCAGATCGACCAGGGTAGGGCTCGGGCCGACTTCCAGCAGGCCGTGCGGTTGTTCTTGCGCCAGTGTCACCAGGGCCTGGTGAAACTCAACGGGTGCTGCCACCTGGTGAGCCCAGTAGGCGGGGTCGCACAGCTCGGTGTCGACGCGTCGACCGAGCACGGTCGAGTAGAACGCCACGGTAGGGGCGCTGTAGTGAACTTGTGCGGCGTATGCCTTGAAGGCGTCGAGCATCGGCGACATCAGCGCCGAATGGAATGCCCGCGACACGTTGAGTGCGTTGCTGCGGATACCGCGTTGATCCAGCTCGGCCTTGATCTGCTCGACCACCGGGCTGCTGCCGGAGATCACCAGGTCATTGGGCCCGTTATCGGCGGCGATGGAGACCTGCCCGGCAAACGGGGCGATCAGTTGCTCGATGGCCAACCGCTCGGCTTTGACGGCGAGCATGCTGCCTGCAACCGTCATGCTGTGCATCAAGTGGCCGCGCTGGATGATCAGGCGCAGGCCATCTTCCATCGAAAAGACCCCGGCAGCGCAGGCTGCAGCGTACTCGCCCAGGCTGTGCCCGATAACGGTCGCAGGCGCGATGCCAAGGCTGGCCCAGAGGCGGGTCAGGGCATACTGGAGACAGAAAATCGCAGGTTGGGTGTACTGGGTCTCGCTCAACGCCTGCGTGCGCTCGCCCCACAGCACATCTTTGATGCTATGGCCGAGCGCCTCGGTGTAGAGCGCATCGCACTGCTCCAGTGCTTCGCGGAATGCCGCCTGCGTGGCGTAGAGCTGCTGGCCCATGCCGGCGTACTGTGAACCCTGGCCGGTGAACAGCATGCACATCTCGGCGCGCGCGCCCGGTATTGCACCCTGATGAACCTGGGCGGGGCGTTCGCCGGCGGCAAACCGCTGCAACAGCGCCTGAGCGTCTTCTGCACGGTCGGCGACCACGCTCAGGCGGTGCTTGGCGTTGTGTCGGTAGGCATTGCTGCTGCTGCAGATGTCGGCGTAGGGCAGGGTGCTGTCGCGCAGGAAGTCGCTCCAGCGCACGCTGGTCTGTGCCAGGGTTTCGGCGCTCGTGGCGCAGAAGGTCAGCACGCCTGGGAAGTGCTCGGCTGGCGGCTGTTGCGCCTCTTCTGCCGAGGACAGGACCATGTGCACATTGGTGCCGCTCAGGCCAAATGCGCTGACGCCGGCATGGCGCAGTGCCTCCTGCTGTGGCCAGGGGCGGCACTGGGTGGGCACTTCGAGCTTGTCAGTCGCCCAGTTGATATGCGGATTGGGCTTGGCAAAATGCAGGTGCGGCACAATCAGTTGATGCTTGAGCGAAAGGCACAACTTGATGAGCGCGGCAATGCCCGCGGCCGATTCGAGGTGGCCGATGTTGGTCTTCACCGAGCCGATGAGCAATGGGTTTTCGGCGGGGGCCTGGCGCAAGGCGCGCAGCAGGGCGTTGACTTCGATGGGGTCGCCCAGCGGGGTACCGGTGCCGTGGGTTTCCACATAGTCGATGTCGCCGGGGCTGAGCCGGGCCTGCTTGAGTGCCTGCTCGATCACCTCCTGTTGCATGCGCCCGTTGGGGGCTGTCAGGCCATTGCTGGCGCCGTCGTGGTTGACCGCCGAGCCACGGATTACCGCGTAGATGTGGTCATTGTCCAGGCGCGCCTGGCTCAAGGTCTTGAGCACGACCACACCACAGCCTTCGCCGCGCACGTAGCCGTCGGCCTCGGCATCGAAGGTGCGGCATAGCCCATGGCGGGACAAGGCCTGCATTCTGGACAGGCCGATGCTGTTCTCCGGCGACAGGATCAGGTTGACGCCGCCCGCCAGGGCCATTGTCGATTCGCCTGCTCGTAAGCTCTTGCAGGCCAGGTGCACGCTGAGCAACGAGGAGGAACAGGACGTATCCAGCGCCAATGCCGGCCCATGGAAGCCGAACAGATAGGCAATGCGCCCGGCCGCCACGCTGTGCGCATTGCCAAGGCAGGCGTAGGCGTCAATGGCCTCTGGTACCAGGGGGTCGACGGCCAAGCGTGAGTAGTCGCTGGTACTCATGCCCAGAAATACGCCGGTCTTGCTGCCCTTCAGCGCGGGCAGGTCGAGGTTGGCGTTACGCAGGGCTTCCCAGCAGACCATCAGCAACAGGCGTTGCTGTGGATCCATCGCGTTCGCTTCATGGGCTGGAAGCTTGAATCGCTGGGCGTCGAAATGATCGACCCGGTCGAGCAAACCGGCATGCTGGCTGTAGAGTTTGCCGGCGGCTTCGGCATCGGGGTGGTAGTAATCGGCCGATGACCAGCGCGCGTCGCCCATGTCACGCACCGCACAGACGCCTTCCTTGAGCAGCTGCCAGAACGCCTCGGGCGTATTGGCCCCGCCGGGGAACCGGCAACCCATGCCGACGATGGCGATGGGCTCGTCGATCCCGGCCTGCAGGTGCTCGACTTTTTGCCTCAGGCTGAGGATTTCAGAGACAGAGTTTGCCAGAAGCGCCTTGATGCCCGAAGGCTGAGTGTCTGTCGATTTCAATGTGTTTGCTCTCAAGAATTTAACCATCACTCGCACGGCTGCGAGCTGGACGTTGTGCGTGTTGCTCTGGGCGACGAGCACGGGCCGGCCTGCGGCAGGCGTTCAGCCGCAGTCAGGAACCCGCCCGATGAAAAGGGATGGCGTTCGAGCGCTATCGCCGAAAACACCCGGGAACCCCGGGTGCAGATCCGCAGTCAGCGGGCCTGGGGTGCCTGGCCGGCAGGGCTTAGCAGGCTTTCAAGCAGGTCGGCCATCGCCTGTTCGTCCAGGTGCTGGAACGCGGTATTGGCAGCGGCGGCGGGTAGCCCTGTGGGCGCGGGCTGCTCTGGCTCAAGGGGCGCGGAGGCACCGGCGATGTAGCCGGCGAGGGTGGCCGGGGTCGGGTAATGCCAGGCGATGGTGGAGTCCAGGGGCACCTTAGAGGCGTGGGCGAGCTCGCTGGCGAGCTCAACGGCATCGATAGAGCTCAGGCCCATCTCGGAGAACGGTGTATCGGCGCAGATCGACAGGTATTCGTCGTAATCTCGCTCTGCCAACCAGTGGAAAATCCACTCGCTGACGGTGGTCTGGGTAAGCGGCGAAAGGGCAGGCAGGGGGGCCATTGCGAACGTGTTCATCGGGTCACTGATCCATGTGTGAGCGCAGGAAATGAAAGCGGGGTATTGGGCTGGCGTTGAACGATTACGGCACAGGTATCTGGGCCGCGAAGGGAACCAGTTGCCGGTCGAGCAGACGTTGGCGAATGACCCGGCGACGTTTTTTTCCGCTTGAGGTCTTTTCGACACTGCCGCGCGGGCAGAAATGAACCCGGTTCAACAGGGCGTCGTGGGTGTCCAGCACGGCCAGCGTGAGGGCTTTTTGCATTTCTGCGCGTGCCTCGCTGCTGGCGTTCGCATCGCCTTCGAGTACCAGGTGCAGCTCCATCAAACCGCTCTGGGTGTTCTCCATCGCCAACAGCGCGCTACCCGAGGCTCTGACGAACTCGAAATCCTCCACCGTTTCTTCGATATCGTCGGGGACGATGTTGCGCCCACCGATGACGATCAAGTCGTCCTGGCGGCTGTAGAAGTACAGTTCCTGCTCATGGAAGAAGCCCAGGTCACCCGTGCGTAGACGGCCGTTTGCAAGCTTGGCCTGCGTGGCTTCGGGCATGTTCAGATAGCCTGGGGTCAGGCAGTCGCTTTCGATGTGGATTTCACCCAGCTTGAGTGCCGGCAGCGGTTGGTCGTCAGCGTCACGCACGGTGATCCGGTGATGGAGGTTGGCGTAACCTGCTGAAACCAGCTCGACACTGCCTTCGGCGCTGGCGGTCGTCACGTGCACATCGCCATCGGCGCTGATGGTCACGGCCAGGGTATTGAGTTCGCCGCGCTTGCTGCAGCTTGCCCCCAGGCTGTTTTCCGCCATGCCATATGCCGAGTGGATGTGTTCTGCCAGCAACTTCAGCGGCGCGAAGCGCTCCTTGACCTTGCTCAGCACCTGCGCGCTGATTTTTTCTGCCGAGATGTAGAGGTGAAGGCGCGACAGATCGACCTGCTCATCGCCATACAGCCGCTTGACCGTGCGCAGCGCCGCGACCAGCGCCGAGTTGGTGATGAAGCTCAGGTCCACCTGGTGCTCGGACAACTGCCGGAACCAGCGCGCAGGGTTGCGCATGAAGTAATCCGGGGTGGCCAGCAGGTGGTTGCAGGCGCTGTAGATGGGCAGCAGCACGCCGGTGAACAGCCCCATGTCATGATGGATCGGCGTCCAGGAGGCGCAGTTGCGCAGCGCAACGCCATCCCGGCTGGCCGTGTGGGCGCGTTCGATATGCCTGAGCTGGTTGATGACCATCTCGTGGGTGACGATGACACCCTTGGGGAAGCCGGTACTGCCCGACGAGAACTGGATGATCGCCATATCGGCCGGCTGGGCCTGGGCAGGCAACGGCTGGCCAGGTGCGCCTTGAGGGTTGAACCCCGGCTCCGAGTGGATGGCCAGGCCTGTGTGCGAGCGCCACGCCGCGATGTCTTCTGCAGCGATGCTGGCATCGCACACTACCAGGCTGAACCCGCAGGAACGGTCACAACCGGCAAGAAACTCGGCGTAGTTCAGGTATTTGCCCGATTTGGTCCGCAAGGGTACGGCCACCAGATTCAGGCGCCAGCACGCCAACAGGTAAGTGACCAATTCGATGCTGTTATTTAGTACCAGGCCCACGCGGCTTTGCGGCGCAAGTTGCAATGCCGACAGCTTCGCGGCACAGACCGCTACCTGGCTGTCCAGTTCGGCAATCGGGTAAGTACGATTGCTGTCGCAGAATGTCCAGAGGGCTTTATTCTGGGTAACAGCATCTTTGAATTTATCATTGATGGTAGGCATGGTTTACGCTCGCAGAAAGGGGTGACGAAACACACAAAGCGGTGGGCCGGGTCAGAAGAAATAGTCGAGTTTCACTTGCACGCGATCATTGTTGTGAAACTGTCCGAACAGGCCATTCGGGTCGCCATGAAAGATGTCCAGGCCCACGGTGGCTTTTAGGCTTTTTGACAGCTTTGATGCATATTCCAGGCGCACAAGCCCATCGCCATCATTCAGGTTGGTCAACCATTGTGCTTCGAAGGTGTCCCGTTGGTGCATCAGGTCTTTGCGATAAAGAAAGGTCATGATGTTGTCGACTTTATCGCGTGGCAAATAGGCGTTGGTGTCGCCCAGCATGCTTTGATAGAACTGCGCGCTGAGAACACTTTCTGTGATGCCGTAGTAATCCAGGCCGATGACGTAGCTGGTTTCGTTGGTTTGAAAGCGGCCATTGGCACTGTTGGGGTCATAATCGATGACCGAACGCTGGGTGGCGTGTGCCAGCTCTGAACGCAGGACAAAGTCATTGATCGAGGTACTGGCACTTGCACCGACCGTGTGGGTCCGCTCATAGCGTTCGCGTACTTCGATCACCGGCCCCATATTTTCAAAGGTCAGGCGTGATTCGAAGAACGGCGCGTCGTTGTAGTGATACATGTAGTTGAGCGAGAAGTCCCATGACTCGACGCTGGTTGTCAGGGCCAGGCCGATGTCCGAATCCTTGACGGGCCGATCAGGGCGTTCGGCCCTGCGCCGGTTTACCGGGATCCCTAGGCCAGCAGGCGCCTGGGGGATCAGGCGGCGAGAGCGAATGGCGAATTCGCCTTCGTTGTAGTTGGGAAAGTCAGTGTAGGTCTGGTCGGGAATCCACAATACCTGCATGTCGAACGGGCCTACGGGCACCACCACATTGGCCATCCACAGCGGGATCCGCGCCTCTTCTGGATCCTCCAGGATGAACTCCCGGTAGTTCATGGGGTTGACGATATCCAGTACCGTGACACCGTCCGCCTGGCCCCACACCACCTGCTGTTTGCCCAGCGTCAGGGTCCCGGCTTCACCCAGCGAGTCCCTGAAGTAGGCTTCGCGGAGTTCGAACTGAAAGGGGTAATTGTCGTAGATTTTACGGCCATCGCTGAGGGGCGAAAGTGCTGTTTGGTCGGGCGCTCCCGGCTCAAGTTGGCCGCTCATGTTCCAGCGCAAGCGGGTGGAAAGAAAAAACCGGGCATCGGTATCGGTTTGATAAGACAGGGCGTTGTAAAAGCGAAGTTCTGACTTTGAAAGTTTCTTCACTGCCAGGTTTTCGGCGGCCTGGTAAGAGAGTTTGGAATCGACGTCGAGCGTTCCAGCGAGCACAGTAACAGGCAGCGCTGAAAGTGCGAAGGTGAATGCTTTTAACATGGAGCACGCCTTGGAGCGAAGAGTGACTTTTTTATTTTGCTCACGCCGATGCCGCGCAGCAAAGTCGCTGCGCAAGTTGCAGGTGTGGCTAAGGGTGTGGGGCGAAGCAGGAACGTCCGTGTGAGGCGCTAAAGCGTGGCGTGATTATAGAGTTTGATAGCCATTGATGCGTCCATGCAGGGTCAGTCAGCGGGGTTAAGTTGGGCTGTGTCGAAATGCTATCAGTGGTTTCCGATTAACTCAATCGGTGACTTTCGAAATAAGTCTGTGAAGAATTGTCATCATCTGTCCTATAGGGCAGATGCTCAAAGCCCTGTTTTATATGGGCTTTGCTCTTAACTGGAACGCTCGTCTCAAGTTGCCTCTTATAAATAAGCTGTTGTGTAGATGTATCAAAATGTTTCTTGATGAGAAGTTGCAACTAACGCCCCGTTTTTCGCTTGACTATGCCCTTAGGGACAGACTTTAAGCTGTGGCGATCAAGTGCGGCCGAGTTCCGTCACAAGGAGGTGCTGTGAGCAAGTTATGTCTGGTGACAGGCGCCAATGGGCATCTGGGTAATACCCTGGTCCGGGCGTTGCTCGATCAGGGCTACCGTGTGCGGGCCGGGGTGCGCGATACGTCCAGGACTGAACCTTTTGACGGGCTGGATTGCGAACTGGTTTATGCCGAGTTGCAAGATGAGCCGTCTTTGCTCAAGGCCATGACCGGCGTTGAAATCCTGTTTCAGGTCGCCGCCGTGTTCAGGCATTGGGCCCGACAGCCAGAAACCGAGATTGTCGAGCCCAATGTGCGGGGCACCCGCACGGTGCTGCAGGCCGCGTCTCGTTCGGGTGTGCAACGGGTGGTGTATGTGAGCTCGGTGGCGGCGATCGGGCACGATGGTGAACCGCTGGATGAGCACAGCTGGAACGACGAGGCCGAGAATGCCTACTACAAGTCGAAGATACTTGCCGAGCGAATGGCCTGGCAGACCGCGCGGGAGCTGGACCTGTGGATGGTCGCGGTGCTGCCCTCGGCCATGATCGGGCCCAATGCGACCCAACTCACCGACACCATGAATTTTCTCGAAACCGTGCGTCAACGGCAGATGCCACTGGACCCGGGGTTCCATTTCAACTTCGTGGACGTGCGAGACGTGGCGCAGGGCTTGATTCTGGCTGCACAGAAGGGGCGCGCCGGGCAGCGCTACATCCTCGCGAACGCGCACTCCTCGTCATTGGCTGATCTGTTGGAGGCCGCCAATGCAGAGGGGGCGGGTTATCGTTTGCCACCGCCAGCGCCGCGCTGGTTACTGATGTGTGTCGCCTGGGCACAGGAGCGCATAGCGAGCCTGACCGGCAGACCGGCTCAGCTGATGCTGAGCCAGGTGCGGCTGTTCCATGACGTCAGGCAGGAATACAGCATCGCGAAGGCTCGCCGGGAACTGGGCTACAGCCCGCGGTCTCCTGGCGACAGCTTGAGGTCGGCATTCAACTATCTTGGCAGGCGAGCGACCCAGCCGTACGAGGACATGCCTGGGTTTGCTGGCCAAACAGGGCGTTCATCTCGCCTTTGAGTTCGATCAGGTGACGGTCCAGCGCGTGTAACGTCGCGATCTGCTCACTGACCTGTTGGCGTTTGGCGTCGACAGCGTCATTGGCCAATGCCAGCGGGAAGGTTTTGAGTGCGTTCTTTGCCGCAATCAAAGGGCTCATCTCGGCCAGCTTGAAGCCGGCGGTTTGCGCCTTGCGGATGAGACGGACCATTTCCAGGTGGTGAGCATCGTACAGGCGGTACCGGCCTTGACGTTCGGGCTCATTGATCAGGCCCAGCTGTTCGTAGAGTCGGATGGCTTTCGGGGTGCAGCCAGTCAGTTCGGCAATTCTTCCAATGAACATCACAGAATCCTTTTGTTGGAGAACGCAGATTCTACGGGCGTTTGCACAGGTTCGAGCCTTGTACGCAAGAAAAAGTTGGCACCGATGGTGCGGCAGTGGGCGCTTATTGCAAAGTCGGCGGCTTGACCGCGCCTGACACGGTGGCCAACACCGTCTCGATCCGTGTGATCTGCTGTGCAAGTTCATCGGCTTGCGTGTGGTTGCCTTCCCTTCTTAAGCGATCACGCGCCTGGCGCAGTGTCAGCAGGTTTTTCTGCAGTTTCAGGGCTGAAGCGTCGAACGGGTCCATGCTTTTCTCATGCGGGGGGCGTCCATGCCGTTGTAGGAAAACCTGACCTTAGCAGCTCGAATTTGCCGATGAAACTGATGTTACATACAGGGAAACGTCACCGCCTGGATTCTCCCTACAGATAGCGGGAAAAGATCCTACAAATCTTGCATCCGTCCGTTTCAAATCGTGTATTTCAGATGGCGCTCAACGCCGCGGGTTTGTGGGTTTTGGAAAGATTTTGATAGCGCCATGCTCCTGCAGCGGAGTGATGCAGGTTCACCGTGTGCTGTGAAACCTTATGTAGCAATTAAGGCACTTGAGCCTGTTGCGGCGCAGCGTGTCAGGCAGCTTTTGCTATAACTGCAAAAAAAATGCATCAAATGAGTGTTCGCAGCACTTGTATTCAATTTAATGCAGCCAAAGCCCATTTAATTTCAATTATTTTCAGCGCCCGAGCGCTCTAAGCTCCTCCTGTCGCCGCGTCCCAGAGCGGCTTCAGGAGCTTTCTCATGCCACATGCTTGTGAAGTACCGATTTCTCCCCAACCGCCCGCCGATGACCTGATTGACTGGTTGCGCATGCTCATGCGGGCTGAGCGGGCCGGTGCCCGGCTGATGCTCGACAGTGCGCGCGAAACCGACGACCCGGCGCTGTTGCTGCGTTTGGAACAACTGCACCACGGCGAAGCAGAAAGCTGCCGACGGCTGCGCCATTGCCTGGAACGCCTGGACGCAAAGCCGGGCGCAGGCATGGGGGAGTTTCATGCCAAGGCCATGGCCATCAGCAACCTGCAAGAACGGTTGCTGTTCATTGCCCGCGGCCAGCGTTGGGTCGCCCGGCAACTGCAGGCCCGTTTGCCGCAGATCGAACAGCCCTGGCTGCGCAAGGAACTGGAAGTGGTGCTGTACCTGCACCAGGGTGACCGCTGACAGCGCGTCCGATCTCCAAAACCGACAAGGACACACCATGCTTCATGGAGGTAGCAGCCCGCTGTCTCGACGATGAAGGCCTGCTGCTGTTGCACACTATCGGCAAGAATCGCCGCCGTGACGTACCGGACCGCTGGATCGACAAGTACATCTTCCCCAATGGCGACCTGCCGTCGATTGGCCAGATCGGTGATGCCGCCGACGGTTTGCTGGTGGTCGAGGACTTGCACAACTTCGGCGCCGACTACGACCGTACGTTGATGGTCTGGTACTCAAATTTCGAGGCGCACTGGCAGTATTTTGCCAATGAACTGGGCGAGCGCTTTCGACGGATGTGGCGCTACTACCTGCTGTCGTGTGCAGGCGCGTTTCGCGCACGGGACATTCAGTTATGGCAGTGGGTGATGTCGAGAGGCGGGGTGGTTGCTTGTTATCAGCGGGTCAGTTGAGGTTGGCTTGGCGAGTGCGGGCTTGGTGCAGACTGCGACTTTTGATCAGCGTGAGTGGGGGGCGGGCTGCATCTGATCTGCTTTTTTTCTGCAAACCTGAATCTGTAACCGTATCAGGCAAGGCACGACAATATGCCCATTCCCGTATCACACTGTAGAGGTTCCGATGGGCAAGCTGACGCTGTTCCTGGGTGGTTTTCTGCTACTGGCCTTTCTGATAGGTATTTTGGGCACCATCCCGCCAAGCTGACATTCTCCACACTTTCCCCTCTGCGGCCCTTCTGATTCGCCAGATGGGCCCACCCCTGCCTGCTCGGCAACTTCTATTAATTGCCATCGCTACATCAGCGGTAGGTGAAATTAATTCTCAAGTGCAAATGGCTCGTGTAGTCTGCCCCGCCCCCATACGGCCCACGTTGCGGGCCGGTCTTTTGCCCTGGAGTCGATACACACATGGAATGTAAGGAAGGCACTTCAGCCATGCTGGAGTGGCGTAGCCGTTTTCTCGCGCAAGGTGCCCTCGATGAGGAGGGTTACGATGAGGCGCTACGCAGTGCCGGTGCGCTGGAACAGTCGGGAGTGATCAGCACCCTTGAGTGGATCGAATTGGTCAAGCTGGCCAATACTGCGTTGCTGCAGGTGCGATAAGTCTTTCTTTGCGTTGGGAAATCTGTCCACAAAAAACGTGGGTAGGTCTGTGGATAAAATGCTGTAAGCCAAGCCTGCAGCGGGCTCTGTTAGATTGAGCAGAATTTGAACAGTCCTTTTGCAGCGTTTGCGTCAGGCCGACAGCCCGGCGCGGCGCAAGGCCTGCAACAGCTCGCGCACCCGTGCGGGCAACTCGCCAGCAGGGTACAGCGCGTGCATTTGTGGGTCCTGGCCTGTGCTGGAGGTCAAGCGGTATTGAGGGCACACCCGCACCAGGCGCCCGGCCTTGACCTGGGCTTCGCCTACCCAGGCTGCGAGGCGGGCGATGCCGGCTCCGGCCAGCGTGCTGTGGTAGACCGCGTCGCCTGAGCCCAGGCGAAGCCGTGGCGTCGGGCGCAGGCTGGTGATCTGGCCATCACGGCAGAAGTGCCAGGCTTTGAGAATGCGTGGGGCGGTATGCACAATCAGTGCGTGGTTCTGCAGCGCCTCCGGGTGTTGCGGGTTGCCGGCCACGGCTACGTAGCTTGGGCTTGCATAGAGATGGCGTGGGTAGCCCCACAGCGGATAACCAATCAGTTCGCTGGATTGCGGAAAGGCCCCGCGCACCACGAAGTCGAACTTGTCCAGCAGCGGGTCCAGGGCGGCATCGCTGTACTGCACGTCCAGGGTCACCTGTGGATGGCGCTGGGAAAACTCGGCGAGCACCCGGGGCAGCACATGCTCACCGAGCAATTGCGGCACTGCAAAACGGATCCAGCCTTGTGCGCTACCGCTGAGCGCGGCCAACTCATCGACCGCATCACGTTGCACATCCAGCAAGCGTTCGGCATGGGGCAGGAAGCGCTCGCCGGCTTCGGTCAAGGTCACGGTATTGGCGTTGCGGTTGAGCAGTTTGCTGCCTGCGTTGTCTTCCAGGGTTTGTATCGCGCGTGTCACCGCGCTGGGTGAGCGCCCCAGGGCGCGTGCTGCGGCGACGAAGCTGCGCTTGTGCGCGACACTGACGAACGCCTGAATCTCCCTGAGCATGTCCAATGCCATTGCGTGGCCCTCATTGCAGTTTTCGCAATGTGGCATTTCAACACAAGCGCGGCACTTTGATTAGCCTTGCAGCCTGACTCACTGCCTGGAGCCGCGTCATGATGGATATCGCCGTACTTTCTGTATTCGCTTTCGCCGCCGGATTGATCGACGCTGCCGTGGGCGGTGGCGGGCTTATTCAGATCCCGGCGCTGTTCAACGTGCTGCCCACCGCGCAACCGGCGGCCTTGCTCGGTACCAACAAACTGGCCTCGGTATGCGGTACGGCCTTTGCGGCGCGCTCGTTCATCCGCAAGGTCACGCTGGACTGGGGGCTGATCGTGCCTGCAGCACTCAGTGCTTTCGTCATGTCGTTTGCCGGCGCCGCCACGGTATCGCTGGTGCCGCCCAGTGTGATGCGCCCGGCCGTGCTGGTGATGATCGTACTGATGGCGATCTACACATTCTGCAAGAAGGATTTCGGCACGCTGCACAAACCCACCCGGATCGGCCGTAAAGAGCAGTGCCTGGCGGTACTGATCGGCGGGGCGATCGGCTTTTACGATGGCTTGTTCGGGCCGGGTACCGGCAGCTTCCTGATCTTCCTGTTCATTCGCTTTTTCGCCCTGGACTTCCTGCATGCCTCGGCTTCGGCCAAGGTGGTGAACATCGCGACCAACCTGGCGGCGCTGGTGTTCTTCGTGCCGTCGGGCAATGTGCTGTACGCCATCGCCTTGCCGATGGCGGCCTGCAACATCCTCGGTGCACTGACGGGTACCTGGCTGGCGGTGCGCAAGGGGGCAGGTTTCGTGCGTGGGCTGTTCTTGATCCTGCTGTGCGTACTGATTGCCAAGTTGTCCTGGGACTTGCTGGCCGGCTGAATCAGACCACCTGGCGCTGTGCTTCGGCCTGCTCGACACGGTTGCGGCCATGGGCCTTGGCCCGGTACAGCGCCTGGTCGGCGCGGGCCAGCAACTCGTCAAGGCTCGGTGCCGGCGTATCGGCGGCGCAACCGTCCAGGCCGATGCTCACGGTAATTTGCAGGCGATGGTCGGCCTGCACCACGTGCAGGTCCTGCACCGCTCGGCGCAGGCGTTCGGCGGTGAATTTGGCCCGCTCCGGCGCAAGGCCAGGCAGGACCACGACGAACTCCTCGCCCCCCATGCGTGCGAACAGTTGGCCTTCGTGCAACTGGTCCTGCAGGGTGCGGGCGAACTGGCGCAGGACTTTGTCGCCGACCGCGTGGCCGTGCACATCGTTGATCGCTTTGAAATGATCGATATCCAGCATCATCAAGGTCAGCGGTAGCGCCTGGCCATGTTGCTGGCGGCTGTCGAGCAGCGCGTTGGCACGGCGGGTGAATGCGCTGCGGGTCAGCACACCGGTCAGGTGATCGATGGTGGCCTGATGCGCCAGACGCGCCATCAGGCTGCGGTTGGCCTGGCTGACACACGCCACCACCAGCGGCCCGAGCACCAGCATGGCGATGCCCAGGCGGGCCGACATCAGTGTGGTGACTCCCGGTTCGCTTTGCGGCACGCTGAAGTGCATGAGGTTTTGCGCGACCGCGACAATCAGCGTGCTGCCGGCCGTCAACGTCAGCAGCGAAACCAGAAACGGCGGGTAGGTCCAGGCACACCACAGCAGGGCGGCAATCGGGAAGGCAATGGCGCCTGGCCCCCCAAACGCGATGCTGAAGGCCAGCGAGGCAAGCAGTACCAGCAAGGGCGGCAAACGCACCGCCTGGGCGCCACCGCGCAGCAGTGCCCGCGCCGAGGGCGCCGTCAGCAGCACTGGCAGCACCAGTACGCTGGTTGAGAACTGCTCACTGAACCAGGCCAGCCAGGTGGCCTGCAGCGATTGCTCGAACCACGGGGCGGCCATGATCGACGCCAGGCTCGCCGCGACCATCGCGCCGGCGGCGCAAGCGCCAAACACACTGAGTACGCCATGCGGGCTGCGCATGCGTCGGTGCAGGCGCGGCACCCGCGACAGCAACTGCCAGACAGTGAACACCATGCCCAGGTTGCACAGGTTGAACCAAAGGGCCGGCTTCCAGTCGCTGCCACACAGCAGGTCGGCCGCCACCATGGCCAGCCAGACCAGGGTAAAGCCGAGGGCATTGGCCTGGCGGGGGTAGCGCAACAGCACGCCGACCAAGGCCGCGTTGACTGGCCAGAACAGCGACAGGGACTCGATCGGACGTGCCAGGATGCCACCGAGGGTCAGGGCAAAAGTCAGGCAAAGCAGAGCGAGGTAGGGCAACAAGCGCGATTGGGCTGGAAAAACCATGAACTCGACCGGCAAGCGGAAACGAAATCCAGGACAACGGCTTAAAGCACCTGGGGCAATTACGTATCAGTGTGTTTCGACAGGGTACTTGATGTCAATCTGCCGCGATCCTGCAGGATAATGCCAAATTGCCTGCATCCCCTGTCGATTTCTCTACAATCCAAAGAACCACGGGACCATCAGCACGGTCACCAGCATCACCAACAAGGTGAATGGCACGCCGACTTTGACGAAATCACCGAACCGGTATTGCCCAGGGCCCAGCACCAGCGTGTTGACCGGTGACGAGACCGGCGTCATGAACGCGGCCGATGCGGCGAGTGCCACGGTCATGGCAAAGGGGTAGGGCGACATGCCCAGTTGCGTGGCAGTGCTGATTGCCACCGGCGCCATCAGCACTGCGGTGGCGGTGTTGGAGATGAACAGGCCGATCACTGCGGTCACGGCGAACAGGCAGGCAAGAATGGCACTCGGCCCGGCACCGCCGAGCACACTGACCAGCCCGGTCACCGCCAAGTCGATACCGCCTGTTTTCTGCAGGGCCTGGGCGAAGGGCAGCATGCCGACGATCAGCACCAGGCTTTGCCAATGGATTGCCCGGTAGGCGCTGTTCATGTCGATGCAGCGGCCCGCGCCCATCAGCAGGCAGCCGATCAATGCAGCGATGACATTGGGCACCGCGCCGCTGACCATCAGCCCGACCATCACCGCCAGGCTTAGCAACGCTTGCGGCGCTCGTCTGCGGGCCGGGGCCACCTGATCGATCTCGGCGGGCAGGCTCAACACCAGAAAGTCGTGGGGTTTGCTTTGCAGTTGCCGCACGGCTTTCCAGGGGCCTACCACCAGCAAGGTATCGCCCAGGCGCAGTTTTTCTTCCACCAGTTGTTCCTCGATGGCCGCCTGTTCACGGCGCAAACCGACCACGTTGAGGTCGAAGCGGCTACGAAACGCCAGTTCGAGGATGCTCTTGCCGATCAGCTGTGAGCCGGGGGGCAGTGACACTTCGGCCATGCCCAGTTCCTGGGACTGATCGATGAAGTAGGCCGCCTTGAAGTGCAGGGGTTCCAGCTGCATGGTCTGGCACAGGCTGCGCAGGTCGTCGCGGTTGGCGAACAGGTCGAGCAGCAGCACGTCACCTTGGTGCAGCACCGTGTTGGAGTCGGCCGCGATTACCCGCGTGGTGAACTTGTGCTGGCGTTCGATGCCGATCACGTTGGCACCATGCCGGGTGCGCAGCTCCAGCTCGCCCAGGGTGTGACCGATCAGCGGCGAGTGGGGGCGGATGCGCAGGCGCCGCTCGCGGCCATTGAGCTTGTAGTCCAGCACCAGGTCGAGCAGCGTACGACGGGTTTCCACACGGCCGTCCTTGCGCACTTCGCCGTTGAGCCAGTGGCGGGTGAGCAGCATGTAGCCGATGCCCAGCACCAGCACCACCAGGCCGAAGGGGGTAAAGCTGAAGAAGTTGAAACCCTGTTCGCCATGGCGTACCAGTTCACTGTGCACCACCACGTTGGGGGGTGTGGCCACCAGGCTGAGCATGCCGCTGATCAAGCCGGCGAAGCTCAGGGGCATCATCAGGCGGCTGGGCGACAGCTTGAGGCGCGCGGCGATGCTCAGTACCACCGGAATGAAGATCGCCACCACCCCGGTCGAGCTCATGACCGAACCCAGGCCTGCGACCGACACCATCAGCAGTACCAGCAGGCGCGCTTCACTGTTGCCTGCCCGCTCGCTCATCCACTCGCCAATGCGGTAGGCGATGCCGGTGCGCACCAGGCCTTCGCCGATCACGAACAGGGCTGCGATCAGTACCACGTTGGGGTCGCTGAAGCCAGCCAGGGCCTGCTCCACGGTAAGGATGCCCGACAACGGCAGGGCGAGAATCACCATGAGGGCGACCACGTCCATGCGCGGGCGGTTGATGATGAACAGGACGACGACGATGGCCAGCAGGCCGAGGACCCAGAGCAGCTCTTGGTTCATGGGGAGGGGGTGTTCCTTCACACAGGGGCACGGTAGACATTAGCAGCCAGTGTGCCAGCTTGGGGTGAAGGGTGTGTTGACGTGTTGCAGGGTTTCAGAAGCAAAAGGGGCTGCAGAGCAGCCCCTCGGTCACCTGGATCAGTGACGGTGACGGCGGTGTTTCTTGCCGTTGTTGTCGCCCATGTGGTTGCCGATGGCACCACCGGCCGCGCCGCCCAGGCCAGCACCGATGGTCGAACCGGCAGAGCCGCCGACCTTGCCGCCCAGCAGCGAACCGCCAGCTGAACCCAGGCCACCGCCGATGGCGGCTTCGGTGCGGTTGCCCTTGCGTGCGCCGACCGCACTGCCCGCAGCGCCGCCAACGCCAGCACCGATGGCAGCGCCGGTGCTGCCGCCGATCTGTTGACCGACAACGTTACCCAGAACACCACCCAGGCCACCGCCAATGGCGGCGGTACCGTCACCGGCGAAAGCGCCCTGGCACAGCAGCAGGCCGAGAGCAAGGGAAGGCAGAGTCAGACGCATGGTACGAACCTCAAAAGGAATCATCAGGTTAAGGTGCCGCGCAGCGGGCGGCGGGTCAGGGTTGCAAAGACGCTTCAGCGGTAGTAACGGTCACCGCGGTATTGACGGTTGTCATCGTCATCGTCGCGGTCATGCCGATGGTGGTGGCGGTGGCCACGGTCGCGATCACGCCAGCCATCGTCGTCGTCATGATAGCGATGGCTGTGGCAGCCAGCGGTCAGCAGGATGGCGGCAATCAACGAAAAGCTTGCAAGGCGGGTCATCACGATATAGGTCCTTGATCCGCAAAGGTTTACGGGACACTTTCTGAGACTGGGATCGATCCATTTGGTTTCCTTGGCAGGCAAAAATTTGTCATGCTCGCGATAAGCGGCGTGCCTGCCGGCTGCTGTTCTGTCTCGCTCGGTCATGGCCGAGCCGGTGGCTGGCACCTAAACTTCACAGTAAGCCGCAGCCAAGACGGCAAACTGCCACACGGTGAATCACGATGATCGCCCACACCCCCACGTTGTTCGCCGCGGTTGCCCTGGTGGCAACCATTCTGGCCTTCTGCCTGTTGCTGGTCGGCCGCAGCAACCGCCGCGACAACCTGCTGCTGACCGGTTGCGGGCTGTTGGTACATGCCCTGGCCTATGTGTGCTACACACTCTATGCCCAGGCCCCGTTGTGGCTCAGCTATGGGCTGGGCAACAGTCTGTTGTCACTGGCCCTGGCGTTCTATTCGGCCAGCCTGTTCAGGGTGCGAGAGCAAGTGATCCCGTGGCGGCTGATCTTCATCATTCCGGCTTTCATGCTGGTGGGGTTGATGCTGCTGCTCGATACCCTTGAACCCCGCATGCTGCTGGCGACACTGGTACTGATGCTGCAGTGTTCGATGATCCTCTATTGGGCGCGGCGTTACGTCGAGCGGCCGGGCAGGGCGCACCTGTTGCTGCAGATCGGTGCGCTGATCAGCTTGGTCGGGCTGGGCATGCGCGCCGTGGCAGTGGCCAATGGCACGGCTGTGGAAATGCGCTACGACACCAGCAACCTCAAGCAGAGCATCTCTGTGGCGATCGGCACGGTCACGGTGATGATGTATTCGATCGGGTTGGTGCTGATGGCCAAGGAACGCAGCGAATCACGTCTGCAGCACCTGGCCCTGCGCGATGTACTGACCGGCACTTTCAACCGTCGGGCGATCCTCGAACGCTTCGCCCTGGAGCTTGACCGCGCACGGGGCACGCAGAGCAGCTTGGCCGTGGCCATGATCGACATCGATCACTTCAAACGCATCAACGACCTCTACGGGCACTTGGCCGGTGACGAGGTGCTGTGCCACTGCGTGCGCCAGTTGCAGCAACGCTTGCGCCAGGGGGACAGCCTCGGTCGTTATGGCGGCGAGGAGTTTCTGCTGCTCTTGCCCGGCACCGACCACGTTGGCGCGATGGCAGCCCTGCAGGGCCTGCGTGAGGCCATCGCCCGCAGCCCGGCACGCTTCGCCGGCGATGAAATCGAGCTGCGTTTCAGTGTCGGGTTGTGGTGTGGGGTGCCCGGGGCCAAGGACAGCACCGCCAGCCTGCTTGCCCAGGCCGATGCGGCGCTGTACCAGGCCAAGGCCGCCGGGCGCAACACCGTGCACATGGCGGCGCTGGGCGAAGTGGGTTGACCACACGGCCATTCACGCGCAATGCCCGCCAGTGCTAGAGTCGCATTCTTTTTTACCCCGAGGATGGAACATGCGTGCGATTCTGCCGATAGCTGTGGCGCTGGTGCTGGCCGGTTGTGCTTCAGCGACCATGGAGACGGCACGCGGCGGCAAGCCGACCGCGCAGCTCGACTCGCACAAAGCGCCAGAGCTGGTCGCCCAGTGCATCCAGTTCAGCTGGCAGGAAGAGGCGGTGTTCGGGGACGATGCCAGTGGCTACCTGGAGCCGCGCAAACAGGGTGGTTTGACTGTGTATACCCGCGATGCCGAGGCGTTCGTGGATGTGTATCCGCAGGCGGGCGGGGCGCGGGTCGACTATTACGCGCAAAAAAATGACGGCGTGGCACTGCAGCGACGTGCAGCTGCGGCAACTTGCCTGTAGTAAACCAGTACACGTAAAAGGACATTTTTAGCCATGGACCGATCACTGCAACTCAACCGCACCAGTTGGGACGAACGCGCGCCCTTGCATGCCGCCTCGCAAGACTATGAGGTCGAGCTGCTGGTCGAGCGCCCGACGCACCTTTCCGAAACCGTTCGCTTCGACCTGCCGCTGCTGGGTGATATCAACGGGCTCAACGCCGTTCACCTGCAGTGCCACATCGGTACCGACACCCTCTCGCTCGCACGCCTTGGTGCGAAGGTTTGCGGCCTGGATTATTCCGCGGCTTCGCTGGCCGAGGCGCGGGCGCTGGCCGAGCGCTGCGCGGTGCCTATCGAGTATGTGGAGGCGGATGTCTACGCGGCCGATCAAGTGCTACCGGCAGGTACCTTCGACCTGGTCTACACCGGCATCGGCGCACTGTGCTGGCTGCCCCGCATCGAACCTTGGGCGCGCACGGTGGCAGCCTTGCTCAAGCCGGGTGGGCGGTTGTTCCTGCGTGATGGCCACCCGATGCTGATGGCCGTCAACGAAGACCACCAGGACTGTTTGCAGATCGAATACCCGTACTTCGAGCACGAAGCCCCGACGGTCTGGCACAACGACCAGACGTACGTTGAAACCGATCAGCGCCTCGTCCACACCGAAACCCACGAGTGGAACCACGGCCTGGGCGAGGTGATCAGTGCCTTGCTGGCGCACGGGCTGCAGTTGACAGGCCTGGTCGAGCACCAGAGCCTGCCCTGGGAGGCGCTGCCGGGGCAGATGGACTTGGGCGCCGATGGCGAATGGCGCTTGCGCCATCAGCCGTCACGCCTGCCCCTGAGCTACACCTTGCAGGCGATCAAGGCCTGATCAGGACAGGAAACCACCGTCGACGTTGAGCGCGGTGCCGGTGGTGTAGCTGGACGCGTTGCTGGCCAGGTACAGCACCGCGCCGGCCATTTCCTTGGGGTCGGCCACGCGCTTGAGCGGGATCTGTTGCAGGGCGGCGTTGAGGATGGCGTCGTTCTTCACCAGCGCCGAGGCGAACTTGGTGTCGGTCAGGCCCGGCAGCAAGGCGTTGCAGCGGATGCCGAACGGCGCACACTCTTTGGCGAAGACCTTGGTCATGTTGATCACTGCGGCCTTGGTCACCGAATAGATGCCCTGGAAGTGCCCTGGCGAGACGCCGTTGATCGACGCTACGTTGATGATGCTGCCGCCGCCGTGTTCGCGCATCAGCTTGCCGGCTTCCACCGACATGAAGAAGTAGCCACGGATGTTGACGTCCACAGTCTTCTGGAAGGCGTTCAGGTCGGTGTCCAGCACGTTGCAGAACTGCGGGTTGGTAGCGGCGTTGTTGACCAATACATCCAGGCGCCCGAACTGTTCGCGGATGTCGGCGAACACCTGCTGAATCTGCTCCATCTCGCCAATGTGGCAGGCTACAGCCGTCGCCTTGCCGCCGGCGGCGATGATCGCCTCGGCGACCTGCTGGCAGCCGTCCAGCTTGCGGCTGGAGACGATCACATGGGCGCCCTGTTGGGCCAGCAAATGGGCGATGGCCTCACCGATGCCGCGGCTGGCGCCGGAAACGAAGGCGATCTTGCCGTCGAGGTCGAACAAGTGGGTCTTGGACATGCTGTTTTCCTTGTTGTCTGTCGTCAGAGCGTGGATTTGGCGATCACCTGCAAGGCCATCTGCTCCAGCAGCCGGTTCATGTGGATGAACTGAGCGAAGCGCTTGTCCTGGGTCTGGCCGTGGTAGTAGCGGTAGTAGATCTGCTGGACGATGCCGGCGAGGCGGAACAGCCCGTAGCAATAGTAGTAATCGAAGTTGTCCAGGCGGATGCCGGCGCGCTCGGCGTAGTAATCGACGAACTGGCGACGGCTGAGCATGCCGGGTGCGTTGCTGGGCTGGCGGCGCATCAGCTGTACCGGCGCTGGGTCATCAGCTTCGATCCAATAGGCCAGGCTGTTGCCCAGGTCCATCAACGGGTCGCCGATCGTTGCCATTTCCCAATCCAGCACGCCGATGATGCGCATCGGGTTGTCGGCGTCGAGGATCACATTGTCGAAGCGGTAGTCGTTGTGCACGATGCCGGGGCGGGGGTGGTCGGCGGGCATCTTCTCGTGCAGCCAGGCGATAACCTGCTCCCAGCGTGGTGCATCTTCGGTGATGGCCTTGGCATAGCGGCTGGTCCAACCCTCGATCTGGCGCTGCACATAGCCCTCTGGCTTGCCCAGGTCAGCCAGGCCGCAGGCCTGGTAGTCAACCTGATGCAGTTCCACCAGGCGGTCGATGAAGCTTTTGCACAGCGCTTCGGTAGTGGCTGCATCGAGGTTGAGTTCAGCCGGGATGTCCGAGCGCAGGATGATGCCCTTGACCCGCTCCATCACGTAGAACTCGCCGCCGATCAGGGCTGGATCAGTGCAGTGCACATACGCCTTGGGGCAGTACGGGAAGCCGCTGTTGAGCTGATTGAGAATGCGGAACTCGCGGCCCATGTCATGGGCCGACTTGGCCTTATGGCCAAACGGCGGGCGACGCAGCACGAAATCGCGGCCCGGATAGCTGACCAGATAAGTGAGATTGGACGCGCCACCGGGGAACTGGGTGATGGTCGGCAGGCCATCGAGGCCGGGGATGTGGGCCTTGAGATAAGGGTCGATGACGGCCGCGTCGAGCTCTTCGCCGGGGCGTACCTGGGTGGACTGATCGGTGAGCGTCATGCGTTTTCCTTATTTTCTGGCGCAATTACTATTGGCTAATCTAATGGTCTGTCGGCCTTGGAACAAGCGTGCCAAGCGTCATATAGGTGAGGGTGTTGCCGCTGGATCAATTGCCTTGATGTGGCCGGGCAAAAAAAAACCGAAGCCGGTCAGGCTTCGGTTTTTTCATCGCTCGGTGTGCCCGTCACTCAGGAAGGGAACAGCTCGCTGAGCTTCATCGACAGCATCATGTCGCCTTCGACGCGCAGCTTGCCGCCCATGAAGGCCTGCATGCCGTCGGTCTCGCCGCTGACGATACCCTTGAGGGTCTCGCTGTCCAGCACCAGGGTGCAGTTGGCGTCTGGGTTTTCGCCTTCTTGGATGTCGCAGGTACCGTCCTTGACGATCAGCGCGTACTGCTTGCCTTCGTCGGTGATGTCGAAGCCGAACACCAGGTCCAGGCCGGCGGCAGCGGCTGGGTTGAACTTTGCTTTCATCGCTTCGACGGCTTTAGCTACATCGCTCATGGCGTAATCCTTATTAAGTTATTTTCGCGTCCGCAGGGACACAACAAGCCGGACTCATCGGTAAGTGACAAGCTCCGGCGCCCTCAATAGCTGCAAGTGGGCTTGGCTATTGAAGGAGGCCAGCGCCACGTCGCGGCCGCGGAACTTCAGTTGGCTGAGCGACGTGTTGATAATCTGCCAGTTAAGCGCAAAGGCCTGGCTGGGGGTAATTTGGGTAACCAGGTGGAGCAGGGCGGCGATGGTGCCGCCGGAGGTGAAGATGGCGATGTTGTCGCCGCTGCCCGCGGCTTGGAGCACGCGCTGCAGGCCCTTCTGGACCCGAGCGGTAAACGCCTGCCAGCTCTCCAGCCCGTCGTCGGCGTGATCGCCAGCGTGCCAGCGCTGCACCATCAGTGCGAACAGGCGCTGAAATTCACTGCGGTGCTGCGCGCCATTGCGCAAGATGTGCAGGGCGTCGGGCTCTTCCCCGATCAGCCCAGGCAGCAGGGCACGGATCACGCCGTCGGCATCGAACTCATTGAACGCCGCGTCGGTCTCGACAGCCGGAACCGGGCAGCCGCTGGCGTGCAAGGCCTCCAGCGCCAGACGTGCGGTATCTTGCTGGCGGCGCAAGTCACCGGCCACGCAACGATCCAGCTGCACACCCAGCTGAGCCAGGTGGTCGCCCAGGGCCTGGCTCTGACGCACACCGATGGGTGAGAGGACATCGTAGTCTTCGGCACCGAAGGAGGCTTGGCCATGTCGGATGAGGTAGAGGTTGCCCACGAAGGTATCCGGCCTGTTGGAGGTTGTTGCGAGGTTAGGATGTGCCACACAGGCTGTCAACGAAAAAACATACAAGTGTTTGAAAAGGTTGTTTGAACTGTTTCGGCTCAGCTTTGCAGGGCCGTGCGGCGTCCTAGCAGCCCATAGCGATTCCAGTGGTACGGTTCAAGGTTGAGGGCGGGCCTACGACCAGCAGCGAGGTCGCAGATGATCCGTGCAGAGCCGCAAGCCATGGTCCAGCCCATGGCGCCGTGGCCACAGTTGAGCAAGACATTCGGTACATGGCTCACGCCCAGGAAGGGTAAGTTGTCAGGCGTCATCGGGCGCTGTCCCACCCACTTTAGTGCTGTGCGGTCTTTAAGGCTTGGGCAAACCTCTTCTGCGAAACGCCCAAGTTCCGCAAAGCGTTTGTGCACGGTGGATTCACCGGGGACCCCGACATCTGCAAACCCTGTGAATCGAAGGGTTTCACCAAATGACGCCCAAGCAACTTTATGTGGGATCGAGACAGCCCCGACACTGGGCTTTTGGCCTGGCGGGCTTTCATACGAAATCGAATAACCCGTGACGGGGTGAATGGGCAGGTTGTGCCCAATGGATGCAAGCAAATGTCGGGACGCGAGGCCTGCTGTTGCGACGACCAGGTCCGCATGACGATAGCCTTTGTCTGTGTGTACACCCTTGGCAACGCCGCCGCGAATATCGAACCCGAGCACGCGCTCGCCAAACCGCGCCGTCGTGCCGAGCTGGATAGCTTTTTTCAGTGCGGCAGTCGCATAGCGAGCGGCGTCGCCTGTACCGTCCTGGGCGCAGTAAATGCCTTTCGCAAACTTGACCCGGGCTGTCTTCAGCAGAGGCTCGCACTCCAGTACAGCAGGGGGATCGAGCGCTTCAAAGGGTTCTCCAGCGGCGCGCAGTAGTGCGGCATCGTGGGGGCCTGGCGTTTGTCCCTCACCATACAGATACAAAATACCCTTATGCCGCCCTCCATATTCATCCTGCGAAATACCCGCGTGTTTGAACTGAAGGTCGCGCGAGTAGCCGGCAAGCGCCAATGCCGCTTTCGAGTTCGTTAGCCAGCGCGTTTGTGTCGCCTCGCGGGCGAACAGGGTGGCCCACCGCGCAAGTGCAGGTGTCCAGGGGCCGTAGATGCCTAGGCCTTCGCCAATGCCGAATAGTGACTTCAAGGCAACACCTACCACGCCAGGCTCCGCCCAGCTAAAGCAGTGCCCCGGAGAGATAAGGCCCGCGTTGGCGAAACTTGCACCGGTTGCTGGAGCCTGAGCCCCTTCAATAATTTCGACGCTGTGCCCTTCTTGCGCGAGTGTCAGCGCAGTGACGGTGCCACTGATGCCCGCGCCCACAACAATGATGTGCATTTAGAATCCTGCCTCTGCTGCGTCACGCTTCGCGGCTCGATTGGCCATGAAGTACAGGGCCGACAGGGCTACAGTCCAGATACCGCCGGCGTACAGCGAAACCCGGCTTTCTGGGTGGTAGCCGAGCATGAACAGTACAAAAGCGACAAACAGTAAGCAGATGGCGGGAGATGCCTTGCGTAGCGGCATTGGGAATTCACTGGCGATACCAGAGCGCTTCATGCGGCGTTGGAACGCCACGTAGGTCAGGGCGATCATTCCCCAGGTCCAGGCCACGTTGAAAGCCAAGATGGACATCATGTAGCCAAAGGCACGGTCTGGCATCACAAAGTTAAGAAGCACGCCGAAGGCCATGCACGCGACGGTTGCAAATACCGCTCTAGTCGGAATGCCATTACTGCCCACTTTCCGCAACATGCTGGGGGCTTGGCCTTCATCTGCGAGTTTTTTCAGGATGCGCGCGCCACTGAACAGGATGCAGTTGAAACTTGATAAGGCCGCCGTGATCACCACGAAGTTTATGGCGCCCGCTGCCTCTCTGATGCCCAGGCGCTCAAAGGTAGTCACGAACGGGCTTCCTTGGGTGCCGATCTGATTCCAGGGATAAATTGCCAAGATCACTGCGATGGCCGCCACGTAGAAAAGCAGAATTCGCCACAGCACGGAGTTGATAGCGCGCGGTATGGTTTTCTTAGGGTTTTCCGCCTCTGCTGCCGCGATGCCGATCATTTCTACACCCGCAAAGGAGTACGCTACGATCGGCAACGCAATGAGCATTCCGCTAATACCATTGGGAAACCACCCGCCGTGCTGCCAAAGATTAGCCAGGCCCAGTGGTTCGCCGTTGTTGCCCCAGCCGGCAAAAATCATCATGCCACCGCCGACCACAAGGGCGAGGATTGTGACGACCTTGATCAGTGCGAACCAAAACTCGGCTTCACCGAAAGCGCGTACGGCGAGCAGATTCAATGCACAGATTGAGGCTATCGATGCGCATACCCAAATCCACTGAGGCACATCCGGGAACCAGGCCTTCATGTAGATGCCTACAGCGGTCGATTCGGCTACGCCAACCCCGACCATCAAAATCCAGTAGTTCCAGCTGGAGAGAAAGCCTGCATAAGGGCCAAGGTACTCATGCGCATAAGCTGCAAATGAGCCCGAAACCGGGTTGTGGACGGTCATTTCACCCAGGGCGCGCAGAATTAAAAAAATGATGCCGCCGCTGATTGTGTAGGCCAACAGCACAGACGGCCCAGCCGATTGGATGGCTGATGCCGATCCCAGGAAAAGCCCTACGCCGATAGACATGCCCAATGCCATGAATGCAATCTGGCGAGCGCTTAAAAGTTTACTTCCCATGTTGTTACCGCCTGCTCATAGCCTAATTGTTATTGAAAATTGGCTTTTATCCCGTTTACAGCGACCGATGTAGGCCGCTCTTCCCGGTTGCCCGCACGCTGCTTTGCTCCATCGCCAAAGGCTCCTTTCGGGTCGCTCTTCCTGCGCGTTACCGAGACTGCCCAGTGAAACCGCAGCCCGCCGCAGCGGTATGCGGATGATCCCAAAATTTGCGTATACGCGAAGTCGCCATGGAACTACCATTAGCGTGAGATTACAAGCGATTTTTGCGTAAACGCAAATTACGATTCAGGCTCACGGGTAGAGAGCAGGTCGTGCAAGGGAGGTTTTTTGAAGGGCACAGCCTGAAGCGGGCGCAGAAGGCGGCGCTACTCAGGCTGGGCAGGCTACAGAAGGGGAAGGTTTATTGCTCAAGCTGATCGTGCCCTTGTCGCGCAAGCAGCATCTGGTCGCTTTCAGCGGTGATCACGCCAACGATTCTGGCTAATTGCTTGCTGACACTGATGTAGGCGTGGCCGATGCGGCTGTCAAAATACAGCGAGTCACCTTTCCCAAGTCTGGTCACTTCACCTGTTTCGAAATGGACCTCGAGCTTGCCCGAAAGCACGTAGATGAACTCCACGCCGGAGTGTCGGGCAAAATCCTCGGGGCTATTGATCTTGCGTGCGTGGATCGTACCCAGTACAGGGTTGATTGGTTTGCCGCTGGCTGATGTGGCCAGGAACTCATAGGTAAACGACAGCCCTTTGTAGGCCACCCCCTCGCCGGCCCTCGTTACCACCGGGCCCTGTTTGGCGGGCGGCTCCTCATACTCATGCGAGAACAGTGTTCCGATATCCAGCTGCAGCGCCTGCGCCAGGGCAGCGACATTTTCGTACCCCAAAGCGAGCTGGCCGCGTTCGGCGCGGGAAATAGTGGTTATCGATACCTTGGAACGTTCGGCAACCTGAACCAGCGTCCAGCCCCTCTGTTTGCGTGCGGTGCGCAGACGCATCCCGAGCGACTCCGGGGTTAGCAGGTTTGGCGTTGCTGTGGCATGGGTTGGCGTGCTCTTCACGGTTCCTCCTTTGTTGGCGGGCATTCTACCATTCAAGCGGGATCAAGCCGTCAACACTTCGCGTTTACGCAAAACTCCAGCGTGATCGTGTAGCCATGAAGGGCAGGTAGCGGCATAGGCTCTGCCTGGCCCCAAGCGGCCGAAGGATTTGCTTCGGAATGTCACAAGGCCGTACCAAACAGCCCCAAGCTTAGGTACGATGAAGCCTTGATTCCGGGCTTCGAGGATTACTGTGGAGTTTCTTGCCGAATACGCAAGCTTTCTCGCCAAAACCGCCACCTTGGTGATTGCCATTCTGGTGGTGCTGTCGGCCATTGCCGGTTTACGCGGAAAAGGGCGGCGCAAGCCGGGTGGGCAATTGCAGGTCACGCGCCTGAATGAGTTCTATAAAGAGCTGCGCGAGCGCCTGGAATCGGGCCTGCTCGACAAGGCCCAGCTCAAGGCTCTGCGCAAGCAGCAGGCGAAGGCGGAAAAACAGCAGAAAAAAGTCAAGGCTGAGGAAAAGAGCCGGGTCTTCGTGCTCGATTTCGATGGCGATATCAAGGCCTCGGCCACCGACAGCCTGCGCAACGAGATCACTGCGCTGCTGACCCTCGCCACCCCGCGTGACGAAGTGGTGCTGCGGCTCGAGAGTGGCGGCGGCCTGGTGCACAGCTATGGCCTGGCGGCTTCGCAGTTGGCGCGCATTCGCCAGGCCGGTATCCCCTTGACCGTGTGCATCGACAAGGTGGCTGCCAGCGGTGGTTACATGATGGCTTGCATTGGCGAGAAGATCGTCAGCGCACCCTTTGCCGTGTTGGGTTCGATTGGTGTGGTTGCACAGCTGCCCAACGTCAATCGCCTGCTGAAGAAGCACGACATCGATTTCGAGGTGCTCACCGCCGGTGAATACAAGCGCACCCTCACCGTGTTCGGCGAAAACACCGAGAAGGGCAGGGAGAAGTTCCAGGAAGACCTGGACATCACCCACCAGCTGTTCAAGGACTTTGTCGCCCGCTATCGTCCACAGCTGCATATCGACGAAGTGGCCACCGGCGAGGTTTGGCTGGGCGTGGCAGCGCTAAACCGCAAGCTGGTGGACGAGTTGCAGACCAGCGACGAATACCTCAGCGACCGCGCCCGCAATGCCAACCTGTTCCACTTGCACTATGCCGAACGCAAGAGCCTGCAGGAGCGCATCGGCATGGCTGCCAGCGGCACGGTGGAGAACACCGTGGTCGGCCTTTGGAGCAAACTCGGTCGCTTGCGCTAACACCTTGAACCCCTTGAAATTTTTTTCTGTTCAGGGGGTTGCAAGGTTCAATGAATGCAGACATAATGGCGCCCATCGAAACGCAGCGAACTTTGAAAAAGGTTCAGTGTTTCAAGGAGATAGCAAGGCGCAAGCCGCTAACTCCGAACTTTGAGGCCGAGTAGCAAAGTGGTTATGCTCCGGATTGCAAATCCGTCTACGCCGGTTCGATTCCGACCTCGGCCTCCATTATTCGAAAGCCCCGCAGATTAGCGTCTGCGGGGTTTTTCTTTGCGCTCGAAAAAGACGAAGTGTTCCGCAATTTTTGGCATGTGTTCCGCAACCCAGCCTATTTTGTGGGGCTCACGACCTCGCCGACGCGGCGGTAGACGCGCTTGGTGATTTCTTCCTTGGAGTGCCCAAGTAGCCGGCTGGCGTGGCTGATATCCTCATCTCCGAAGCAGCCTTCGGGCGGATATCGCGGAACTGGAATTGCCGAACTTTGGCGGCCAGGTCAGTGTTGCCGTCGGCGATCAGCTTGCGAGCAGCCTTGTCCCGCGCCTCACTGAAGCGATTCCTCAGCATTTCCCAGCTCATCCGAAGGCCGGCGTCGTTGGTGATCAGACGTGAATTGCGCACGCCCTGCAGCTTGCGCCGTTCAAGAAGCGCGTCGATGAACAGGCCTAGGCCGGTCAGCACGCCATTGACGTGCCGTCGAGTTCGCAACTTCTCATCGGTCTTGTTCTGGTCGACCCACAAGTAGTCCTCGTCGAGGTCGACTGTGCTGAACTTCAGCGTGTCGGCTGGACGTTGGCCGGCCAGGTAGGCCAGGTCCATGGCGTCCTTAAGACCCTGGTCGCCTTCTGCGTACACCGCATCCCAGATCTCGTCGGCCGCGTAGAAGTCGCGGACCTTCTCTTTGTTGCGGCGAACCGCCAGGCAGGGGTTACGCTCGACAAACCCCCACTCCATGGCCATGGTGAAGACATGCGAGAGCAGGGCGATCTCCCGGTTTGCCCGAGTCTTCGCGGTGCGTGCGTCCCGGTACTGGGCAACGACCAGCGGGCTGATGGCCTCGATCGGCGCGTCAGCGAACGCCTTGCGCAGGCGCTCCAGCTCGTATTTGTTGTCTTTTTGAGTGCGCGGCGATTTCGTCGGGGATAATGTCCCGCTCATACCGTTCAAACAGCTCCCCCATTGTTGCCATAACCTTCGGCCTTGCCTTCTGCTCCAGGCGCGCCCACTCCAGCTTGGCCTCCGCCAAGTCCTGCCCCAAAGGGATTTCGATCCTCTTTCCGTCCGCGTCTCTACCGCAGTAGTAGTACGCAACCCAAATTTTCCCGCCTTTCCTTTTTCGGGCCCGCCGAAGCATGCGCTCCGGCAGGTCACGGTTTTCCTTTTTCTATGGCGCACTTTCTACCCCACGCGCGATAAGTCCAATGTCCATGTTTCGGCCGTGGCATTCGTTGCCGTTTGCTTGACGCCTGCCATCTTGAGCCGGGCGTATACCCGGCCGACAATGGGCCGCCTGGCCCGGGTGGATTGTCGATCTATCGCGGTACACCTACGTGAACGCATCGGCTACGTCGAAGCAGCTGCAAGCCGGCCGGATGTGGGTGGAGGGCGAGACCATCGGCAATAACTTCGACTTCATTTGGTCGCATGGCGCCGGTCAAATGTTCATGCAGAAGTTCGGTCCCAACCAGATCAACCAGCTTTTCAACTTCAAGGGCTGGCGCATCGCGCCGCTAACGACAGTTGAATCGGCGGCATGGGAAGACCTTGGTGGGTGGAGCACAGACTGGCTTCCGCCCATGGTCGTGTGTGCAGTCAACAATGGGGACGGTGGAGCCAAGCAGTACACGGGCGGTGGCCACTGGAATGAGGTTGAGCCGACAAAGCCTACCGCGCGGATGGTGAACCTGAAGTGCTCCATCAATGGGCAGCAGATGGCCGCCGAACAAACCTATTCCGCCCCGGCTGATACAGCCACGTTTTCCTGGCAGGTCGAGCTTCTTGCTTACAACACTCTGACGCTTGAGCGCTATGTGGGTCGGCAGCACTTCGTGGTGCATGTAAGGCCTGGTTCTTGGGAGGTTCTCTACGAGTTCGAAGCACTAGAGGATGTGGTAGTTGAAATCGAAAACGGCCCGCAGACGGGGGTGTACTCTGCGTTCCCTGAGTGGGTGCACTATATCGGTGATAACCGCGGCCCTTTGCTTGTGACCGACGAGGCCTCGGTAAGTGCCCAGCCGAAGAGCACAGCACCGGACGTCTTCGCTGCGGTCTGCTTCCACCCGACCCGGGGATTCTGTGCTAGCTGGATGGATCGAACCTATGAGGCGGGGGGTGGACGCTATGTGACGCCTACCTTGCCTTTCGCTCGCCGTAACTCGAATAGCTGGAAATTCTACCAAGCAGCTATCTCCGGCATTCACACAACCTTCCTGGCTGGACAGGGTATAAGTGGCGCGGCGGCTACGCAGTAGCCCCTATCGATATCGTCCAGGGTGATGTGAACTGCGCATTCCAGTACACCAAAGGTGGAAATTTAGATGCAGCCGGAGCCGGGCGAGTGACTCCGATGCCATCGATTGCCGGGGAAGAAGTTGGCAGCACTGTGGTTGGGGCTAGGGGGCTGGATGTTTCGTCAAAGGGATATGAATTCGGTAATCTTGGAGTGCAATGAGTAAATTAAGCCCGCTTTATCGGCGGGCTTAATGTTACATCAGGACCATCAGTTCATATCGTTAATCAGGAGTGTGTTGGCCCAATGACCGAGCCGACTGCCCAAGAGCAGCGATAGGCTGTGGTACTTGATCGTTCTCCAATACAGATCGGCCTAATATCTCAGACCCTATCATGCTGATGTGGGCGTGGTCGAAGTAGAGGAGGGTGCCTTTGTCATATGCCGAGCAGGTGCCGTCCTTGCAAATTTGTGGGCGCACATCAAACGTTGCGACATTCGGGTACTGTGCGGCGATTGCCTTTAGGTACATATTTACTTCGCTGTCGCCTTGGTCGGGGACGATCGCTGTAGAAGGGCAGTCCATCCCAGGAATACGAATGGATTTAGCAGTACACATGCGGTCGAGCCCCTCAAATAGAGGAACGTTGAGGGCGATAATTACCTGATTGTGATAACCGGCCAGCTCGGCAATGGTTTCAGCAAACTTTTCCTTTCCGCCTCTCATTGCATAAGATTCCCATGATGCACCGATTATCACAGTTCTATATTTCTTCGACTCAGCAAAAGCTCGAGCGTTGAATTCGTTGCAGGACTTTTCGCGGTTTGGCCCAAGAATTCCTTTCGTATCCCTGATCGGTGGGCAAGAAGAATGCGAGATATTACGGATTGAGAAGTGTCTGCTTTCTCCGATAGCTTTCAGATATCCTACGTAGTGCGCAGCATTCGAATCACCCCAAAGAAGAGTTTCGGGAGGTACTGACCTGTCGCCGTTTACGCACTGATCCTCAGTCCAGTTAATTGGATCGTATTTCGTCATCTGGCAATTGAACGGGAAGCGGCTGGCCGGCTTGGTGTTGTAGTCGTGCTGAGAAATTAGCCTTTTGTACTGATCGCCAGAAGTTGTTGGCCAGTAGCCTTTGTTATTGCTCAGGACATACCCGGTGACTATTACCCCAGCACTTGTCGCAACGATGGGCCCTACCTTAGTGAGAAGCCACATAGGGCTTTTCGACCTGAACGGTGTTTCGATTAGGTGATACGAGATCAGGGTCAGCGCTACCATCAGTGCAGCGCACGCTAGCCCGCCAGCCAAAGTTGGCTCACCGTAAGCGTAGCGGTAGAAGGCAAGCACAGGCCAGTGCCACAGGTAGAGTGAGAATGACCGTAGCCCGATGTACCTAGCCGCCGAGTTGCCGAGAACTTTGGAAAGAGGACTGGCTTGATTTGCACCCGCCAGAATCAGTAGCGCTGCGCCTACAGAAGGGATAACCGATCGTATCCCAGGGAATCCATTTTTCTCGTCGAGCAGCACCACTGCGCCTGCAACCATGGCTAGGCCAACGACGCCAGCAATATTTGCAACCGCAGCCGTAATACGGCGGGAGTCTTGCCACAGGAAAAGCAGGGCGCCTACCAGCAGTTCGCCAGCTCTGGATGGCAGCATGTAGTAAGCGAAGGAAGGGTCACGCGCAAGGAAGTATTCGCTCACTGCGAACGATGCAATGGCCAGGACCACGCCGGTAGCTACAAGCAGGCGTTTACCGCCGAGTTTCAAGGCGATGATCATGAGTGCCGGCCAGATCATATAGAACTGCTCTTCGACGCCCAGCGACCACATATGCAACAGCGGCACGGTATCGGACGAAGCGGCGAAGTAACCTGTATCTAGGAAAAGCCAGAAGTAGATGTTTGCTGCAGAAAGAGTGGCGCCGATTGCCGACTGCGACAGGGTCTTCACGTCTGCTGGCAAGAGTAAGAATGACCCAGCAAGCAAAGTGACTATGGTCACAAATGTCGCGGCAGGAAGAATCCGGCGGACTCGACGACCGTAAAAGTCACCAAAAGAAAAGTCAGAGCCTTTCCCGTAGATGATTCCCGTGATCAGGTAGCCAGATATGACGAAAAAAACGTCAACTCCGACGAAGCCGCCAGGTAGCCATTGCTTGTTGAAGTGGAAAATTGTCACGGCCAGTACGGCCAGAGCCCTGAGCCCGTCTATGTCCGGACGATAGGCCAAGTGTTTGCCTTGCATTTCTGAATTCCCTTTCATCTCGCTGCTGAGTAAGCCGCGAATATTACCCCTTCGCCCGCATTTGTGGGCTTTTTTGTGCCTGGAGAAAACCCATGCGTACATCGCAACGCGGCTTGAGCCTCATCAAGTCGTTTGAGGGCCTGCGCCTGCAGGCCTATCAGGATTCTGTCGGCGTCTGGACCATCGGCTATGGCGCCACTCGAAGCATGCAGCCCGGCATGAAAGTCAGCATGGAGCAGGCCGAGCGCATGTTGCTGAACGACGTGCAGCGCTTCGAGCCAGAAGTTGAGCGCCTCATCACGTCGCCGCTGAGCCAGAACCAGTGGGACGCCATGATCAGCTTCACCTACAACTTGGGTGCGGCGAATCTTGAGTCGTCCACGCTGCGCCGATTGATCAATGCCGGAAACTACGTAGCCGCAGCCGACCAGTTCCCGCGTTGGAACAAGGCAGGCGGGAAGGTGCTGGCTGGCCTGGTGCGTCGGCGTGCCGCTGAACGGGACTTGTTTCTGGAGTCGGCGTGAACGGGTGGGTACCCTCGTTAGAGCCATATTTGGCAAATACGTATCATTGGCGGCCGGTTGCAGATGGCCGCTTTGGGTCGAAAGCTGCCGGTCGTGAGGAGCAGCATTCGACCCGAGGCTGCTAGTGGCGAAAGGCTGTCATGGCTGAGTCTGAACGGCAACACCAACAAACTCGCTGCCCGCTAGTTCAATGGACTTTCTCCAGGCGTGCTTGATGTTGGCGATGGCGGGACACTCGGCCAAATGTGCTTTTCTTGCCAGGTCTCGATGCAGCGCGGGCGTAACGCGCAGCGTCCTCCCAGATCAAAGAGGCTTTTGATCGGCTGCCTCGGGTCGAAAACGGCCATGCACCTGGCCTCCGACCTGGCCAATTGCCCGAAATCCGCATCAACGCTAGAATTGCTTATTATTCGCATTAGTAACCCTAGGCGCCGTTCCCATGACCGCTTCTCCCGGCACTGCTGGCTCCGACCTGGAGAACCTCTACCGCGCCCACCACGGCTGGATCCGCCAGTGGCTGCAGCGCAAGCTCGGCAATGCCCACGATGCTGCGGAGTTGGCGCAGGATGTGTTCGTGCGGTTGCTGACCAAACCCCGGGCTTTCAATGACCACGAGCATGCCCGCGCGTATCTGGGGCGTATGTCGCGCAATGCGTGTGTCGACTTCTGGCGGCGGCGGCGGGTGGAGCAGGCTTATCTGGATGTATTGGCCGCCCAGCCCGAGCAACTTGCACCATCGCTGGAGCAGCAGGCGGTCATCCTCGAAACACTGGCACAACTGCAGGCGATGTTCGAACGCATGCCCAAGCGGGTGGCCGACGCGTTTTCCATGGCGCAACTGCAGGGCATGAAGCAACGCGAGATCGCTGAGCAGTTGGGCGTGAGTGAGCGCAGTGTGAACAGCTACCTGGCTCAGGCGATGTACCAGTGCCTGTTGCTGGAAGCCGAACTGGATGATTCGCTGGCATGAGCCGGGGGCAACTCGACCATGGCGTGCTGCAAGCGGCGGCAGGGTGGTTCGCGCGGCTGCACGGGGCAGGGCATGACGCAGCAACACAGGCGCAATGGCAGGCCTGGCTGACCGAGGATGCGCGGCATCGCCTGGCGTGGTCCTATGTGGAAAACATCAACCAGCGCTTCGGCACCCTCGATGGTCAGGCAGCACAGGCCCGGCAGGTGTTCGACAACGCTCGCAGTCACCGGCAGTCGCGTCGTGCCGTGCTCGGCAGCCTTTGCGTGGCGGGCGCGGCTGGCGTGTTGGGGTGGGGCGGCTGGCAGCACGGTTGGGTGGACTCGCCGCGCGCCTGGTTCGCCACTTATCGCACCGGCCTGGGGGACGTGCGGCCGCTTACACTGGCCGATGGCAGCCAGTTGTGGCTGAACGGCGGGACGGCACTGGATGTGCAGTTCGATGAAGGCGTGCGGCAACTGCGTCTGTACCGCGGCGAAATCCTGATCGAGACCGGCAAGGACTCACGACCACTGTTCGTCGACACGCGGGCAGGGCGGATGCGGCCACTCGGCACGCGGTTCAGTGTACGGGATCAGGGGCTGGTAACGACCTTGAGTGTGTTTGCAGGCTCGGTGCAGGCAACCTGCGCCGGCAGTGGTGTGCACATTACGCTGGGCGCCGGGCAGATGCTGGTGTTCGATGCGCAACAGGCAGGCGCATCAACAGCTGCACAGGCTCTGCGCCAGGACTGGAGCCGTGGCGTGCTGGTGGCGGAGGACATGCCGTTGGGCCAGGTAGTCGACGTTCTGCGCGACTACCGTCACGGCCACCTGGGCATCGACCCTGTGCTGAACAACTTGCGTGCGGTGGGTACCTTCCCGCTGCTGGACACCGACCGCACCTTGGCCATGCTCGAGCGTGCGTTACCCATTCGGGTGGTGCGCACCTTGCCTTGGTGGGTTTCCATCGAGGCGCGCTGAAAAAATTTCAAAATTCTTTTTCTGGTTTTGCGACGCTCATGCGCTTGGTGGGATGACGCTACTTCATCCTACTTCCGGAAGGACCCTTTCATGCTGCTTCGCGATCCTGCTTTTTCGCGCCCTCATCCGCTGGCTTTGGCCATCCTCCTTGCCCTTGGCAGTTACGCTGCCACCACCCAGGCCGAAAGCAACGGCGCAGCAGTGCAGCGCGCGATGTTCGACATTCCGGCCGGGCCGCTGGCACATCAACTGAACCTGCTGGCCAAACAGGCCGGGTTGTTGATTGGCGGTGATGCCACGCTCACCGCCAACAAGCAGAGCCAGGTGGTGCACGCCACCGGTGTCGAGCAGGCGCTGGCGCAGATGCTGGCGGGCAGCGGCGTGGAGGCGGTGGCCACCGGCGAGCGGGAATTCCAGCTGGTGCGTCAGGTTGAAAACGCTGCCGGTGCCGTGACCCTGGGCAGCACCACCATCTCTGGTCAGGGATTGGGCGACTTGACCGAGGGCACCGGGGCCTACGCGACGGGGCGTTCGTCCACCGCCACCAAACTGCCGATGAGCCTGCGCGAAACGCCGCAGTCGGTCACCGTGGTCACTCGCCAGCGCATGGATGACCAGAACATGCAAAACCTCGACGACGTCATGCGTAACGCCACCGGCGTCACCATCATCAAGAATGGCAGCGAGCGCTCGCTGTACCAGGCCCGCGGGCAGACGGTCGAAAACCTGCAGATCGATGGCGTGCCGACCAACATCGGCAACCCGTACTCGATGGACACCATTTCCAAGCCCAACACCGACATCTACGACCGCGTAGAAGTGGTGCGGGGCGCCACCGGCCTGATGGAAGGTGCGGGTAACCCGTCGGCCTCGATCAACCTGGTCCGAAAGCGGCCTACGGCCGAGCCTCAGGCATTGATCGAAACCTCGGTCGGCTCCTGGGACGACTACAAGGCCATGCTCGACCTGTCGGCGCCGCTGAATGAAGCCGGCACCCTGCGCGGCCGCTCGGTCATTACCTACAACAATGCCAACAGCTACCTGGACACGGCCCAGAAAGAGAACCAGCTGTTCTACGGCATCATCGAGGCCGACCTGGATGAGTCGACCCTGGCCACTTTCGGTTTTACCTACCAGAAGGAACGCAACTCCGGTTATGACTGGTCGGGCCTGCCCAGCAAGGAGAGCGGCGCGTTCTACCCGATGTCGCGCTCTACCTCGCTGACCGGTGACTGGAACCACCTGGACAAGCGCAATACCACCCTGTTCGCCGACATCCAGCACACCTTTGCCAACGGCTGGAAGGGCGTGGTGGCAGTCAACCAGATGTGGGCAAAGTCGGATTTCCTGGGTAACTACACCTACCCAGGCGGTGGCACCGACCTGTTCACCCTCAATCCGCGCCACTTTCACTTCGATGACACCCAGACCAGTATCGATGGCTACTTCACGGGCCCGTTCCAGCTGCTGGGCCGCCAGCATGAGCTGATTGTGGGTGGCAACTGGAACAAGGACGACTTCGACTACCACGGCGGGCGCGACGCCAGCTACCGCTACATCGTCGACATGAACAACCTGGCAGCGTTTGACCCACCCACACCGACCGCCCTCAATGTCAACCAATGGCAATACAACCGCACTCAGGAGCAAAAGGGCGTGTATGTGGCCAGCCGGTTCAGTCTCACCGACAGCACTACGTTCATTCTCGGCAGCCGCCTGAGCTGGTACAGCCACGATTCGCTGGATGACACCAATGGCGTGCGTGAACCCACAGACCATAAGCACTTCTCCAAGAGTGGCGAAGTCACACCTTACGCAGGCCTGGTGCAGGACCTGAACGAAAACTGGTCGGCCTATGCCAGCTACACCGAAATCTTCAAGCCGCAGAGCGCGCAGGATGCGGATGGCACAACGCTTTTGCCGATGACCGGCAGCAACTACGAGATCGGCTTGAAGGGAGAGTTCCTCGATAAGCGCCTGCAAACCGCTATCGCGCTGTTCCAGGCGGACCAGACCGGCCGTGCCGAGCGAGTGACCTGTGCGCAGACCTGGGCTTGCTACCGGGCGTCCGACAAAGTGCGCAACAAAGGTATCGAGCTGGAGCTGACCGGTGAGGTGCTGGCGAACTGGAACGTATCGGCGGGGTACACCTATACCCAGTCCAAATACATGGGTGGCGAGCAGAAAGGCGAAGACTTCAACGGCGCCTCGCCACGCCATTTGTTCAAGGTTGCAACCGACTACCGCCTGCCAGGTACGCTCAACCAGCTGCGTGTAGGTGGCAGCTTCTACGCCCAGAGCAAGATGACCCAGACCGAGGTCGGCAAGTATTACAAGATCCGGCAGGATGCCTACCACCTGACCAACCTGCACGCCATCTACGAGATCAGCCGCAACCTGGAGCTGCAGTACAACCTTGATAACGTGTTCGACAAGAAGTACTACCAGACCCTGGGAAATACTAATTACTGGAATTTCTACGGTGAGCCGCGCAATTTCAATGTGGCGTTGCGGGCGAAATTCTGACTGAGGCGGGCCCGCGAAACCACAGAGTGGCCCGCTCTGTAGATACGAGGCCGGCGGTGGCTGGATGGCGTGTATCAATGGCCTGGCCGTTGAGCAGACGGCCACGTGCCTTTGAGCATGGGGCAGCGTCGCACGCCGTGCTGACGGTGTTCGCCCAGAGCATGATGGGAACCGTTCAACCCGCCTACCCTGCCTCCCTGTCAAAGGCGAAATCCTTGAAAAACTAACCACCCGATCCATGGGAGCACTGTACATGCCTGTCGACTTCAGACCCGCTCAAGCCTCGGACGCGCACGATATTGCGCGCTTCTTTCAACTGACATCGGAGGGCATGGCCGATTACATATGGAGCAAGCTTGCCGCACCTGGAGAGAATTGCTGAGTGTCGGTGCGTCTCGCTATGCCAGGGAACAGGGCGACTTTTCCTACAAGAACTGCCTGATGGCCACTTTCGAAGGGCGCGTCATCGGCATGATGCATAGCTATGCCTTGCGCGAGACCCCTGACAGTCCTGTCGAGACAGACCCGGTCCTCGCACCTTATTCCGATATGGAAATACTCGACACCTTGTACATATCCAGCCTGGCCCTGGATGAGGCCTGGCGCACCCGATGCTGGGCGTAACCGGTGAAGCCTATTTGATGTATCGCCCTACCCACGACGTGCTCGAGAAAAAACCATGAACAAGAAACTGACCGTGTTCCGCGAATTGGATATCCAACCGGTGCGCGACCTTCCCTTTTTTGAAGAGGTCGTGGAAGGCACCCCTCATACGCTGACGTCCAAGTACTATCACGATGAACAGCAAGGTCGCATTTCCGGAGAATGGGAAGCCAGCACTGGCGCGTGGCGCATCGACTACAAAGTTTGGGAGTTCTGCCATGTCCTGAGTGGGTGCTGCGTCATCGAGCTTGAGGATTGCGCCCCCATCACACTGGCCACTGGCGACACGTTCATTATCGAACCGGGCGCCAAGGGCAAATGGACCGTGCTGGAAGACATGAAAAAGAACTTCGTGATCCTCTTGCCCGCGAACTAGGCACGGGGTCGCGCTTCATCGAGCGCAGCGCAAGGATGACCGAGCGTTTGAAATTTTTGGTGTACTTGCTCAAATGACGCGCTCCTTACGTTGGATCTGTGTCCAACGTCAGGGGCGCAGTTCAGATAGCGGTTGGCTTGTTTACGGCCTTTCGGGTCGAAAACGGACAGTCAGGGACAGCCACCAGGTGATACCAATTTTGATACCACTGATGGGAATCGAGGGGGAATGAAGGGGCGTCTGGCCCAATGAAATTAACCCTTTGTCACCGCCAAACACCCCTGAAATACTGCATGGTGATGTTGGCGGTGGAGATCAGGCGGCTCTTTCGGGCTCTACTGGCAGTCGCGCACATCGAACAGGTACGAGCCGATGACATCAGCGCGGCGCGCGAACTGCTCGATAGTTTTGCTCCGGTACACCTCCACGCCTGGTTGACGTTCCGAGACCGTCCGGTGAATGGCCTCGCAGAATTGCTCGTAAGCGATCGAGTAGCCAAGCTCGCTGAAGGTCACATGCAGCGCTTTGTGAAAGCGTTCTTCATCTGTCGGATGTCGGGTGTGCCAAGTGCCTACGAGGAGCCACGGTAGCAGAAAAGGCTGTGTTTTGGATTCGATTCCGCTTCCTAGACTCCAAGAAACGGGCGCTTGTACCACGGTCTTGAAATCCGTCTACGCCGGTTCGATTTCGACCTCGCCTCCACCATTCGAAAGCCCCGCAGCCATTGAGGTTGCGGGGCATTTTTTAATGCCTGCGGATTTTGTCCCGCGCCATATTTGGGACAAATTTGGGACACCGAAGAAAATTGCGTGTACCAGTTGTCCCCGGCAAAATCCGGTGCATGGCCACTTACGAGCAGCGCCCAGGCGGCGCATGGCGGGCAAAGATCTGCCGCAAAGGATACCCGTCGCTATCTGCGACCTTCGATACCAAGGCCTAAGCCCAGCGCTGAGCGGCCGAGATCGAAGGGGATATGTCGCGTGGCGCTGGCGGGCAGCGCCGAATTGGGCTATTGCTTCTCTCTCGGTCAATCCACTCAAGGAGCGAGAGATGAAGCGATTACTGCTAGTCGCCTTGCTGGCTGCGTCAGGCGTGGCCCAGGCTGGTATTTCGCTGGTGAACGCCACGTGCCCAGGTAACATCGAGGTGCACGCCGATAAGGGCGGCCCGATTTACATCAATGGCAAGGAAGGCAAGCTGAAGAAGTTCAACGAGAACTACTTCGAAGCGAAGGGCAGTGGTGTGACGGTCTCGCTGTCGATCAACCCGGATGGCTCTCCAAGCGTTTCCTATACCGGGAAGAATCGCGCCAATGGGGTTTGCCAGGTGAAGGAATAACGCTTCTGAGGTGCTGACGGGCAGCGCCGGAGGGTCAGGCCTGGCGAACCTTGAAGCCGAACATGCCTCGATTTCTTGGTATTCGCAGTTCTCGAAGGCCTTGTACGTGGCCTGCGACGGTGTGTTGGCGAACACTTCGACCGGCGCCCGATTTCGGCCGGCACGTCCTAGGCTCTGTACGAAAAGTTTTGTGGGAGCGGGCTTGCCCCGCGATGGAGTGCGAAGCGCTCCTGTACCCGATATCAAATAGTGTCAAAGACGCCGCGAATTCAGGCTTTGCTGCCGCGTTGCGGCAGATCGCGGGGCAAGCCCGCTCCCACAACGATGGATAACCATACTTTTCGTATAAAACCTAGTGGCGGCGCACGTAGTCGCAGTTGTAGTTGCTCATGGATCGCACCTTGATCAGGCCGCGACGCATTCGCCGATGACGGAAGTGCTATAGGTGACCTCGTAGTTCAGGGTCAGCTCGAAGCGGCCGCCGCATACGTCGCACGTCATCTCCAGGCCTTTGTGGTCTTCCGACTCCAGGTGGATGGAAGTCGCGCAATGTGGGCACTTGCACTCGCCCTGATACTCAAAGTCTGATGCGTCGAACTCCGCCTCTGCGAACTTGGCCAGCGCTTGCGCCTTGGTTGCAGCGTCGATGCGATCCTGGCAAGGCTTGCAGGTGAATCCTTCGGAGTGCCCCCAGGGCGTCTCGGTGAGCTTCGAGCGATGGGTTCCGCAGTGGTGACAGGCGTTGTGCTTGTCGCAGACGAGGTAGCTCCACTTGCCCGTTGTGCCGTTGCACTTGTTGCAGCCAGAAATCCAGTACCAGGCATCCGTCGATGCGCTCGGCGTACAGGCCCCTTTTCGGCGGCTCAAGCTTCACTTATGTTAGGTCGCGCCGGGTGCCGGTAACTTGGTACCATCCGCAGCTTCTTGAAAGGAGTCTCGAATGAAGTACCGTATTATCTGTCTGGCCCTGACCTCACTTGCCCTAGCTGGATGTAATGATTCCTCTAGCGGGAAAGCCTGTCTCGGAAGCAACGGCGACACCCTCGTAGAATCAATGCCCGGTCAGTGCAAAGCGGGCGATATTATTGGCACCAAAAATCCGGCCTACTTCTGCGACTTCAGTCACGCCGTTGCCTTCAATAGCTACAACTCCGCATTCTGCGTCTACAGTGGCCAGCAGGCGGAGGAGCGCACTGCCAAGTAACTATCCCGGATCACTTGATGTGATTACCTGGGTAGGCGCCAGATTTGCCGTGTAAAGCCCCAGGCTTTACCGGTCTCCGCATTGTAGCCGTCGTTCACCAGGTTCTCGATGGCGCCGTTTTCCGGCAGGCTGGCGCTGGCCATGTGCAGGGCCGCTGGGCTGCCTGCCTGGCGCGCAAGCTGGCGAGTTAAAAAAGCACTACGGCGCCCGTCGTGTAGGCCAGGCGCCGTATGGGATCTAACTTACCACCTGCCGTTAGGTGTTGCTGTCTACGCCTGCAAGGATGTTGGGCATTTTCTGGTAAAGCTTCACAGACCCGGTGGTGCTCAGGTGGCCTGGATCCCGGTAGATCGGGACACCATCAATGATCGTTTTGCACGACTTGGCGTCACATAGGGCGTCGGACAGGTAGATCACTTTGGCGCCGAGAGAAGTCTCGGCATACTTCATAAGGTCCAGCACGTTCTTGTGGGAGCGCTCGAACACCGCTCTGTCGAGCATGCACTTACCGGACTGATTGGTGAGCGACGGGTTTGCCATCTCACTCTGAATGCAACCCAGGATTGTGCTGTTAAGAGGTGGTGGTGGGGCGATAATTACCACTTGCTTGCCGAGTGCCTTGAGCTTCTCAACAACGTCGTGCATATCCTTTTTTGCGCGCTCCGGGGTTGATTTGTCAATTTGCATTGACCCGTTTGCGTCGAAAGAGATCGTCTCGTAAGTGTCCTGGGTGTACTGCCAGTACGAGGCCGCCAAGATAACGGTGTTGATCGATGGGGTTTCGCTGATGAACTTGAAGGTGCTGTCGTTGAAGCCGACACACTGGCGCGCTTGCTCTTCGAAGTTGCTCCTCTTGGTGTTCGGAGCCGTGTTCAGGAAGGGTGCACACGCGCTGCGGGTGGCCTGGCGGATATCGATCTTCTGCGACTGAGACAGCCCTGGAATGTTGTGCATCGCATAGGAGTCGCCCCACACGATGATCTTCGGATCTTGCGAGGTCCGGCACTTCTCGGTGTCTTTATAGATGTTGGTACCGCAAGACCGGTCAAGGCCGTAGTTCGGTGCGAATAGCTTCTCGATCTTTTCAGCCGATTGGACCTTCAGGAACGAATGCGAAAGGCCGAACAGCGCCAGGGTAAGGGCAGGAAAGACGACCAGCGATGGCTTGAAGCCGTACTGCATAATCCGGAATGGCTTTTCCACCAGGTTGTACAGCGCGATGGCCGTCACCAAAGAGGCGGCCAGCAGGGTCACTTTTACCGTCATGCTCTCGGTGCCGATTGAGGCGTTCGCGATCGCAATGATTGGCCAGTGGACCAGGTACAGGGAGTAGGAAATGTCGCCCGCTTTCTCGATTGGCGTCCAAACCTTGCTATTGATCAGTCGGTGGTTCGCCAGGAGGACGATGGCCGTTGCGAAGCAAACTACAACTGCGTCCAGGCCAGGGTGTGACAGACCGGAGTTGACGAAGGGGGATGCCAGTAGCACGGCAAACGCAGGGATTGCCAGCTTCGACGTGATGTTTTTGACAGCGTTGCTGTGCACGAGCATGGACGCGATGCTGCCGATCAGCAGTTCCCAGGCCCGGGTCGGGAGCAGATAAAACGCTGCCGACTGGTTGCTCAAGGACAGGTACAGGCAGCCAACGAAGCTGGCGATGGCGAGCACGACCAGGATCTTCCGCCAGTGCTTGGCCGGGGTGAAGGCCAAGAGTGCAGGCACGAAGAAGTAGAACTGTTCTTCAACCGCAAGGGACCACATGTGCAGCAGCGGCTTAGTTGCCGACTCAAGGTCGAAGTAACCTGCTTGGCTCAGCAGCACAAAGTTTGTGGAGAAGGTCAGTGCGCCGATGATCTGTTGCTTCAGCGATTCGATCTGCATAGGTGGCAGGAAGAATTTAGCCGCAACAATAGTTGCAAGAATCGTTACGAACGAAGCAGGGAGTAGGCGCTTGGCTCGACGCAGATAGAATTCTTTGAAGGAAAATTTATCGCGCTCAAGTCCCCTTGAAACAATCGATGTAATCAAAAAGCCAGAGATTACAAAGAATATGTCTACGCCAAGGTATCCGTATTGGAAACCCGGTATAGCCAAGTGTTCTAGGACAACGAATAAGACAGCAAGCCCTCGTAAGACTTGTATATCAACCCTGATTGTAGACATCTCATTCCCGAATTGGATCGTTGCGAAAGTCGCGAATTATAGCCACAAGCCATGCCCATACCAAGCTGGGCGTGGCCCATTTCACGGAGAAAACGTGGCCAGACGCACCGAACCCCAGGCCGGAGGCGCGAACGCGCTCCGGTTTCTGGACCTGATCGCCTTTTCTGAGGGAACCTCGACCGTCAGGCCCCGTGATGACGGGTACGACGTGCTGTATGGTGGCGGTTTGTTGGACGGGTACCGTGACCCTCCGCGCCGCAAGCTGACACTCCCTCTTTCAGGTCTGTCGTGACAAGCCCACCAGCGGAACGTCAAAGAATCCAAGGCGCCCTTTCATTGGCGCAAATGGCAGTGGCTCAGGATCGCGCAGCAGAACCCCCTTCTTTCCCAGGTACCAGGGGGAATCGCTGGTATTTAGGCTATCGACCAGTTCAACCGACCCGATGATGCCGCCTCGCAGCATCTGCTCTCGATCAGGTATCTGCAGGCCGCGCTCGGCACAGAACTGCAGCGCCCGCGTGAACTCGCTGCGGGTCATGCCTTGGGCTGCATGCACCTGGAACCGGCCACGGAATTTCGTGTGCCAGGTTCGGTTCTCGATGTCCTTGCAGCCATGGATGATCAGCCAGGCCCACGGCTGGCGAATGGAAAGTGCTTTCACAGCTGATATCTCTCTTCAATCCTGCGAACAGGCGCTGCCCGCGTGCGCGAACAGGACGTCAACGAGCCGTGCGCAGTAACAATGCTGGGGTGGATTGAGCGCTGAAGTGTAACGCCCGCCGATGCGGCGGGCTTACAGTGATTTGGAGGGTAGTCTGGCCGTCGGTTTTAATCGGCGGGTTGTTGCCCTACAGATCGAGCGGCCTGCGCTAGCGCTGCGATAGGCTGTGGTACCTCCCCGGATTCTACAACCGAACGGCCAATGCTCTCGGACCCGATCATGCTCATGTGGTTGCGGTCGTAGTAAAGGAGGGTGCCTTTTTCGTAAGCGGAGCACGTTCCGTTTTTGCATATCTGCGGGCGGACGTCGAAGGTCGTGACGTTCGGGTACTGGCTCGCAAGCGCCTTCAAATAGAGGTTTATTTCGTTTTCCCCATTGTCAGGCGTTACAGCATTCGATGCGCAATCCATGCCTGGAATGCGAATCGCCTTTGCTGAACACATGCGGTCCATGCCATTGAACGCAGGAACAGTCAGGGCAATAATCACCTGATTACCGTTCTGAGCCAGCTCTGCGATGGTTTTGGCAAACTGCTCTTTCTTGCCTATCCTGGCATAGTCCACCCAGGAGGCGCCGATAATCACAGTCCTGTAGTTCTTGGACTCCGCGAAGGCTTGTTCGTTGAAGTCGCTGCAAGATTTGGCTATGGAGGGTGGAACGAGCCCGCGTGTGTCGCGTACTGGAGGGCAAGAAGAATGGGATATGTTGCGGGTGGCGAAATGAATGCCTTCACCCACTGCTTTCAGGTAGCCAACGTAGTGCGCGGCGTGAGAATCACCCCAAAGTAGCGTTTCTGTCGGTACGGATTTGTCACCGTTTACACACTTGTCATCGGTCCATTTCTTTGGGTCGTATTGAACCATCTGGCAGTTGAACGGAAATTTGCTCGCAGATTTTGTGTTGTAGTCATGCTGAGAGAATTCCCGCTTGTAGGCGGACCCTGCTGCAGTCGGCCAGTAACCATTGTTTTCCACCATGACGTACCCCACGACCATTACGGCAGCGCTGGTCGCCAAGATCGGCCCGGCCTTGGTAACCAGCCACATTGGCGTCCGTGCCCTGAACGGTGTCTCTATCAGGTGATACGTAACAAGGGTGAGAAGGCACATCAGCAGTGCACAGGCAATGCCGCCAGACAGGGTGGGCTCACCGTATGCGTAACGGTAGAACGCTAGCACTGGCCAATGCCAGAGGTAGAGCGAGAATGAGCGCAGCCCCACATACCGCGCTGCTGGGTTCCCCAGCACCTTGGAAAGAAGGTTTCCTTGGTGGGTGCCCGTAAGGATCAGGAGTGCTGCACCCAGGGATGGAAGAATCGACCGAATCCCAGGGAAGCCGTTTCTCTCGTCGAGAAAGAGTATCGACCCGCCAACCAAGGCCAGGCCCAATATGCCTGCGAAGTTCGCAATAGATGCTGGAATGCGTCGCGAGTCCTGCCACAAGAACAGCAAGGCACCCACCAGAAGTTCGCCTGCCCTGGAAGGCAGCATGTAATAAGCGAACGATGGATCGCGGGTCAGGAAATACTCACTTACCGCAAACGAACCTATCGCCAGGATTACGCCCGTCGCCACCAGTAGCCGTTTACCACCGAGCTTCATGGCGACGATCATCAGCGCTGGCCAGATCAGATAGAACTGCTCTTCGACGCCAAGCGACCACATATGCAGCAGTGGCACCGTATCGGACGATGCGGCAAAGTAACTTGTATCCAGGAAGAGCCAGAAGTAGATATTGGCTGCCGAAAGGGTGGCGCCAATAGCCGATACTGACAGGGACTTGACGTCTGCAGGCAATAGCAAGAAAGAGCCAGCAATCAATGTAACCAGTGTTACAAATACAGCTGCAGGGAGAATCCGCCGGACACGACGACCATAAAAGTCACCGAACGAGAAGTCTGCGCCTTTTCCGTAGATGATGCCTGTAATCAGGAAGCCGGAAATGACGAAAAAAACGTCAACGCCGACAAAGCCGCCAGGAAGCCACTGTTTGTTGAAATGAAATAGGGTTACGGCCAGGACGGCCAGTGCCCTAAGCCCGTCTATGTCCGGACGATAGGCCAAGTGTTTGCCTTGCATTTCTGAATTCCATGTCATGAGGAGCTGAATAACCGGCGAATGATACCTGTTTACACACCTGTTCGGTTTTTTTGTGCTTGGAGAAAGCCTGAGCCACTCTGCGCAGCGCCTAACAAAAATACGCGCGCAACAATTCCAATTCGCTCATCACTGAGCAAGCCGCTTCAATGGGTATCGCGGTTATCACTCGCGCCTACGTAGCCATTCATCTGCGACGTCACCCAACGTCAAAGGCACGCCGCTCTTGATCCAAGCCATGAAGCTGCGATCAAACTTGAAGGCCTCGCCGCATTCACCGACCAGGAACTCGCGGACCTTCTGCGTGTTGCGGTAGTGCTTGTCTAGCGGGGTCGTGCGGGTGATCGGTCCTGCGTGCCAGTCGAAGCTCATTCCTTGCTCCTTGGATGGTGGGCGGTGCCCGGCGCCCCTGTGAGCGCGAATTTATAGGTGGCGCTTCTGATGCTGGAGGAGTATTGATGGCTTCCCGGCGCAATGTCGGAGGGAGTCACCTCAATGGATTGCAAGCCTAGCAATCAGGAAGTCGCAGTGGCGATCGGAATCAGCGAAGCGGAAGTCGTACGGTACAGAAGCGATACCTTGCTACTTGGCGACGGTTCATGGCTGATCCACTTCACGTTCGTGATGCCCAAAGAGCTACGGTTCGGTTTGACCGGTAGTTTTACCCACATCTTGAAGGCGCCGCCGCCTTCCGGTGATCGGCGGGTGGAGGCACTGTAAGGGGGGGAATTCGCCCATTGATTGCTGGATGCAGCGTATAGTGACTAACGAGTTGCTGCATTTCAGTGACTTCCCTATCGAGGTTCAGTCATGAATGCCTCCCATCAGTCCCCCACGCACAAAGCCCACCTGCGGCTCGACGAGCAGATCAAAGCCTTCCTCTCAAAAGGTGGATCCATCCAGGAGGTGGCTTCTGGCATTGGCGCGTCCGATCGTGTCGGCCCCAGGCAGCCTTCGGCCAGATGGCCCAACTCAAAGGGCTAGGCCTTTAGTTTGACGTTAAAGGGAAACCGGCCAATGGCCGGTTTTTTTGTGCGCTTTCAACTGCTCGAAGAGGGCTGTATAGGGTAGCGATGTGGGTACAGGGCCATGTCTGCCTCCAGCTTTTCAGCGTCTCCCACACGCTTGCGCACTTCAGCGTAGAACTGCTGGCTCTGGTTCTGGAACCGGACAAAGTCCCGGTCGCAATCGTCCTGCGCGGCCCGGAGTTCCTGGCCGGCAAGCCCCAGGGTGGATTGGCGTGACAGGATATAGGCCTGCCAGCAGTTTTCTACCTTCAGCAGCCCGTGAGCGAACGCTGCTGTCTCGATTGTCGCCATTGGAACACCCTCTTTGAGCCGACATCGGCCCGTCGGTGTGGATCGCCAGAGCGACGATAGACAAGCGTGTTGAAGCGCCGAATACCAAGGCATCGGATAGACGAGCTTAGCGTGTTTTCAGGGTTGTGCTGCAGCCAGGGCAATGAGTGGTCAACGCGTGGGCAGGGCCCCTGACGTGTGCCGTCAGGGGGTTGCCTGGCGCTGGCGGGGTGGGTCAGAAGCTGTACTTCACATTGAACATGATGTTACGCGGCGCGCCCCAGAACACGGTGCCGTAATTGCCGATGCCGCTGTAGTAGTGCTTGTCGAACAGGTTGTTGACGTTGACTGTCGTTTTCAGGTTGCGGGTGACGTCGTAGCCGCCCACCAACCCGACCAACGCGTAGGACTTTTGCTCGAACTTGGCGGCTGGATCGTCTATCGAATACCAGTCTTCATCGCTGGGCTTGAAGAAGGTCGAACTCTGCCAGTAGAGGTTGCCGCCAACGGTGAGTTTGTTCCAGTCACCCTGCAGGCGATAGTGGGTCGCCACTTTAAGCAGGTGCTGTGGCTGGTTGGTTGCCACGCGCGTGTCGTCGGCATCATGGGACTCGGCAAAGGTGTAGCCGGCCATCAATTGCAGGTCCTTCATCACCTCGCCGCTCACTTCCAGCTCGACGCCGCGGGTAGTCACACCCTCGATCCCCCTGTAAGCATCGCCACCTGAAGGGCTGGTGCCGCCGGTGAGCACGGCGAAGTTGTCCTGCTTGAGCTCGAACAGCGCCAGGCTGGCGTTCAGGCGGTCCTCGAAGTAGGCCCCTTTGATGCCGACTTCATAGCTTTCACCGGTAAGCGGGTCGATGGGCTGGCCGTCAGTGCCGAGGCTATAGGCCTGCGGCTTGAAGATGTCGGTATAACTGGCATACACAGTATGGTAGGTGTCCAGGTCGTAGGTCAGGCCTGCGTAGGGGACGATTTCGCTGGTATTGGTGGCGCTGGCAGGGAACTTCCTGCCAGCGCTGTTGAGGGTGTCGATGTCCCATTTGTAGTCGACGATCCTCGCCCCCAGAATGACGGCCAGTGCGTCGGTTGGTTTAAGCACCGTCGCAGCGAAACCGACCTTCTGACGCGCCTCGATATCGAACGTTGAGCGCCATTTGAAATGGGCGGGTACGTCACCGTAGCCATCCCACTGGAAGACATCGTCGATGATGCCATTGGTGTCGCCGTCCTGGCGTTTGGAGGTGGCTTCGGTACGCGCGATGCTGTAGCCGAACACCGCTTCATGCACACGCCCCCCTAAGGTGAATGGGCCGCGAGCATAAAGGTCCAGGCCTTTTTCCTTGCTGGTGGTGTTGAAGCGGGTCGCAATGCCGTTGTTGTCCACGGCGCCTGTCGTGGGGTCTATGTTGCCGCCGATGAAGCCATGAGAAATGCTGCCGTTGGCCTGGATGGCCTCGCTGCTGATGCCAGATGTCAGTTCGCGAGAGCGGTAGTCGCGGCTGCTGGCGACACCCTTGATCACCCAGTCGTTGTCGAAGCTGTGCGCGAGCTCTGCGAACGCGCGCTGGGTTTCCTGGTTGCGCCAGGTCCAGCGGTCGGCGGCATTGGTATTGCGGTCAAATTCGACGGTGCGGCCGTCTTTGTAGAAAGCGGGTAATGAACCGGTGGTGCTGCCGTTGTCATGGTTCTTCTGGACGTCATAGCCGACCGTGAACAGGGTGTTTTCCGTGAGGTCGGCTTCGAGTACGCCGTAAAGGGTGTTCTGCTCGCCTGTCAGGTAATCGATGTAGCTGTGTTGGGACTGGCTGCCGGCAACCAGGCGCCCACGGATGTTGCCACTGTCGGTCAGTGGGCCGGACAGGTCGATGTCGGCGCTGTACGTGTCCCAGGAGCCGGCGCCTGCACCGACGTGGCCCTGGAATGTGTCCGTTGGGCGTTTGCGAACCAGGTTGACCACACCCGATGGGTTGCCGGAGCCATTGACCAGGCCGGTAGCGCCTTTAAGTACTTCTACGCGGTCGTAAACGAGGCTGTTGCCGATGCTGTAGTTATCGCGCAGCGAGCCGCCGTCGGAAGACAGGCTGGGTACGCCATCGAACTGGAAGTTTTCCAGTTTGAAGCCGCGCGAGTAGAAGGTGAAGGCTTCCGAGCTTTCCTGGTTCACGGTGACACCGGGCGTCTGTTTAAGGACTTGTGAGACACTTCGCAGGTTCTGGTCGTCCATTTGCTGGCGCGTGACCACGCTGATCGACTGTGGCGTCTTGCGCAGGCTCAGGCTCATGCGTGTTGCCGCAGCCGTTTCGCCCGTGGTGTAGGAGCCAGTGCCTTCGGTCGTGGTGCCCAAAGACTGGCCGGTGATGCTGGTCGCACCCAGTTGCAGCGCCGAGCCCGCCTCGACCCGAGTGGTGAGTACGTAATTGTTGCCGGCCAGCATCACCTGCAACTCGCTACCCGCCAGCAATTGCGCGAACCCCTGTTCGACGCTGAAGCGCCCTTGCAGGCCTGGCGCCTGCCGCCCCTGGGTGAGCGCCGCATCGAATGACAGCAGCACCCCGGCTTCTTTGGCAAAGCGGTTCAGCATGGGCCCCAAAGGCCCGGGAGCAATGTCATAGACGCGCGTGGCCTCGGCGTGGGCCTGTGCGGCGGGCGACAGCAACGGGTACAAGAGCCCTGCGTGCAGCGAGATTGCCCCACCCAACAGCAGAGGGGTGAAGATTTTTCGACGTGGATGCGGACAGTGAATGTTTCGCGGCATGACAGCTCCTTCAAATGCCTGTGTGGGCGGTTTGCAAGAGAGCTCGAACGAGGGGTGCGAAACCGACAATGGCCAGCGAACTATTTTTCAACGTCAGGGTGTGAGCGTGACCCACAGGCAGGTCCAGGTCTGGATCTTCAGCTGCAGCGCCTGGGCGATGGCCGCGAGGATGCGGTCGGTGTCATCCAGTGGGTACACACCTGAGATGCGCAGCCCGGCGACCTCGTCGCTGCAGCGCAGGACGCCCCTGCGATAACGCTGCAGCTCGGCGAGCGCCTGATCCAGTCGCCAGTCATCGAGCACCAAGCGGCCTTGGTTCCACTCGGTACGGCCCAGGTCGGCCACGCGGGGCTCGGCTAGCATCCCCTCGTCGAACGTCAGGGACATGCCAGCCTCCACGCGTACTGCATGGTTTGTCGCAGCGTTATGCACCGCGACCGCGTGCTCCACCACCGTCAGTTCGGTGTGTTGAGGGTGCAGGCGCACATTGAAGCGGGTGCCCAGAGCACGCATGTCGCCATGCACGCTTCGCACCCGTAGAGGGCGTGGGTCAGCGGCGGTCTCCACGAAGATTTCGCCTTGTCGCAGGATGATCAGCCGCTGTTCGTCGGTGTAGCGAATGTCGACGGCAGAGTCGCTATTGAGTGCCAGGCGTGTGCCGTCCTCCAGGGTCAGGTGGCGCCGTTCGCCCATGTTGGTGTGGGTGTCTGCCAGCCAGACAGGGGCACTTCGATAGCCCGTCCAGCCCAGCCCGGCGGCGCCGAAACCCAGCACCAGCCCTTTGAGCACCGTGCGCCGGGCAGGCGCCACCATGCCGGCAGCCAGCGCGTGGCGTGCCAGCGGGCCGGGGACGCCGAGCAGGTCGGCTTGAAGCCGTTCCAGCTGTTGCCAGGCCCAGACATGCACCGGGTCGTGTTCAAGCCAGGCCTGCCATTGTGAACGGTTATGCGGGCAATCGGGCTTTGCGCACAGTTTTGCATGCCATTGCGCGGCCGCCCGTAACGCCTGGCGCTGTTCAGCGTGTTTCACAGTTGCGCGTCAAAGATGAACAACAAGCACTGCTCGGTGGCCTTGGCCATGTACTTGGTCACCGAGCTCACCGACACCCCCAGGCGTTGTGCCACCTGTGGGTAGGTCAGCCCGTCGAGCTGCACGTATAGGAAGGCCTGGCGCGCCTTGTGGCCAAGGCCGTCAAGCATGGTGTTCAACTGCATCAGGGTTTCCAGCATCAGCACCCGCTGCTCGGGCGAACACTCCTCCAATACCGGTTGGCTGGCCAGAAACTCCAGATAGGCCTGCTCGAGCTTGCGTCGACGCAGTTGGTCGATCATCACTCGCTTGGCCACGGTGGCCAAATAACTGCGGGGCTCTCGGGGGGTGTTGCGCAGCGCGCTGCTGATCAGGCGCAGGAAGGTGTCATGCGTGATGTCGGCTGCGCGGTCGGTGTCGCCCAGGCGCCTCCGGATCCAGCCGTGCAGCCACTGGCTGTGGTCACGATAAAGCGTGTGCATATCGTCGTGGGGGGAGGACGCGGGCGAAGGCGCGTAAGACACCGGAAGGTTCCTGATCGTATATGCGGATAAGAATTGATCGCGATTATAGGGGTGGGGCTGGACTTTGCAATATGGTCAGGGTTTATAGTCCCTTGCCGTGCGCGTGGCAGTCGCTCAGCGCTTGTTCAGGTCAGGGCAGCACCGGGGGGGCAGGGGGCATCGCCATCGACGCCGATGGCACGCACCGTATCTGGCTGGATTATCAGATTGCTCAGGGCTGAGGCCGTGCGATTATCTGCCGGCAAAAGAAAAACCCGCCGAAAAGGGGCGGGCTAAAGGAACGTACGGAGCAAGGTCAGTGTGCCAGGCAGGTTGTCAGTAATCCGTGAAGATGAGGTCATGAGCCTGTCGTTTGGTGCGGGCATTGTTGGATCTTGGACCGTAGCCATTCCTGTGCGGCCGGCCAAAAAAAGCCCGCCATGAAAGGCGGGCAATAAACGCTTGAAGGGAGAGCCTGCAGGCTGCCCTTGCCTGGTTAACCCAGCATTAAGCCGCCATCCATTGACCTTGCCCCTTGTTCAGCCTATATAGGCCTCCCGCCAATCCAGGAGCCAGCATGCGCGACGAAGACGACCTGCACGAACCCGAGCATGACCACTTGCTCGACCACGAATTCCTTTACGACGATATAGAGCGCGAGGCAGACGCCCAGGGCGCCGAAGACGAAGTCGAGGAAGATGAGGAAACGCTGGATGACCTCGATGACGAAGATCGCGATCACCCAGCCTGGTATGACGACTGCGAAGACGAATGAGTCAGCGGCGGTCCAGCGAGAAACGCCCAGGGCCGCTCACCGCCAGCAACAGCAAGCCGCCAATGATGCTCAGGTTTTTCAGGAACTGAGTCATGTTGGCGCTGCGCTCGGGGTCGACCATGTTCCAGAAGGGATGGCCGATCAGCGCCGTGCCCAGCACGAACAGTGCGAACAGAAAGGCCAGTGGGCGTGTGTAGAACCCCAGAATCAGCACGATGCCGACAAAGAACTCCATGATCACCGCGACTGCCGCGGCAAGCATTGGGGCAGGGGCGCCCAGAGAGGTCATGTAGCTGACCGTGCCTTCAAAACCGGTCAGCTTGGCCCAGCCGGACACAACAAACAGAATCATCAGCAAAATGCGGGCAATCAGGATGATGATGTCGCGTTGACCATCGAACAGGGAGTAGCGCATGGCGGCGTTCCAGTGGACGGGGACAAACTCCACTCTAGCAGTTGCACCGGGAATTTCCGCTGGACAGAAAAAGGCGCCACAAAGGCGCCTTTTCGAAGGAATTTGGTGCGAGTGGCGGGACTCGAACCCGCAAGGCTCACGCCGACAGATTTTAAGTCTGCTGTGTATACCAATTCCACCACACTCGCACTTGAATGGGTCCAGGCGACCGGTGTGCTTCTAAGCCATGCTTATAAGCAGAAGCGCCTTGCATTCAAGCGCGCTTTATAACCCATTGTTATAGTTGAGTCAACCGCAGCACCTATGATCAAGGAAGTGAAGGGGCAATCGAATGGGTGATTGACACCTTGCTATCATTACGCCACTGTTGCCCCCTCATTTGGATCCAATGGTTGTGAAACGATGACTCGGGGCAACTCGTCCGATGCGACCAATCAGTTGCCACGGGGGCGGATGCAGGGGGGCACTCCTGGCCACGCCTAATTCCTCCCTTCCGCTGTGCCTGTGGAGTTTGCATGGTTTCAGCTGACTGCATCGACCACCCTGCCATGCCCGCGCACCGTTACGAACAACTGGTTCAATCGGTGGTGGACTACGCCATCTACATGCTTGATCCGTCCGGGCACGTGGTGTCCTGGAACGCCGGCGCCGAACGTATCAAGGGCTATCGCGCCGATGAAGTGATCGGCCAGCATTTCTCGTTGTTCTTCACCCCTCAGGATTGTGCCGAAGGGCGCCCTGAACGCCTGCTGCGCCAGGCGCTGGAGCAGGGTGTGGCGCAGGATGAGGGGTGGCGCGTGCGCAAGGACGGCTCGCAGTTCTGGGCACTGGCGGCGCTGGATGTGATCCGCGATGACCTTGGGCAGATCGTCGGTTTGGCCAAGGTCACCCGGGATATCACCGACCGGCGCGAAACGGCGCTGCAGCTCGATGCGGTGCGTGCCCAGCTGTTCCAGGCGCAGAAGCTCGAAGCGCTCGGCCAACTGACCGGTGGCCTGGCGCACGATTTCAACAACATGCTCACTATCATCTTGAGTTCGGCGCGGCTGGCCCTGACCACTCAGAACCCGGCGCGTATCCAGCGCATGCTGCAACACATTCTCGACGCCGGCCAGCGGGGCACCGAACTGACCCAGCAGTTGCTCAGTTTTGCCCGCAACCGAAAGCTCGATATCGCCCGCATTGCGCCCCTGGAGTTGATCGCCGCCACCCGTGGGCTGCTTGAGCATGCGCTGCCGAGCGACATCGACCTGCAGCATCGCCTGCCACCGAACCTGCCATCCATAGAAGTGGATGCCGGGCAGTTGCAGATGGTGCTGCTGAACCTGCTGTTCAATGCCCGTGACGCCATCGAGGGTCAAGGCAGCATTCGCCTGGCGGTTGACGTTGTCGAGCTTGCCGGGGAGGTGGAAGGGTTGCGTGGCCGCTACGTGTGCTTCGAGGTGCAGGACAGCGGAAGCGGGATCGCCCCCGAAGTGCTGCCCCGTATTTTCGAGCCTTTCTTCACCACCAAGGCTTTCGGCAAGGGGACTGGCTTGGGCCTCAGCCAGGCTTATGGCTTCGCCAAGCAGAGCAATGGCACCATCAGCGTTGACAGCGTGCTCGGCAAAGGGACCTGCATGCGCCTTTATTTGCCAGCGTGTGACCAACAAGCAGATTGCCAACTCGACAGGTAGACACCATGGCACAGGCACTCAAGCGGCTGGTGACGGGGATCGAAGGGCTCGATGCGCTGCTCAGGGGCGGATTGGTGGCAGGTGCGTCGTACATCATTCAAGGCCCGCCGGGTGCTGGCAAAACCATCCTGGCCAATCAGTTGGCCTGTCACCACGTACAGGGTGGCGGCAGGGTGCTGGTGGCGACGCTGCTCAGTGAATCCCATGAGCGGCTGTTCCAATACCTGGCGACCTTGGAGTTTTTCGATCCGACTCTGGTCGGAGACCAGATTCAGTTCGTCAGTGCCTTCGACACCCTGGAACAGGAAGGGCTCGATGCCGTCGTCAAGCTGTTGCGCCAGGAAATTAGCCGCCAACAAGCCAGTCTGCTCATCGTCGACGGGGTACTCAATGCCCGCGTGCGCGCACAGACCTCCCTGGATACCAAGAAATTCGTTTCGGAACTGCAAGGCCATGCGGCCTTCGCCGGTTGTACCGTGCTGTTGTTAACCAGCGCACGGTTGGATGAGGGGAGCCCGGAGCACACCATGGTCGATGGCGTGATCGAGCTGGGCGAACAACTGGTGGGCAGCCGTGCGGTGCGCCATATCCAGCTGCGCAAGACACGTGGCAGCGCAGCCTTGTCGGGGCGACACGAATGCCTGATCGATGAGGCAGGCATGCATGTCTTCCCGCGGCTGGAGACGCTGTTCAGCCATCCCACGCAGATTGGCCGCGCCGCCTTGAACCGGATTTCTTCTGGTATATCGACCCTGGATGACATGTGCGGCGGCGGGCTGGCGACGGGCTCGGTCAGCCTGCTGATGGGGCCGTCAGGCATCGGCAAGACGTCCCTGGGCCTGGCATTTCTCGGTGCATGCACCCCGCAGGCGCCTGGGGTGCATTTCGGTTTCTACGAGACACCGGAACGCGTGCGGCTCAAGGCTGCGTCGCTGGGCTACGACTTTGCTGCACTGGAGCGCGAAGGCGCTGTGCAGTTGTGCTGGCAACCGATCACAGACGGTTTGCTGGACCAGGTCGGTGTGCGCTTGCTTCAGCGCGTCGAGGCGCAAGGCAGCAAGCGTGTGGTCATCGACAGCCTGGGCGCGTTCAGCCGCCTGGCGATCGACCCGGCGCGGCTCAATGCGTTTTTGCCTGCCTTGATCGGCGAGTTGCGCGCGCGCGATGTCAGCGTGCTGCTGACCTGGGAAATGCGCGACATCTTCGGGTCGGAAATCACTGCCCCGGCACCGGACCTGTCGAGCATCGTCGACAACCTGATGTTGATGCGCTTCGTCGAGCTGGATTCGCAGCTGCGGCGCATGCTGTCGATCCTCAAGGTGCGTGACAGCCACCATGACCCTGCGCTGTACGAACTACTGCTCGGCCAGCAGGGCATTACCTTGCGCAAGGCTTTCGAGGGTGCCAGCGGTGTGCTCTCGGGGACCCCGCTGCCGCAAGGGAGCGAGTGACGGGGCTGGCTGATGAACACTATTTTGATCGTTGATGACGAATACCTGATCGCCGACATCCTCGGCTTTGCCCTGGAGGATGAAGGGTATCTGGTGGAGAAGGCGAGCAATGGCCTCAAGGCCCTGGAAGCGCTCAAGGAAAAGCGCGTCGAACTGGTGATCACCGACTACATGATGCCCCTGCTCAATGGCGAAGAGCTGGTGCGTTTGATGCGCGATGAGCTGCAGCTAAGCGACCTGCCGGTCATCTTGATGAGCGGCGCTCAGGCCAGCCAAGGGTGCCCGGAGCTGTTCGCCGCAGTGTTCGACAAACCCTTCGACATGGACAGGATGATCGCCAAGGTGCGCGAACTGCTGGGCACCTGAGGCGCCGTCGATCAAGCGCGTCCGTGCGGCTTGAGGCAGGTCCGCTCAGTGCGAGTCGTCGTGTTTTTCCGGGGCTGGGCTGCCAGCCTGGATACGCTTGAAGATCTCTTCGCGGTGCACCTGGACATCTTTTGGTGCATCGATACCAATCCTCACCTGCATCCCTTTGACGCCCAGAATGGTGACTTTGATGTCATCGTTGATGACGATGCTTTCGCCAACCTTACGGGTGAGTATCAGCATGTAGTTCTCCTTGGTAATGTTGAAATCCGTCGGGCTAATTGCCGCGGCGGTGGGAGCCAGTCCCTCTTCCTTCTCATTAAAGACGCTTTCGGCGGATAGGAATTCCCCGACAGACAAATTCTGTTGCGTGTCCTGAGTTGCAGGCGCCGAACCCCACTGCAAGCGGAGTGTCGGCGAAGGTGCTCGGTGGCAAGAATAGGGGGGTTCAGCCCGTATGGGAAATTTCTCTGCATCATGGGCTAAATAGACAGTGTCAATGATCGTCCTGTTCCTCCAATGCCTGAAGAAATAACAGCAATGCCACTTCCTCGGGGTCCAGGCCCTTGCGATTGCGCTTGCGCGGCAAGCTGGTCAGGCGCCCGACGGCAAAGTGTTCCAGCACTGCCGGGTGGATGTAGCAGCGCCGGCACACGGCCGGGGTGTTGCCCAGGCGGGTGGCGACCTGCTTGACGATGCTGGCGACCTGGCGCTTCGCTTCGCTCTCCGGCTCCCAGGCCAGCGGCCTGAGCAGGTTCAGCGCCAGGCTGCTGCCGGCCCAGGTGCGGTAGTCCTTGGCGGTGAAATCGGCGCCAGTGAGTTGCTGCAGAAACTGGTTGATCTCACTGGAGCCGATGCTGTGGCGTTGGCCGTCTTCGTCCAGGTACTGGAACAGCGCCTGGCCCGGTAGCTCCATGCAGCGCTTGAGCAGGTTGGCCAGGCGCCGGTCCTGCAGGGTGACATCGTGTTCGACGCCGCGCTTGCCGCGGAACTGGAAGCGGATGGTGCCGCCTTGCACCTTGACGTGGCGGTTGCGCAGTGTGGTCAGGCCGTATGACTGGTTGTCGCGCAGGTAGCGCTGGTTGCCGATGCGGATCAGGGTGTGGTCCAGCAGGCTCACCACCAGTGCCATGACCTTTTCCCGGTCCAGGCCCGGGCGGGCCAGGTGGGTTTCCAGTTGCGAGCGCAATTTCGGCAGTGCCTGGGCAAAGGCCAGCATCCGCCCATATTTGTGCTGGTCGCGCAGTTCGCGCCATTGCTCGTGGTAACGGTACTGCTTGCGGCCACGGGCATCGCGCCCGGTGGCTTGCAAATGGCCTTGCGGGTCAGCGCAGATCCACACTTCACGGTAAGCCGGTGGGATCACCAGGGCGGCTATGCGCGTGAGGGTATCGGGGTCGCGCACCCGCTGGCCTTCGGCGTCGAAGTAGATGAAGCGGTCGCGCCAGCGTCGCCGGCTCAGGCCTGGCTGGCTGTCGTCAACGTAATGCAAAGTCCGGGGCAGGGGGCAGTCGAGCATCGGCGGCAAGCCTCGATCAGGTCACTGATCAGTGGACAACGGCCGCGTGGTGGTTGCTCAGCCCAACAATGCCACCGACTTGATCTGGGCAAACAATGCCTGGCCTGGGTGCAGGCCAAGCTGGTCCGCCGAGAAGCGGGTGACCCGTGCCAGCAAGGCGTTGCCGCCAGCGTCCAGGCTGACCAGTACATGGGCTGGGTTGTCTGCCGGGCGGCTTTCACGTACCCGCACCGGCAACCGATTGAGGATGCTGGAGGTGCTGTCTGCCGTCAGGGCCAGGCTCACATCGCGGGCCTGCACCTTTACCCGCAGGGTGGTGCCCATCACGTGCGCGGGGTGGGCGATGCGCAGTATGGGCGCGCCACTGCCGGGCAGGCGCAGGTCGAGCAAGTCGTAATGGGGGTCATGGCCAACCACCAGGCCTTCGAACACCACCCCGGCGTCCTCGCCCTGGGCCAACGAAAGGTCAAGGCGCGCGAGCGTTTCGCTAATCGGGCCGCTGGCCATGGCCTGGCCTTGTTCCAGCAACACCAGGTGGTCTGCCAGGCGCGCCACTTCGTCCTGGGCGTGGCTGACATACACCAGCGGGATGTCCAACTCGTCATGCAGGCGCTCCAGATACGGCAAAATCTCACGCTTGCGTGGCCCGTCGAGGGCGGCCAGTGGCTCGTCCATCAATAACAGCCTTGGGCTGCTCAACAGTGCGCGGGCGATACCGACCCGTTGCGCCTCGCCACCAGACAGCGTCGCAGGCCGGCGTGCAAGCAGGTGGCCGATGCCCAGTAGCTGGCAGGCGTGTTCCAGGTTGACCTTGCGCTCGCCGGGTGCCACCCGGCGCCAGCCAAACTCCAGGTTGCCGCGCACCGACAAATGCGGGAACAGGCTGGCTTCCTGGAACACGTAGCCCACCGGTCGCAGGTGCGGCGCCTGGAAGTAGCCGCGCGCGCTGTCTTCCCAGACCACACCGTTGACTTCGATGTACGCGCTGGCGGCGCGCTCCAACCCCGCCAGGCAGCGCAGGCAAGAGGTTTTGCCAGACCCAGAGTGGCCGAACAGCGCGCTGACCCCACGCCCCGGCAGTTGCAGGTCGACATCCAGGGTGAAGTCGTCGCGCGCAAGCTTCAGGCGCGCCACAATCGATCCAGTCATTTCAGCTCCAACCAGCCTTGCCGCGGCGCCCAGCGTACAGCAGGAGCAGCACCAGGAACGAGAACACCAGCATGGCACCGGCCAGCCAGTGGGCTTGCGAATACTCCATCGCCTCGACGTGATCGAAGATCTGCACCGAGACCACACGGGTCTTGTCGGGGATGTTGCCGCCGATCATCAGCACTACGCCAAACTCACCCACGGTATGGGCGAAACCGAGGATGCTCGCAGTGATGAAGCCGGGACGGGCCAGCGGCAGTACCACATGAACGAAAGTGTCCCAGGGGCTGGCGCGCAGGGTGGCTGCGACTTCCAGCGGCCGCTGGCCGATGGCGCCAAAGGCGTTTTGCAACGGCTGCACCACAAAAGGCATGGAATAGATCACCGAGCCGATCACCAGCCCCGAGAAGCTGAACACCACGCTACCCAGGCCCAATGCCTGGGTAGCCTGGCCAAGCCAGCCATGAGGGCCAAGGGCGATCAGCAGGTAGAAGCCGATGACCGTTGGCGGCAATACCAACGGCAATGCCACCACCGCGCCCACCGGCCCGCGCAGCCATGAGCGCGTACGCGCCAGCCACCAGGCGATGGGTGTGCCGACCACCAGCAGAATCAAGGTGGTCAGGCTGGCCAGTTTGATGGTCAGCCAGATGGCACCCAGGTCACTGGCGTCCAGTGGCATCAGAGTTCATAGCCATAGGATTTGATCACCGCAGCAGCTTTCGGGCCCTTCAGGTACTCGACCAGCGCCTTGGCGGCGGCACTGTCCTTACCTTTGTTGAGGATCACGGCGTCCTGGCGGATGGGGTCGTGCAGGGTGGACGGCACGATCCAGGCCGAACCGGTGGTGACCTTGCCGTCCTTGTAGATCTGCGACAGTGCCACAAAGCCCAGCTCGGCATTGCCGGTGGAAACGAACTGGAAGGCCTGGGTGATGTTCTGGCCTTCGACGATCTTGCCCTTGGTGGCCTCGGTCAGCTGCAGCTTGTCCAGCACCTGGGTCGCGGCCAGGCCGTAAGGGGCGGCTTTAGGGTTGGCGATGGACAGGTGCTTGTACGCATTCTTCTTCAGTACTTCACCCTTGGCGTCCACGTAACCTTCCTTCGCCGACCACAAGGCCAGGGTGCCGATGGCGTAGGTGAAGCGCGAACCGGGGACGATTTCTTTTTCCTGCTCAAGCTTGGCTGGGGTGCTGTCGTCGGCGGCGAGGAACACTTCGAACGGTGCACCGTTCTTGATCTGCGCATAGAACTGCCCGGTGGCGCCATAGGCCGCGACCAGCGTGTGGCCGGTGTCTTTCTCGAAGTCCTTGGCGATGGCCTGGATCGGTGCTGTGAAGTTCGCTGCGACCGCGACCTGGACTTCGTCGGCCCAGGCAGTGTTGAGGCAGATCAGGCTGGCCAGGGCAGTGGCGGCCAGGTGGAACGGGCGGATACGCATGAAGACAGCTCCTTGGGTTATCGTTATAGCGTGAACTATATAGCGATAGGCCGTTTGCCGGGAAGAGGCCTGGCGGCAACAGTCTTACATGCGTTCGCAAACCTGCTCAGCGCCCAACCCGTTCCAGCGCCTTGAAGGCAATGTCCCGGGTCAGCTCACCCGCTGGCATGTGCCTGCCCAGGCGCAGCGCCTGGCCCGACCACAGGTTGCTGAAGTCGCTGTTGCCTTGTGGGTCGGTGACAGCGCGCAGTGGCATCAGCGCACCACCGGCCAGCGGGAAGCGCGGCGCCAGGTCGCTCATCGGCCCCAGCTCGCGCATGATGCGGTTGTTGATGCCCCGCGCCGGGCGGCCGGTAAACAGGTTGGTCAGCGCCGTGTCGCTGGCTGGCGCAGTGTCCAGTGCGCGGCGGTGGGCCGCAGACACATTGGCCTCGGGGCAAAACAGGTAGGCCGTGCCGATCTGCACGGCCGAGGCGCCAAGGGCCAGGGCGGCGATCAGGCCGCGGTGGTCGCCGATCCCGCCGGCGGCAATGACCGGCACCTTGACCGCATCGGCAATCTGCGGCACCAGGGCGAACGTGCCAATCTGGCTGGTGATGTCTTCGCTGAGGAACATGCCGCGATGGCCACCGGCTTCATAGCCCATGGCGATGATCGCGTCGCAGCCGTGGCGCTCCAGCCACACCGCTTCTTCTACCGTGGTGGCGCTCGACAGCACCTTGGCGCCGCTGGCCTTGACCCTTTGCAGCAACTGCGCCTCCGGCAGGCCGAAGTGGAAACTCACCACTTCAGGGCGCAACTGCTCGACCAGCTGGCAGCTTTGCTCATCGAAAGGCGCACGGTTGGAGACCGGGGTAGGGGCCTCGAAGTCGGCACCCACTTCGCTGTAGTAAGGCTTGAGTGCCTGCTTCCAGCGTTCATCGCGCATCACATCGGGTGGCGGTGGCTGGTGGCAGAAGAAGTTCAGGTTCAACGGCCGCCCAGGGCAGGCGGCGCGGAATGCTGCGATCTGGGCACGCACCTGTTCGCCGGTAAGCATGGCGCAGGGCAGCGCACCCAGGCCACCCGCAGCGCCCACGGCGATGGCCATGGGCGCGCCGGTCGCACCTGCCATCGGCGCCTGGAGAATGGGCAACTCGATGCCCAGCAGATCGAGGATGCGACGGTCGGGCCAGTGGCTCATGCGATTCTCCATGCGGGCGGCGTGATCGGTGCGGCAGTACGCGCGGGGCGTTTACAGGGCTTTGCTGACCTGGATGTCGCTGATCTTCTCGGCATCGTCGCCGTGGATCTTGCGCAGTGCCTGCAGAGCCTGCTCCTGGGAAGCATCGGGCATGAGGGCGAAATCCCAGCGGCGCTCGCCGTCGAGTTTGTATTTGATGACGTACTTGATGGTCTGGGTCATGGCGGTCTTATCTGAGTTTCGACGACGAGCGACGGATGATCTTGATCTTGTGGGTCAAGGTCGGCTTGCGCGTTACCGAGATCGGGCGAGTGGTCACGGTATCGAGGGTGATGTTCCAGAAACCAGTGCTTGGGACAGTGATTTTTGCCGGGAACTGGTCGAAGGCTCCCCCATGATAGGTGTGCCGGCCGCCATTTTTGAAACTGCGGAAGTTGGCGTCGTTCATCAGGCGGATGTTGCAGCGCTGGGAGCACTCGATGACGACGATATCGTCCTCGTTCAGGTGCTCGCGCTGGTGTACGAATTTCATGTGATGCTCCGCAAAGTTTGGATCTGCAAAGGCGAAAGATACCACGATGTAGCGCTACACTGCCGCGCTCGATGGTCGGGCGTAGATAAATCTGCCAGAGCAGGGAGCAAAACGGCCTGGCCGTGGTCGAACGGGATTCTTGAAAGGCAGAGGTGCTGCAAATGAAGTGGATGGTGGCGGCGTTGTCCCTGACGCTAGGTGGCTGTGTCAGCGTTTCGGAACTTGAGCAATCCCGCGAGACGCTGGGTGTGATCTCTGGCAAGACGCCGCGTGAGTACGCCGATTGCGTCAAGCAGAAACTGGCCGATACCCGTGATCCGTTGGTCGAGGAGCAGCGCGGCGATGGCCTGCGCCTGATCGTACCGCAGAAGCTCACCTCAGGGGCCGGGCCTGCGGCGCTGGTCGATATCGACAAACGGGGCAGCGGCAGCAGCATCAAGTTGCGTGAACGGTTGAACAACTTCCCGCTGCGCCTGGGCGATGTGCGCACGGCAGCGACGCAATGCATTTCTGGCCATTGATCTGGCGCAAGTGATTCACGGTTAAAAGGCCAATCGCCCTCGCTTGGCCCCTCTGACATTGTTGCGATTTGCCTTACGGGGCTAGTATCCATTTGCTTATGTTTTTTGAGCCTAAGCTTATAACAAAAGAAATGGAGATTCGTGATGACCCCGTTGAGTCGAGTCGTGATCGGCAGCCTGCTGATCCTGGCCTGGCCCACGGCGCATGCCGCCGATGGCCAGAAAGTCTTCACCCAGGGCGGGGAGAACCCCGCTGCCATGGCCTGTCTTGGCTGCCATGGACCAGACGGCAAGGGCATTGCCGCTGCTGGATTCCCCCGATTGGCCGGGCTACCGGCCGGCTACCTCAGCAAACAATTGCATGACTGGCGTGCCGGCACCCGCAAGCAGCCGGTCATGGAGCCGCTTGCAAAAGCCTTGAGCGAAGACGAAATCAAAGCGGTCAGCGCCTACCTGGCCAGCCTCCCGGCAGAGCCTGCAAGTGACCTGCGCCGACAGCAGATTGCCGATGACCCCACCACGCGCATGGCGCTTTACGGTGACTGGGGGCGGCAGATCCCAGGTTGTGTGCAATGCCATGGCCCCGGTGGCAGCGGTGTCGGTGAGCATTTTCCTCCCTTGGCCGGCCAGCCTGCGGCTTACCTGGTGGCGCAGCTCAATGCCTGGCGCGACGGCAGCCGCAGCAATGACCCCAACCAGCTGATGGTTGGCGTGGCCAAGGCCATGACCGATGACGAGGTCAAGGCGATCGCCGAGTTCTTTGCCCGCCCCGCCAGCCAGGAGGTCACGCCATGAAGCCCTTGATACCCGCCCTGTTGCTGTTGGCCATGGGCACTGCCCAGGCGGCCCCGATCGCCATGGAAGACCAGTCGCAGTTGAAAGTGCCCGGCGTGCAAGCTGCGCCGCAGTTCGTGCCGCCTGCCGAGAGCGAACTGCCGGACAATGCCTTTGGCAAGATGGTCCGCCAGGGCCATGCGCTGTTCGTCGATACTCGCCGCTTGATGCCAGAGGCCGTGGGCAATGGCTTGAACTGCAGCAACTGCCACCTCGACCAGGGGCGTCTGGCCCACTCTGCGCCGATGTGGGGTGCGTACCCGATGTACCCGGCTTATCGCAAGAAGAACGACAAGGTCAACACCTATGCCGAGCGCATCCAGGGGTGTTTCCAGTTCAGCATGAACGGCAAGCCTCCGGCGGCAGACAGCCCGCAGATGACGGCGTTGTCGGTGTATGCCTACTGGTTGTCGACCAAGGCACCTACAGGCGTGGAGATCGCCGGGCGTGGCTACCCGGACGTGGCGCAACCCAAAGGTGGCTACGACTTCAAGCGCGGCCAGCAGGTATACCGTGAGCAATGTGCGATCTGCCACGGCGACAATGGCGAAGGGCAGAAGGTGGCCGGCGAGTATGTGATGCCGCCGCTGTGGGGTAAGGACGCCTACAACTGGGGGGCCGGGATGCACCGTATCAATACGGCAGCGTCCTTCATCAAATACAACATGCCACTGGGCAAACCTGGCAGCTTGAGCGATGAACAGGCCTGGGATGTGGCGGCGTGGATCAACCGCCATGAACGGCCGCAAGACCCGCGTTTGGTCGAGGGGTCGGTTGAGAAGACGCGGCTGAAGTTTCATGCCAATGACGGGGTAAACCTGTATGGGCAGAAGGTCGAGGGGGTGCTGATCGGGCAGGGAACGGGTAGCTGATAGGGTGCCTGTACCGGCCTCTTCGCGGGCAAGCCCGCTCCCACAGCATCTCCGCCAGTTTGGAGGGTAGCGCTGTACCGGTGGGAGCGGGCTTGCCCGCGAAGAGGCCAGCACAGGCAACAACTGCTTTTGTCATCTGCCTGTCACCGCCCTGCAACCACTGCCGGGTTGCAATGACCGCCATCATCCTCAAGGAGCGCGGCCATGGAACTCTGTGTGATCGGGGCGGGGTATGTCGGCTTGGTGACGGCGGCCTGTTTTGCCGAAATGGGCAATCACGTGGTCTGCCTGGAGCGTGACCCGCAGCGCCTGAGGCTGTTGCGTCAGGGCCAGAGCCCGATCCATGAGCCTGGCCTGCAGGCGCTCTTGCACAGTGGCATGCAAGCGGGCCGGCTGGCATTCAGCGATGACTGGCAGCAGGCCCTGACCAGCGCCGAGGTGGTGTTCATCGCCGTAGGCACGCCCAGCCAGGAGGATGGCTCGGCCGACCTGCAGCATGTGCTGGCCGTGGCCGACAGCCTGGGGCGCTATTTGACCCGCCCGTGCCTGGTGGTGAACAAATCGACAGTGCCGGTAGGCACCGCAGCGCGTGTGGCCCGGCACATTGCGCTTGGCCTGCGCGCGCGTGGTGCAGGCTTTGCCGTCGAGGTGGCGAGCAACCCCGAGTTTCTCAAGGAGGGCAGCGCCATCGATGACTTCATGCGCCCGGACCGCATCATCATTGGCAGCGACAGCGCAGCGGCCGGCCAGTGCCTGCAGCGGTTGTATGCGCCGTTTGTGCGCAACCATGAACGCATTCTGTTGATGGCGCCACGCGCCGCCGAATTCACCAAATACGCTGCCAACGCCTTCCTGGCCACCAAGATCTCCTTCATCAACGAACTGGCCGGGCTGTGCGCGCAGCTGGATGTGGACATCGAGCAGGTGCGGCGGGGTATCGGCAGTGATCGGCGTATTGGCAGCCATTTTATCTACGCAGGCTGTGGCTACGGCGGCTCATGTTTCCCCAAGGATGTCCGCGCCTTGATCCGTACTGCCGAACAGCAGGGTTACCAGGCCGCTATCCTGCAGGCGGTACAGGCCCGTAACGAAGAACAGAAAACCTTGCTGTTCAAGGCGCTGCACCAGCACTTTGGCGGCTTCATGCGCGGGCGTACCGTGGCGCTGTGGGGGTTGGCCTTCAAACCGGGCACCGACGACCTGCGCGAGGCGCCCAGCCTGGTGCTGATTGACGCCTTGCTGGCGGCGGGGGCTCGGGTGCAGGCCTGCGACCCGGTGGCCCTGGGCGGCATGGCGGGGCGCTACCCGCACGCCGTGGCCAATGGTCAGTTGCGCCTGACCGAAGACCCTTATGCCTGTGTCGAGGGCACGGACGCCCTGGTGCTGGTGACCGAATGGAAGCAGTTTCGCCAGCCGGATTTCCTCCGGATGCGGGGGCTTATGCGCATGCCAGTGGTATTTGATGGACGCAATATTTACGATCCACTGGAACTATCTACACTGGGTTATCTCTATCATGGCATCGGTCGGCCTCAGGTGGGGCATTGTAAGGTGACTGCCGCCTGATTAGACTGCGCCGAATTCCACAGGCCTAGCCTTTGTTTAAGGACGTATATGATCAAGAAATGCTTGTTCCCGGCCGCCGGTTACGGCACCCGCTTCCTGCCCGCTACCAAAGCCATGCCCAAGGAAATGCTGCCGGTGGTCAACAAGCCACTGATCCAGTATGGCGTTGAAGAGGCGCTGGATGCCGGCCTGAACGAGATCTCCATCGTCACGGGTCGTGGCAAGCGCGCCTTGGAAGACCACTTCGACATCAGCTATGAGCTGGAAAACCAGATCAAGGGCACCGACAAGGAAAAATACCTGGTCGGTATCCGTCGTCTGCTCAACGAGTGCTCCTTCTCCTACACCCGTCAGACCGAAATGAAGGGCTTGGGCCACGCGATCCTCACCGGCCGTCCGCTGATCGGCGACGAGCCGTTCGCCGTCGTCCTGGCCGACGACCTGTGCGTCAACCCGGAAGGTGACGGTGTACTGACCCAGATGGTCAAACTGTTCAAGCAGTACCGCTGCTCGATCGTTGCCATCCAGGAAGTCGACCCGCAGGAAACCAACAAGTACGGCGTGATTGCCGGCGAAATGATCCGCGACGACATCTACCGCGTGACCAACATGGTCGAAAAACCGGCCCCGGAAGACGCGCCGTCGAACCTGGCAATCATCGGTCGCTACATCCTGACCCCGGACATCTTCGATATCATCGCCAACACCGAGCCGGGCAAGGGCGGTGAAATCCAGATCACCGACGCCCTGCTGCAGCAGGCCAAAGATGGCTGCGTGATCGCCTACAAGTTCAAGGGCAAGCGTTTTGACTGCGGTGGCGCCGAAGGCTACATCGACGCGACCAACTTCTGCTTCGAGAACTACTACAAGACTGGCAAGGCTTACTGATAAGCCTGGCAGGTCTGAGAGCCACCCTTCGGGGTGGCTTTTTTGTTTGCGGCGGCCAACGGCGGTATGCTGGGCGCCAGCCTAGGAGACTGAATAAATGGCCTACGATTTTGATCTGTTCGTGATTGGTGCCGGGTCCGGCGGTGTGCGCGCAGCGCGTTTTGCCGCGGGCTTCGGCGCGAAGGTGGCGGTTGCCGAAAGCCGCTACCTGGGCGGTACCTGCGTCAACGTCGGCTGCGTGCCGAAAAAACTGCTGGTGTACGGCGCGCACGTCGCTGACGAACTGGAACAGGCTGCAGGTTTCGGCTGGACCCTGGAAGAAGGGCATTTCGACTGGGGCACCCTGATTGCCAACAAGAACCGGGAAATCGAGCGCCTCAACGGCATCTACCGCAATCTGCTGGTCAACAGCGGTGTGACCTTGTTGCAAGGCCATGCACGGCTGACCGGTGCCAACGAGGTAGAAGTCGACGGCCAGCGCTACACGGCCGAGCACATCCTCATCGCCACCGGTGGCTGGCCACAGGTGCCGGACATCCCCGGCAAGGAACTGGCCATTACCTCCAACGAGGCGTTCTACCTCAAGGCATTGCCACGTCGTGTGCTGGTGGTGGGCGGCGGTTACATTGCCGTCGAGTTCGCCGGCATCTTCCAGGGCCTGGGTGCCGACACCACCTTGCTCTACCGTGGCGACCTGTTCTTGCGCGGGTTCGACGGCTCGGTGCGCACGCACTTGAAGGAAGAGCTGGAAAAACGCGGCCTCGATCTGCAGTTCAACGCTGACATCCAGCGCATCGACCAGCAGGACGATGGCAGCCTCAAGGCCACCCTCAAGGACGGCCGCGAGCTGGTTGCCGACTGCGTGTTCTACGCCACCGGGCGCCGGCCGATGCTCGACAACCTGGGCCTGGAAAACACTGGCGTCGAGCTGGATGCACGCGGTTTTATTCGTGTCGATGAGCAGTACCAGACCACCGCGCCGTCGATCCTGGCCATTGGCGATGTGATCGGTCGCGTGCAGCTCACCCCGGTGGCCCTGGCCGAAGGCATGGCCGTTGCGCGGCGTTTGTTCAAGCCGGAGCAGTATCGCCCGGTGGATTACCAGAACATCCCTACGGCGGTGTTCAGCCAGCCGCCGATCGGTACCGTCGGCCTGACCGAGGAGCAGGCGCTGGAAGCCGGCCATAAGGTGCAAATCTTCGAAAGCCGTTTCCGGGCCATGAAGCTGACCCTCACCGACATCCAGGAAAAGACCCTGATGAAGCTGGTGGTCGATGCCGAGACCGACAAGGTGCTGGGTTGTCACATGGTCGGGCCGGATGCTGGCGAGATCGTGCAGGGCCTGGGGATTGCGCTGAAGGCAGGCGCGACCAAGCAGCAATTCGACGAGACCATCGGCGTGCACCCGACGGCGGCGGAAGAGTTCGTGACCATGCGTACCGTTACCCGCTGATTCTCGCTCGTGACGTATTGTAGGAGCGGCCTTACCGGGGCGCTCCTACACAAAGCAGCAGTTGCATTGTTCAGCGCTATCTCTTCTATTAATAAACCCTGGTTATAGCCAAAACCAATCAGCAGCATCAGCTTTGCCAATGAGCCTTCAGCGGGATGAACGGTTAGGATTCTCTCCATCAACTGATTCCAACCCCATGAAGGAGCGTCTCTCATGCCTATCATCAACAGCCAGGTCAAACCGTTCAACGCCACCGCCTTCCACAACGGCGAATTCGTTCAGGTAAGCGAAGCCGACCTGAAAGGCAAGTGGTCTGTCGTGTTCTTCTACCCGGCCGACTTCACCTTCGTCTGCCCAACCGAGCTGGGTGACCTTGCTGACAACTACGCAGAGTTCCAGAAGCTCGGCGTGGAAATCTACGGCGTGTCCACTGACACCCACTTCACCCACAAAGCCTGGCACGACACCTCGGAAACCATCGGCAAGATCAAGTACCCGCTGATCGGTGACCCAACCCACGTCATCTCGCGCAACTTCGATGTACTGATCGAAGAAGCCGGCCTGGCCGATCGCGGTACCTTCGTGATCAACCCGGAAGGCCAGGTCAAGATCGTCGAAATCAACGACGGTGGTGTAGGCCGCGATGCCAGCGAGCTGCTGCGCAAGGTCAAGGCTGCCCAGTACGTTGCCGCTCACCCAGGCGAAGTCTGCCCGGCCAAGTGGAAAGAAGGCGAAGCCACCCTGGCGCCATCGCTGGACCTGGTCGGCAAGATCTAAGGCCATGCGCTACTCGTGGGCGGTAAGCAGCCGCCAAAGCTGAAGTACTTACTGCCCCGCCAAACGCCCGGGCGCTACTGCCTGGGCGTTTTTGTATCCGAAGATTGAAAAAGGAATCGCCCGTATGTTGGACGCCACGCTTAAATCGCAACTGAAAGCCTACCTGGAGCGGGTCACCCAGCCGATCGAGATCGTTGCCTCCCTCGACGACGGCGCGAAGTCCCACGAATTGTATGACCTGCTGGTGGAAATCGCCGGCCTGTCGAACCTGATTACCCTGCGCGCGGATGGGGCCGACGCCCGTCGTCCTTCGTTCTCGCTCAATCGCCCAGGGGGTGACATCAGCCTGCGTTTCGCCGGCATCCCCATGGGCCACGAATTCACCTCCCTGGTGTTGGCGCTGCTGCAAGTCGGTGGCCACCCCTCCAAGGCCAGCGCCGAAGTGATCGAGCAGATCCAAGGGCTGGAAGGCGAATTCACCTTTGAAACCTACTTCTCGCTGTCGTGCCAGAACTGCCCGGACGTGGTCCAGGCGTTGAACCTGATGGCGGTGCTCAACCCCAACGTTCGCCATGTGGCCATTGATGGCGCGCTGTTCCAGGACGAAGTCGAAGCGCGCAAGATCATGGCGGTGCCGAGCGTCTACCTGAACGGTGAAGTGTTTGGCCAGGGCCGCATGGGCCTGGAAGAGATTCTTGGCAAGATCGACACCAGTGCCGGCACCCGCCAGGCCGAGAAGATCAACGCCAAGGACGCCTTCGACGTACTGGTGGTCGGCGGTGGCCCTGCTGGCGCCGCAGCCGCGATCTATGCCGCGCGTAAAGGCATCCGCACCGCTGTTGCCGCCGAGCGCTTTGGCGGCCAGGTGCTCGATACCCTGGCTATCGAGAACTTCATCTCGGTGCAGGAAACCGAAGGGCCGAAACTGGCCACTGCGCTGGAAGAGCACGTTAAGCAGTACGACGTCGACATCATGAACCTGCAGCGCGGTGAAGCGTTGATCCCGGCCACCGATGGCGGCCTGCACGAAGTGCGTCTGGCGGGCGGTGCCTCGCTCAAGGCCAAGACCGTGATTCTGGCCACCGGTGCCCGCTGGCGCGAAATGAATGTGCCGGGCGAGCAGGAGTACCGCGGTCGCGGCGTGGCCTACTGCCCGCACTGTGACGGCCCGTTGTTCAAAGGCAAGCGTGTGGCAGTAATCGGCGGCGGCAACTCTGGCGTGGAAGCGGCCATCGACCTGGCCGGCATCGTCGCCCAGGTGACGCTGATTGAGTTCGACAGCCAGTTGCGTGCTGACGCCGTGTTGCAACGCAAGCTGCACAGCTTGCCGAACGTCAAGGTGATCACCAGCGCGCTGACCACCGAAGTGCTGGGTAATGGTGAGAAAGTGTCCGGTTTGCGCTACAAGGATCGCACCACCGATGAGCTGCATGACCTGGCGCTGGAGGGCATCTTCGTACAGATCGGTCTGTTGCCGAACACTGACTGGCTGAAAGGTACGGTCGAGCTGTCGCCGCGTGGCGAGATTATTGTCGATGCCAAGGGCGCGACCAACATCCCCGGCGTGTTTGCTGCGGGGGACGTGACCACGGTGCCGTACAAGCAGATCGTGATTGCGGTGGGCGAGGGCGCCAAGGCTTCGCTGGCGGCCTTCGATCACTTGATCCGCACCTCGGCGCCGGCGTAAGCCAAGCGCACGCCTGAGGGTGTCTATCATTACCCCAGACACCCTCAGGAATCTCACCCATGACCCTGATCAGCCGCGAACCCTGGTGGCTAGTGCCACCCAAACCCGGGCAAAAGGAGCAGGACCTGCACTGGGGCTACCTGGAAATCTACGCCGACGGCCGTACCGTGTTCGTCGACCAGCGCCCCAGCGATAAAGAACTGGCCGAGCGCAAAAGCTGCCGCAACTTCCCCGCCCCCGAGCACTGAAGGGCTCAGCCTTCGAGCTCGGCCAGGCGCGCCTCCAGCGCTGCAATCCGGGCTTCCAAGGCCTCTATGCGCTCTTCCGAAACACTCCCGCCACTGCTGCGGGCGCCCCCTTCCTGCTGGCGCGCGGCCAAAATCGCCTCGATTTCTGCCGGGTCGCCCAGTGCATGGGTATAGCGGTCTTCGCGTTGGCCTGCCTGGCGCGGCAGGTGCAGGGCCAGGTCGCGTGAAATCAGGCGTTCCAGCTGGTGCTGGATCTGTTCGGTGTCGTCGAAGTCGTGCAGGCGGTTGCTGCGGCTGAGCAGCTCGTTGAGGGTTTGCGGGCCGCGCAGGAACATCAGGCCCATCAGCACCAGTTGCGCCGGCACCAACTCCAGGGCCTTGTCCACGCGCTGCTCCCAGCGGTCGGCGCGGCTGCCCATCTGCAAGCGTGTCATGCCCTGGCCTTCGAGCGCGCGCAAGGCCTGGCCGACTTGGCCTTGGGTGAGGTTCATCACCGGCTCGCGGCTGGTCTTCTGGTTACAGGCCAGGACCAGGGCATTGAGGGTCAGTGGGTAGCTTTCCGGGCTGGTGGCCTGTTTTTCGATCAGCGAGCCGAGGATGCGGATCTCGGTGCTGTTGAAACGGCCTTCACCTGCGGTTTCGTGTTCTGACATGGCCCAGTCTCATTGCGAGGAAAAGGCCACTAGCGTAGGTAAAGCCGCTGAATTAGGCAATTGGGACCGCAACGCGGCCCCAGCATTCTTAAGCCCCGCGCCGCTCTTCAGCCTGGCACGCCGCCGCCGTGAACAGCACATCGGTCGAAGAATTCAGCGCGGTCTCGGCCGAATCCTGCAGCACGCCAATGATGAAGCCCACGGCAACCACCTGCATGGCGATCTCGCTAGGGATGCCAAAAAGGCTGCAGGCCAGCGGAATCAACAGCAGCGAGCCACCGGCCACACCCGACGCGCCGCACGCGCAGACGGCTGCCACCACGCTCAGCAGCACCGCCGTCGGCAGATCGACCGGGATGCCCAAGGTATGCACGGCAGCCAGCGTCAGGACGGTGATGGTGATCGCCGCGCCGGCCATGTTGATGGTCGCGCCCAGGGGGATCGATACCGAATAGGTGTCTTCATGCAGGCCAAGGCGCTCCGACAGCGCCAGGTTGACCGGGATGTTGGCCGCCGAGCTGCGGGTGAAGAACGCCGTGATACCGCTCTCGCGCAGGCACAGCAGGGTCAGCGGATAAGGGTTGCGGCGAATCTTCCAGAACACGATCAGCGGGTTCATCACCAAGGCCACGAACAGCATGCAGCCAATCAGCACGGCCAGCAGGTGCAGGTAGCCGAGCAGGGCATTCAGGCCCGACTGGGCGAGGGTGGCGCTGACCAGGCCGAAGATGCCCAGCGGGGCGAAGCGGATGACCACGCGCACGATCAGGGTCACGCCGTTGGACAGGTCCTCGACCACGGTGCGGGTGGTTTCACCGGCATGGCGCAGGGCCACGCCCAAGCCGATAGCCCAGGTCAGCACGCCGATGAAGTTGGCGTTGAGCAAGGCGTTGACCGGGTTGTCTACCGCGCTCAGCAGCAGGTTCTGCATGACTTCGGTGATGCCGCCCGGCGCACTCAGGGTGGCCTCGCCGGTACTCAGTACCAGGTTCGACGGGAACAGCATGCTGGCGACCACAGCCACCACGGCTGCGGCGAAGGTGCCCAGCAGGTACAGCCAGAGGATCGGGCGGATGTGGGTTTCCTGACCGTGGCGGTGGTTGGCGATCGAGGCCATTACCAGGATGAACACCAGGATTGGCGCCACCGCCTTGAGGGCGCTGACGAATACCTTGCCGAGGAAGGCCAGGTCGCGGGCGACGTCGGGCGCCAGCAGTGCCAGGGCGATGCCGGCAAGCAAGCCGATGACGATCTGCGTCACCAGGCTGGTGCGGTTGAGGAGGCGGAAGACAGGGGTCATGTGCAGCGCAGTCTCGGTTTTTGAAAGGGCGGGACTTTACCACAGACCGCTGTAGGGCTTGCCGGCAATGAAGTCGGAAAAGTTACCAGTGAAACAGCTCCCGACGCGCCCCCTCGGTAATGGCCACGATGCCCGGGTGCTTGACCTTGCGCTCCACCGAAATGGCATAGAACGACTCATGTACCGCCTCGGTCTGCCCGATCAGTTCCACGCCATACTGGCGGCACACCTCCTCGGCGATAACGCTGGGCGCCACAAAAATACCGCTGCCCGATTGCCCAAACGCCTGCATCAGTGCGCTGTCATCGAACTCGCCAACGATGCGCGGCTGCACCTGTTGCTCGCCCAGCCAGCGCAACAAACGGCTACGCACCACCGTCTCCTGGCCCGGAATCAACAGCGGCGCATCCTGCAGGCAGGTAGGAAAAGGGCCAGCGTGGCGCTGCGCCAAGGCCTGGGTGGCAAAGAAACTCAGGCCGCACTCGCCCAGCTTCTGGCTGTAACCCTTGATGTCCAGGTGGTTAGGCATCGGGCTGTCGGAAATGACCAGGTCCAGGCGCTGGATCGCCAGGTCCGCCAGTAGCCGTTCGAGTTTGTCTTCCCGGCAGTTGATGCGCAGCACGTCGTCCAGCTCCATGGTCGGCGCCAGCAGGCGATAGACGATGGATTTGGGCACGACATCGGCCACGCCAACACGGAACAGGATCTGTTCCTGCGGGCCGGCGCGCAACATGGCTTCCAGCTCGCCACCGATCTGAAACATCTGCTCGGCATACACCAAGGTCTGGCGGCCGGTCTCGGTCAGCTCCAGTTGCCGGCCGACCCGTTGAAACAGTTCAAGGCCATAGGTCTGCTCGAACAGGCTGATCTGCCCGCTGATGGTTTGCGGTGTGAGGTTCAGCTGCTCGCTGGCACGCGCGATGCTGCCGGTCTTGGCCACGGCCCAGAAGTAATGCAGCTGGCGGTAGTTGAGCATCGGTGTGTTTCTCGATTCGTAAAAACCGAAGTATAACCGCTGAAAATACGAATTTTCCTGATGTATTGCCGTCTCTAGAATGCGACTCCATCAGGCGCCGTGTGCGCCGTCGGAATATCGACAAGCGAGGAACCCATGTTGCAGCTTAAATCCATCGGCACGCCTTTGGTGTTGGCCCTGGCCTTGTTCACCCTGGCCGGCTGCGATCAGGCCGAAAAATCCGCCCAGCAGATGCTCGACCAAGCCGCTCAATCGGCCAAGCAGGCCATCGACAAGACCAACGAAGCGGCCCAGCAGGCCCTGAGCGATGCCATCGGCAGCGAAGGCCAGCCGCCAAAAGATGCTGAAAAGAAAGAAAAGACCCAGGACATCTGACCCCAAGACCCGATGCAGGATTGATTAAATGGAATATTTGCTGGAACTCGCCGCAAGCCCGACCGCCTGGGTCGCCCTCGCCACGTTGGTGGCCATGGAGATCGTGCTCGGTATCGACAACCTGATCTTCATCTCCATCCTGACCAACAAGCTACCCCTGGAGTACCGCTCCAAGGCGCGGCGCATTGGTATCAGCATGGCCCTGGTCATGCGCCTGGCGCTGCTCAGCACGGTGGCCTGGATCGTCCAGCTGACTGAGCCGGTGATCGATGTGTTCGGCCATAGCTTCTCGTGGAAGGACATGATTTTGATCGCCGGTGGCCTGTTCCTGCTGTGGAAGGCGACCAAGGAAATCCACGAGAACGTCGACCCGCATGGCGCCAAGGAAGAGTCCAAGGCCGGTTCCACCATCACCTTGGGCTTTGCCGCGGCCATTGGCCAGATCCTGCTGCTGGATATCGTCTTCTCGATCGACAGCATCATCACCGCCGTGGGCATGACCGAACACCTGCCGATCATGATCATTGCCGTGATCGCTGCTGTGATCGTGATGCTGGTGGCAGCCGACCCGCTGGCCAAGTTCATCAACGACAACCCGACCGTGGTGATGCTGGCCCTGGGCTTCCTGATCATGATCGGCATGACCCTGATCGCCGAAGGCATGGGGGCTCATGTGCCCAAAGGGTATGTGTATGCGGCGATGGCCTTCTCGACCTTGATCGAGGTCCTCAACATCATGGCCCGCCGGGCGCGGTTGAAGCGCGAAGCGGCTGAGGGTTGATTGAGGGAAGCGGGGCCACGTGGGAGCGGGCTTGCCCCGCGAACACCGGCGAAGCCGGTGCCAACCACCGCGTGGCCCCATTCGCGGGGCAAGCCCGCTCCCACAGGTAGACATCAAATACTTGAGTTTAATGTGCCTCCACATGCCGCCGCGCCCTGCGCCCAACCTGAGGTTTGGCGAGGCCCTGCGGTGGCAGGTGGTGCTGATGGGAATGACGCCGCACGATACGCAGTACACCCCACAGCATGGCGGCTGCGACGCTCAGCCACATACCCACCAACATGAGGATTGCCACGGTCAGGCTCATGTGTGCCTCCTTCTCTCGGGCCAGCGCGCTGTGAGCCAGGGCTCGCCTTACAGACACTGCTTTAGTCTAGCTCGCCCCTTGTGACGTTCCATTGACCAAAGGTCTATTGCTTGGTCCGATTGGCTACAAGCCAGTGTCGGACTATACCCGCGCACCCAGGGGCCCTATGATCGGTGCCCAGAGCCGGGCGCTGCCTGCCTGGCGTCGGAACAAGCGAGTGCCCATGCAGCAAGTTTCCTTAAAATCGCTGGCCTCAGCCCCGCGCCGGGCGCTGCTGGCGTGCCTGGTGGCGGCCAGCCTGGCCGGATGTGCCAGCGCACCGCCCGCAAGCCTCAAAGGCCTGCCGCAACGGGTCGAGATCAGCAGCGTGCCGTTCTACCGTGGCAACGCCAACCATAGCGGGGCCATGGCCCTGGCCGCGCTGCTTTCTCAGCAGGGCGCGCCCATCACCCCTGGTTTGCTGGACAAGCCGCTGAACCTGCCCCAGGGCGCCGAAACGCTGGACACCAGCATCCCCCGCGTGGCGCGGGACTACGGCATGGTGGTGTATGCGCTGGACAAGCAACTGGATGCGTTGCTAACGCAGGTGGCGGCGGGCAATCCGGTGTTGCTGCGTTACGAGGAGGGTTCGGCCTGGTGGAGCGAGCCACGCTACGCAGTGCTGATCGGTTATGACCGTTACAAGCAGCGGGTACTGTTGCGCTCAGGCATGCACCGTCGGCAACTGATGGCCTTTGACGACTTTGCCTCGGCCTGGGCCAAGCAGGGGAGTTGGGCAGTGCTGGTGCAGCCGCCGCGGCAATTGCCAGCCCAGGTAGACCGGCAACGTTGGTTGCAGGCTGCCGATGAACTGGCCCGCGCAGGGCAGGAAATCGCCGCGAAGCAGGCGGTGAACAGCCTGGGGCGGTAAGCAGTACACCGGCCTCTTTGCCAAGAGGCCGGTGCGATGTTACTGAGGCATCAGAAGCCCAGACGGTCACGCAGGCTGTAGTACCAGGCACCAATGGCGCTGAACGGTACACGCAGCATCTGCCCACCCGGGAACGGGTAGTGCGGCAGGCCGGCGAACGCATCGAAGCGCTCTGCCTGGCCACGCAGCGCTTCGGCCAGCACCTTGCCTGCCAGGTGCGTGTAGGTCACGCCGTGGCCCGAGCAGCCCTGGGAGTAATAGATGTTGTCGCCGATGCGGCCGACCTGAGGCAGGCGCGACAGGGTCAGCAGGAAGTTGCCGGTCCAGGCGTAATCGATCTTCACGTTCTGCAACTGCGGGAAGGCCTTGAGCATCTTCGGACGGATGATCGCCTCGATGTTTGCCGGGTCGCGCGCGCCGTAAACCACGCCACCGCCGAAGATCAGGCGCTTGTCGCTGGTCAGGCGGTAGTAGTCGAGCAGGTAGTTGCAGTCCTCGACACAGTAATCCTGCGGCAGCAGGGTACGCGCCAGTTCTTCGCTCAGTGGCTCGGTGGTGATCACCTGAGTACCGCACGGCATGGACTTGGCGGCAAGCTCCGGCACCAGGTTGCCCAGGTAGGCGTTACCGGCGACGATGATGAACTTAGCGCGCACTTTACCCTGTGGTGTATGAACGACCGGGTTGGCGCCACGCTCGATGCGAACGGCCGGGGTTTGCTCATAGATGATGCCGCCCAGCGATTCGACCGCTGCAGCTTCGCCCAGGGCCAGGTTCAGCGGGTGGATGTGGCCGCCGCTCATGTCCAGCATGCCGCCGATGTAGCTGTCGCACGCGACCACTTCACGGATGCGCTTCTGGTCCATCAGCTCAAGCTGATTGTGGCCGAAGCGTTCCCACAGGCGCTTTTGCGATTCCAGGTGGCCCATCTGTTTAGAGGTGATGGCAGCGAACACGCCACCGTCTTTAAGGTCGCACTGGATGTTGTACTTGGCGACGCGCTCACGAATGATGCGGCCACCTTCGAACGCCATCTGGCCCAGCAGTTGTGCCTGTTTAGGGCCAACCGTGCGCTCGATCACGTCGATGTCGCGGCTGTAGCTGTTGACGATCTGGCCACCGTTGCGGCCAGATGCGCCGAAACCGACCTTGGCCGCTTCGACAATGCTGACCTTGAAGCCGTTTTCCAGCAGGAACAGTGCACTGGACAGGCCGGTGTAGCCGGCGCCAATGATGCACACATCGGTTTCCACCTCACCCTGCAGCGCCGGACGTGGCGGCACCGGGTTAGCCGAGGCGGCGTAGTAGGACTGGGGGTAGGGGGTGTTGGCCATGCTCGAGGAACCTCGTGTTTTATATTTTTAACGAATGTAGCGATGCTATCAATAATAATAAACACCCGCTAGTCGTCCGTTAAAAATCCTTTACCCGGCCGTCGCCGAGGCTTCTCTATAAAGAGGTTAAGATTCAGTAAGTTAGCGCGAAAAAAAGTGTTGACATGGTTTTTGGAATGCGTAGAATGCGCACCACACGACAGGCACATAGCTCAGTTGGTTAGAGCACCACCTTGACATGGTGGGGGTCGTTGGTTCGAGTCCAATTGTGCCTACCAAATCGAAAAGGGGTGATCCGCAAGGGTCACCCTTTTTTCATTCTGGTACGGTTTTGCCGGTCGGGAAGGGGTGTGAAGCAGCCCCCAGGGTCAATTACCAAAGTTTTTGATTTTTCTGAAAAAAAAGCTTTACAGGTACGCATTCGATGTCTAATATGCGCACCACACGACAGGCACATAGCTCAGTTGGTTAGAGCACCACCTTGACATGGTGGGGGTCGTTGGTTCGAGTCCAATTGTGCCTACCAAACAAAGTCCCGATCTTCGGGCAATGAAAAGGGCGATCCGAAAGGGTCGCCCTTTTTGTTTGTGCCTGAAAAAGCCTTACCGGCGTGTAACGCGCTGTATCAGCGTGGACGTCGGCGGCCGAGTGCCGCCATGTTAGACTCCGCCCCTTCGAATCTGGAGGTACACGCGTGCGCAAACTGGCTGTGGTAATGGCAGTGCTCGCCCTGGCGGGCTGTGAGAACGAGGTCGAAGGCGTGCACAAGCAGGTGGCCGAGCACCTGCACAACCCCAAGACCGCCAAGTTCGGCAACGTGCGGATCGACACGCAAGGCACCCTCTGCGGCCAGGTCCGCGGCAAGGACGACGCCGGGCAGTACGAAGCCTACCGCAGCTATGTGGCAATCAAGCGTGATGGCCAATACGAGATCATCGTCGACGACAGCGGCAACAACCTGCGCATCCGCGAGCTGTGCGGTGGCGCCGACCTGCAGCGCCGCGCCGAGGCGCTGGCCGGTGAGCCGGCGCCTGAAGGCTGGGATGTCGAAGTGGTGCAGGGCGCGAACATGGGCGCATTGAGCGACATGACCGCGCGCCTGATCGAGAAGGGCATTCCGTCTTCTGTCGAGTACCGCAACGGTAAGCCGGTTGTGCTGATGGGGCCGTTCCCGACCAAGGAAGAGGCCGAGGCGCGCAAGGCCGAAGTGATGGCCAAACTGGGGACTGACTCGGTGGTTATCCAGCACGGCGCCCAGCGTTAACTCCGCAACGCGATCCGCCAGGGCGTCTGCGCCGGCCTCTTTGCAGCACAAGGCTGCTTCTGCAAAGGGTGGGCGTGATACCCCCGTGCGGGCTATGCTTGCACTGGGAGAGCTGAACGGGGAGGGCCTCATGTCTACACTGGAGCGGGCCATTGCTGTGGCTGCCAGGGCGCATGAAGGGCAATACGACAAGGGTGGGGCGGCGTATATCCTCCACCCGTTACGCGTGATGATGCGGGTCGCCACACCCGAGCAGCGGATCGTCGCGGTGCTTCACGATGTTATCGAAGACACGCCGCTGACGTTGTCTGATCTGGCGCGTGAAGGTTTTGCACTGAAGATTCTCGCCGCCTTGCTGGCACTGAGCCGACGTGACGGCGAGGCCTACCAGGACTTCGTCGTACGCCTCGGGGTAGACCCGTTGGCGCGCACCGTCAAACTGGCCGACCTGGCCGACAACAGCGACCTTTCGCGCATCCCCTGCCCAGGCCCCGCTGACCTTGCGCGGCTGGCCCGTTACCGGGAAGCCAGCGCCTACCTGCAGACACTGGCGTGAACCTCAGCCGCAGGCCTTGAGGTTGACCGGCCCGACAAACGCGTTACCGCGCCCCATCACGCAGGCCACCTGCTGGTTGCGCTGCAGTTCCCAAACCTGCGGCGGATACGTCTTGTTCCAGGCCTCGAACAGCTGGCGGTCCTGCTTCGACAAGCGCAGGTTGTACTGCTTGCTCATGTAGAAGTACGTGCGTGCGATCATGCCCCGGATAGATGGGCGTGGCATGACCTTCTTGGCCTTGAAGTCGACCTGGGTCAGGCAACTGCCATATTGGCCCCGCTGCTCGGGCAGCCAACCGAAACTGAAGTTGCTGCGGTCGCCGTTGACCTCGCCGATGCTGGGCACCAGGTTGTGCAGGTCAGCCTCGGCGCGCTTGTACACCTCATCGTGTTGCGAGCACTGTTTGCGCCCGCCGTCCTGCCAGCACTGGCGTTGGTGGCCGATCTGCCAGGCTGGCACGATGTGCTCCCATTCGATGCGCGAAGCCCGTTGGGCATTCTTGCGCGGTGTATAGCCGCAAGAGGCCAGGTCGACCTTGTTGCCTTTGTACTTGCAGCCGCAATAGAACTCCGTCGACTGTGGCGCGTACAACTTCCAGGCGACCTTCTTGGCCTCCTGGAAGGTGCGTGGAGCATCGGCATGGGCGAACGGGATGGACACTAGCAGGCAGGCGGCAGCGAAAAACGAAACTCTCATGCGTGGTCAGTCTTCCTTGGGTACGGTCCAGAAAATCTGCACGCCACCATCGTCGCGATGGGCAAGGGTGACGTTGTCGTTTTCGGCGATTTCTTCGAGCAGGGTTTCCCAATCATCCGGGGACTCCTGCTCCAGGCGGAAGATGAGCGCGGCACGGCTGCGCTGGGCGGTGGGGCTGTTGATGATCTTCTGGATACGAACACCCAGTTGCTCATAGCTACTCGGCGTTGCTGAGGAGGTGCTGGCCACAGGCATTTCCTTGTTTTTGCTGTATGTGCATACAGTATTTCACTGTAAGCAAATTCGCAACTGCCTGTGAGGCGAAAGAGTGTGAGAGCTACGCGCATTTTCGCTGATGCGCCGCGCCGCTGAAGGCGCCCTTGCGGGCGCCAGCGTAAATCAACCTGCCGAGTGGCTTGCCAGAGCGTTGGCGACAGCGTCCAGGTTGGCCTCGTTGAGGCCCGCGATGCAGATACGGCCGCTTCGAATCAGGTACACCGCATGCTGCTCGCGGATGCTGTCCACGGCATCCGCGCTAAGGCCTGTGTAACTGAACATGCCTTTCTGATCGAGCAGGTAGTTCACATTCAGTGAAGCGTCGATGCCCTTGAACTTGGCATGCAGTGCATGGCGCATGTCGACCATGCGCAGGCGCATCGCCTCAAGCTCGGCGCGCCATGCCTGGCGCAGGTCATCGTCGGTCAGGATGGTGGCAACCAGTTCGGCCCCGTGCCTTGGCGGGTTGGAGTAGTTGGTCCGCACCGTCCCCTTGAGCTGGCCGGCAACCCGCGCGGCAATCGCTTCATTTTCACAGACCACCGACAACGAACCCACGCGCTCGCCGTACAAGGAGAACACCTTGGAGAACGAGTTCGCCACCAGCCCGGTAATGCCAGCCTTGGCCAGCGCGCGGATGGCGTAGGCGTCCTGGTCGACACCGTCGCCCATGCCCAGATAGGCCGCATCCAGGAACGGAATCAGGCTGCGTTGGCGGCACAGGTCGAATACCGCGTCCCACTGCTGCGGGGTCAGGTCGATGCCGGTCGGGTTATGGCAACAGGCATGCAGCAGCACGATGGCGTGCGCGGGCAGTTGCTCGAAACAGGCCAGCATGCGCTCGAACGCGACGTGGCTACCCGTCTCGTCCAGGTACGGGTAGCGGTTAACCGGGAAGCCGGCGCCGCTGAAGATTGCGAGGTGGTTGTCCCAGGTTGGGTCGCTGACCCACACGCCCGCCTCGGGGTAGTAACGCTTGAGGAAATCGGTCCCCACGCGCAAGGCCCCGGAGCCACCTACCGATTGCAGGGTGACGATGCGATCGCTTGTTTGCGGGGCGATCTCGCCGAACAAATAGGCTTGAACCGCGTTGCGAAAAGCTGGGTGGCCATCCATGGGCAGGTACAGGTTGGCTGCGGGGGCGACGCCATCGAGTTTCGCCTTGGCTGCCTTGACCGTGTCCAGCACCGGTACCTGTCCTGCTTCATCGTAATAGAAGCCAATGCTCAGGTTGACCTTCTCGGCGCGGTTGTCGCCGTGGAAGTCGTCCATCAGGGACAGAATGGGGTCGCCTGGGTAGGCTTCGACCTGCTCGAACATCTGGGTTACCTCCAATTTTAGTGAGAGAAGCTTGGGTGCAGGAACTGCCACGGGCTTGAGTCGCTGCCGCGCGGGACCGTGATTTCGATCAGCACGGGTTTGTCGGCTGCGAAGGCACGTTCCAGCACCGGGCGCAGGCGTGCCGGGCTGTCTACACGGTGTGCCTCGACGCCGAAGGCTTCGGCGAATTTGACGAAGTCCGGGTTGACCAGCTCCGAGCCCAGCAGGCGCCCACCGAAGCTTTCCTGCTGGTCGCGATAGACGTTGCCGAATGCGTTGTTGTTGAACACCAAGGTGACCAGGTTGAGCTTGTACTGCACTGCCGTTGCCAACTCCTGGGCAGCGAACATGAAGCCGCCGTCACCGCAGATCGAGACCACGGCTTTGTCCGGGTGGGCTGCCTTTACCCCCAGTGCAGTCGGGAAGCCGAAGCCCAGGGTGCCTTGGTGGCCCGAGGTGACCAGGGTGCGCGGTTTGTACACTGGGAAGCCAAAGATCGAGGTGAAGCCCACCTGGGAAATTTCCTCGATGAAGAAGCCGTCTCGTGGCAAGACATCACGGATCACGCGCAGGTAGTCCAGTTGCGGTTGCACGCACTGGATGGCCTGCTCGGCGGCGGCCTTGGTTTCAGCCAGCTGCGCATCACGCCGTTTGGGAGCGCCGTGCTTGAGCACTGCCTGGGCCAGGGCCGCAGCGCCATCGGCTGCGTCGGCCACCAGGTTGACGTCCGCTGCAATGCGGCGCACTTCAGCCGGGTCGATATCGATACGAATCAGCTTCAGCCCTGCAGGGCGGTGGCGCCAGCGAATATCCAGCAGCTCGAAGCGTGAGCCGATGACCACGGCGACATCGGTCTGTGCCCAGATCCGTGCACCTGCTGCGACGGTAAAGCCCAGGGGATGGTCGTCGGAGACGACACCGCGCCCGCCTCGGAAGCTTACGACGGGTGCACCCAATACCTCGGCCAGTTGATTGACTTCAGCACTGGCGTCCAAAGCGCCCGAACCGACGAAGATCATCGCGTTCGAGGCTTGGCTCAGCAGCTTCGCTGCGACGTCCACGGCATCGGTGTCGACTGGAGGCTTTGGCTGCAGCGCGAGAGGTTGCTGGATCTGCACCGCAGCGCGCTGGGTGAAAAAGTCCCACGAGGCTTGCAGTGACACCACGCCTGGCCGGCCCGATTGCATCGCCTGGAAGGCCTGGGCGACGCGCCAAGAGGTCTCGGCAGGTTGCTCGATATGGGCCGCCCACTTGCCAATGCTTTGCAGCACTTCGAGCTGTCGTGGCAGTTCATGCAACTGGCCGCGCCCGCGGTCCTTGAAGGGGCTCATGACGTCGCCGGTCAGGGCCAGCACCGGGGCGTTGCAACCCTGCGCGGTCAGCATCGCCGCGCTGGCGTTGAGGATGCCCGGGCCGGGCACAACGGTGAAGACCCCTGGGCGCCCGGTGGAGCGGGCATAACCGAATGCCATGTAGGCACTGGTTTGCTCGTGACGCGCGCCGTAGATACGCAGGCTGTCACTATTACGGGCCAGGGCATCGGTCAGGCCATAGATCTGCGCGCCCGGCAGCGCGAACACAGTATCCACGCCATGGGCTTTGAGGCTCTCGACGATGGCATCGCCCCCGGTAAGAGTCTGCACGTTCGCTTGATCAGTTTTCATCGGGGTACCTATCAGGAAGGGCTGGAAACAATGTGAGTAGCGGCCGGGTTGCTTTTCAACTTTCGGTAACTGAGGAACATGACCAATAACCAGCACGGCATCAGCAGTACCGAAATACGCATGCCTGGGATAAAGGCAATGATCAGCAGTAACCCGACAATAAAGGCCATGCACAGGTAATTGGTGAACGGGTACAGCGGGGAGCGGTAGGCGGTGAGCTGGCCTGTTTCACGCTTGGCCTTGCGGAACTTCAAGTGGATGAAGCTGGTCAGCGCCCAGTTCATCATCGTGGTGGCAACCACCAGCGACATCAGTGTTTCCAGTGCACCTTCCGGCGACAGGTAGTTGATAACAACCGAACTTGCCGTCACCAGGCCGGTGAGCAGAAGTGCATTGATCGGGATACGCCGCTCGCTCAACTTGATCAACGCACGGGGGGCATGGCCCTGGTGCGCCATGGCATGCAGTTGGCGTGAGTTGCAGTACACCACCGCGTTGTAAACCGACAGGGCAGCCGTCAACACCACGAAGTTGAGTACGTGGGCCGCGTAATCAATGTTCAGCAGGCTCAGAATCTTGACGAACGGGCTGGCGCTGTAGGGGTCACCCGATGCAGTCAGCGAAGCGACCAGGTTGTCCCACGGGGGCAGTGCCAACAGCACGGCCAACGCCAGGACATAAAACAAGCCGATGCGATACAGCACGGCGTTGATGGCGCGGGGGATGGTCTTGCTTGGGTGCTTGGCTTCGCCCGCGGTGAAACCGATGAACTCCAGGCCGCCGAAGGCGAACATGATCAACGGCAGCGCCATGATCAGCCCATGCCAGCCATGGGGCATGAAACCACCGTGGCTCCACAGGTTGCTGACCGCTGCCTGCGGCGGCGTGTTGGGGCCGAAAATGAACCAGCTGCCCATCGCGATCATCATCACGACTGCGCCTACTTTGATGATTGCGAACCAGAACTCCGACTCACCATAAACCTTGACGTTGAGGGTATTGATGCCGCTGATCAATACCAGAAAGAACCCGGCCGTTGCCCAGGTTGGAAGTTCGGGCCACCAGAACTGCATGTATTTACCGAGTGCGGTAAGTTCGGCCATGCCCACCAGAAAGTAAGTGACGGTATAGTTCCAGCCGGTGAGGTAGCCCATGAAGCCACCGCCGTATTTATTGCCAAAATGGCTAAGCGATCCGGAGACGGGTTCATCCACCAGCATCTCGCCCAGTTGGCGCATGATCAGAAAAGCGATGAGCCCTGCAATCATGTAGCCAATCAGCAGGCTTGGCCCCGCCGACTTGATAACACCGGCACTGCCCAGGAACAGGCCAGTGCCAATGGCCCCGCCCAGCCCGATCATTTGAATATGCCGGTTTGAAAGGTTTCGCTCGAACGCGGGTTGTGAAACGTTGGTTCTGCTCATCGTTTTATTCTCGATTGTTTTCAGGTGCACGGGCGCCTGCCCGCGAACCTGAATGATTTGGCAGAGTAATAAGGGACGTGCTCGGTAGTGGGTTAAGCGAGGCGCAACGGGTTTAACGTGTCACCTGGCTGGCAACTACGTTAACACCAAAAGTTTCCAACGAAGTTTCAGTTATTAAATGCGGACTATGCAGATACTGGATAGTCAGCTTCAACGTGTTCAAGTGCCCGGGCTAAGGGAGTGCGATTGCTGGCAATGGGTATGAACAAGGCGCCGGAACCAGGCATGTTCAGGTGAGCTGTGGGTGCGGCTGTGCCACACCACCCAGTAGCGGAATTGATGCGCCATGAAGTCCAGGGGGCGATAGCAGACACCCCCTTGTTCCGACCATTTTCGTGCGATGTGCTCGGGCAGCATCAACAACAGGTCGCTGTCGCGAATCACGCTCAGGGCTGCAGAGTAGAAGGGGACGCTGAGCTTCAGGTCGCGCTGCAGGCTGTGCCTTCGCAGGTAGGCTTCGAGGAAGCCGTCCTTGTCGCCGCCGGTGGTGATCTTGACGTGGCGCCACGCCAGGTAGGCGGTGATATCCAACGTTGAAAGGGACGCCAGTGGGTGGTCGTCACGCATGCAGCACACGGCGCGGTCTTCACCGATGATCCTGCCGTGATAGGCGGCAGGAGTGCCTTCCAGCATGCTGGTGACGACATCCAGTTCACCCGTTGCCAACCACTCGAAACGGTCGGGCTGCCACAGCCGAAAATCGATATCGGCCCCTGGGGCGAGGTCTGCCATCTGTGCAAGCAAGCCCGGCAGGATGTGCTGTGCGACATAGTCCGAACCTGCCAGGCGAAAACGCCGGGCGCAGGTGAGGGGGGTGAATGCTGTGGGTGTGCTCATTTCCTGGAGTTTTTCCAGGATGGTCTTGATCGGTTCGATCAACGCTTCCCCGCGCTCGGTCAGCACATACTCACGCTGTTGCCTGATCATCAGCGGGTCGGCAAAGGCTTCGCGCAACTGCGCCAGATGGCGGCTGACACCGGACTGGCTGGTGCCCAGGCGCAGGGCCGCCTGGCTCAGGTTGCGCAGTTCAAGAATCGTCAACAGTGCCGTCAGTTGCGCAATGCTCAAATGGCTGAAGGCACTGTTCATCATTGCCCTCAGTCGAGGCTGACAGTGAACGTGGGGTGGTCGGCATCCAGCACGGCATGCCCAACGCAGAGGCCGCCGCAGTAACGCTCGACCAGCGAGACGATGTCGAATATCGCAGCCAGTACGTTTTCTCGGCTGATTGGAGGCAGGCCATCGATGTCGAAAAAGACGCAGTCTGTGTCGGCGAGGGTGCGGGTGTCGCCCGCTTGGCGCCAGGTCCAGCGCCGGGTCAGTACCCGATTGCCGGCAGCCAGTACGACTTCACCTGGGGAAGGGGTTTCCAGTGCGTCGCCTGGGCCTGCGAGAAAGCGGTCTTCGGCAACCGTCTTGCGCAAGGTCAGGTGTTTGGACTCGGGGCCGACAGGGTGCACACCGGCTGGCAGCACATGGCGCAGGGACACCAGGTTGCCGATATCGACCAGTGGGTTGATGTCCGGCAGGCTATCTGGCTTGAGCACGCGGCGGCTGAGCGCTTCGATCGAACTGCGATGCTCCGAAGGTTTGGCGCCGAACAGCCGGTAGGCGTCCCGCCACGCTGCGATTGGCGGATAGTCGGCCGGGTTGCTCTCGATCCGCTGGCGAAGCTCGACCTCGGCTTGCCTGAGCAGTGCAGTCAGCGCCGCGTCGGGGCGGCTGTTGTCCAATGCCTTGAAGACGATCACGCCGCGCCGGTACTGCGGGTGATCGGCAAAAATGTCTGGGTTTATCGTGTAGGTGAAAGAACTCACGCTTGCTCCTGTTCGGGACATGGACCGCTGTGCAGAGGCCCCGAATATAGCACCGGGGCAGCGCGCTGCCGGTAGCGCAAGCCGGGATTCAACTATGCACAAGGTGGATAGTTGAATCGCTCCAACGCCGGGCTTAAGCGAAGCGTTCGAACCGGTAGGGGCTTGGATCGATCAGCGGTGGCGCCTGCGAAACCAGGTCGGCCGCCAGTTGGCCCGCCGCCGGCGAGGTGCCAAAGCCATGGCCGGAAAACCCGGTCGCCAGCGTCAGGCCGGGAATGGCTTGCACCGGGCCGATTACCGGGTTGGAGTCCGGGGTGACGTCGATCGTGCCCGCCCAGGCAGAGGCGATCCGTGCCTGCTCGAACACGGGCCATGCGGCCTTGAGGTTGCGCAGGGCTTCGTCGTTGAGTGCCGTGTTGGCCTGCGGGTCCTGAACCCTGACGCGCTCGAAGGGCGTGACCTGCGAGGCGCCCCAGCGCCGGGCCAGGGCCAGGTCCTTGAAAAAGTACTTGCCGAAGCTGATGCGCAAGAAGTCACGCTGTGCTTTGAGTTGCGGCAGGTAGCGCCTGCCCAGCAACAGGTGGTCCAGGGTCAGGAACGCATCGAGCGCCCCGCGCTGGGTAATGATGTAGCCGCCATCCTTGTGCTTGCGGAAGGAAAAGTCCGGTGCGCCCACGGCAATGTCGGTCGGGCCTTCCAGTGGGTGGGTACGCAGCACAGAACAGGTCAGCGGCAGGGTGGGCAGGTCGATGTTGAGGTTGCCGAGAAACTTGCGAGACCACAAACCACCGGCCAGCAACACCTGCTCGCAGCGGATTTCGCCTTGCTCGGTGACGACGCCGCTGACCCTGCCGGCGGCGGTGACCAGTGTGCGCACGGCGCAGTTCTCCACGATTACCGCGCCTTTGGCGATTGCTGCACGGGCGATGGCACTGGCCGCCAGGGTCGGTTCCGCGCGGGCGTCCGAGGCGGTGTAAATACCGCCGGCCCAGTCGGCGCGGCCACCTGGCACCTTGTTGGCAATCTCCTTGTTGCTGAGCAGGCGAGAGTCCAGCCCCAGGTGCTCGATGCTCTTGAGCCAGCTCTCGTGCATGCCCATCTGCGTGTCGTTACGGCCGACGAACATGATACCTGCTTGCCGGTAGCCCACATCGCAGCCCACCCGTTCTGCCATCTTCGCCCACAATTGATCGGCCGCCAGGGCCAACGGAATGTCGTGCGCATGGCGGTTGGTCTTGCGCACCCAGCCAAGGTTGCGCGAAGACTGCTCGCCCGCAAGGCGGCCTTTCTCCAGCACCACCACGGGGATGTTGCGCTCGGCCAGGGTCAGGGCTGCGGTAAGGCCGATGATGCCTCCCCCGATGATCACCACGCTCGTGGCCTGAGGGTGGGTGGTCGGGGTGTGCACAGGATCAATGACGGGGGACATGGCTTCACTCGGCGGCAGTGTGAACGGAACGTTGCGGGTTCAAGGCTGGTGTATCACTCGCCCAGCCGGATCAGCGTGACCTGCGCGCGCGAGGCACCCCGGTACGCCGTCACTTCCAGCTCGACCTTGTAGACGGTCGAGCCCAAGGGTGGGCAGGTGACGGTGGTGGACGGGTCAATGCCTCTGAATTTCTCGCCGATCACCTCCATCACCTTGGGCACATCGGCCGGGTCCTGGATGAACACGCGCGAGCTGATGACATCGCCCAGCCCTGAATCGACTGCCGCCAGTGCGCTTTCGATGTTGGCGAACACCTGGTGGGTCTGTTCGATCACGTCTTCGGGGATGACTTGGGTTTGCGGGTTGCGCCCGGCGGTGTTGGACACGTAGATCCAGTTGTCCACCGCCACCAGGCGGGAGTAGCTGGCCATGTCTTCGAATTTGGAGCCGGTTTTCAGTTTGGTGATTTGAGTCATGGGGGTAACCTTTTTGAGTTGAGGGGGATCAGCTGAGGACGGGTTTTTCCCAGAGGTTGAGCTTCACACCGATGCCTTTCTCGACCGCGTTGCGGTACACGACGGTGCCCCAGGCGACGTCTTCGACGGGCATGCCGCCGACTGACATGAGGATGATTTCGTCGTCGTTCAGGCGCCCGGGTGCATCACCGCTGATGATCTTGCCGATGTCTTCGACGTGCGCGGCGTCGAGCTTGCCTTCGGCGATCATGTCCATGAAGCGCACGCCTACCAGCGGCACATGGTTGTGCGCAGGCTTGGGCAGTTCCTCGAACCACGCTTCGTACAGCCCGGTGTTGTCCACCACTTTGCGCACATCCGAACGCTCCATGCCTTCATCGATGCTGCAGGGGGCGGGCATTGCCAGAAACGCGCCGGGCTTGACCCACTCGCGCCGCACCAGCGGATAGGTGGAGGGGTCGCCGACTTCGCCCGAGCTGCAATAGCTGACCAGGTCGGCGTCACGCACTACCTCTTCCAGGGTCTGCACGACGCGGAGGGTGGTGATCTGCGGGAAGCTCGCCTTGACCCAGGCAACGAATTCATCAAGGTTCTTCTGGCCACGGCCCTTGATCTTGATCGTGTCCACCTGCGGGCACACGGCCATGAACGCGGCCACCGTGGTCTTGCCCATCACACCGGGCCCGGCCAGGCCGATGACCTTGGCGTCCTTACGGGCCAGGTGGCGCGCGCCGACACCGGGGATGGCGCCGGTGCGGTACGCCGACAGCAGGTTGGCCGACATGTGCGCCAGGGGCGCGCCGGTGTCGGCGTCGTTGAGGGTGAACATCAGGATCGAGCGCGGCAGGCCCTTTTCCCGGTTGGCGATGTTCGAGCCGTACCATTTGGCGCCTGCGGTACGGAAGTTGCCGCCCAGGTAGGCGGGCATGGCCATCATGCGACGGTCTGCGGTCGGCTTGGGCATGTGCGGGAACGGCGATTGCTCGGGGAAGGTGATCATCGCGCCGTGGGAGTCGTTGTTCGGGCCGGCCATGCGGTAATCGCCCTGGTAGAGCAGGTCGAACATTTCTTCCATGGTGTCGACACAGGCGGGCATGTCGGTGACGCCGGCGCGGATCATGTCCTGTTCAGACAGGTAGATGAAGTCAATTCGGGTATCGAGGGTCATGGCGAGTCTCGCAGGGCGGCCGTTGTCAGGTGTTGTTGTTATGGCTGGGGTGTGATTCGTGCAGTCAGTTTCGCTAACGACCGGCAGGCCGTCTTGCGTCAGCGTGCCAGGCGATTTGACCCGTTGTGCCAGGGTGGGATGAGCGATCTCAAAATGTGGGAGCACTGTCTTGTTCAAGTTCTAAAAATTGACGCAATACCTGTGGGAGCGGGCTTGCCCCGCGAACACCGGCGAAGCCGGTGCCATGCACCCCGTAGCCCCATTCGCAGGTGGTTTAGAACGGTACCGCGACAGTCAACTGGCTGTAGACGTTGGTGCCGTTACCACCCACCTGGTTGCCGCCGCTGCGCTCATCCTTGCGAGGCTGATACAGGCCCACCAGCGGGCTGATGATCAGGTGGTCGTTGACCGCCCATTCTAGGTAGACATCAAGTTCCCGGGCGTCTAGGTTGAGGCTGTCGCGAGTACGCACGGTATCGAAGTCGAAATACAGCACGCCGACCGTTAGGTTTTCCAGCGCAGTAGCCTTCACGCCAACATGGTGGATGCCGGTATTGCTGTTGAATGGGCCTGCGTAGTTGGCGGCGACTTCACCCTGGAACCAAGTGCCGTAGCCACTGGACAGGCCACTGAATAGCGAGTCCCAGCCGGCCGAGTAGCGGGTGTAGCGATAGGTCACCTGAGGCGCCCATGGCAGGTCGGCGAAGGTGTAGCCAGCCTGCAGGTACCAGGCTTTTTCCGGGCCGCCTTGCTTGTCTTGCCAGGCGTATTCGAAGGCGAAACTGGCATTGTCGATACCGGCGCTGCCTTCGCCCCGCAGGCTATAGACGTCCATGCCTTCCCGCGCTTTTTGGAACGCGCTGGCCCATTGGTCGGTGACGTCGATGCCATGCACCCAGGTCAGCCCCAAGGTGCCCAGGGCATGGGTGTAGTCCAGGGTGCCTGCGGCCAGTTCGGTCTCGGCTTGGGCACGGTTATCGGACTTGAGCCACAACAGGCTGCCATGCAGCCCATCTTGCCCGCCCAGGCGCAGGATCGCCGTGCGGTCGAACGCATGGCGCGCAGCCAGGTAGTAGGCGCCGCCGCGGTCCAGGGTGCCGTCCGCCACGCCGTTGCCCAGGTTGGGGCCGTCGTCGTTGATCAGGAAGCCGCTGCCCAGACGGATCACCTGCCGCCCTGCGGAAATATCCACACCGTCCTTGCCCAACCAGGGCAACAGATCGCCTGAACGCCAGCCCAGGTAGGCGTCCTCGATCTTGGTGGTGCGTTCGGAGCCATCGGTATTGCCAGCGGCATCGCCATCGCCCCAGGTGGCGGAGCTCACCCAGTTCAATGCGCCATAGAGGGTGCCATTGCCCGCCAGGCCCTGATCGCCGCTCAGGCCGTACTTGATGAAGCCCTCACGCCAGGTCGAGCCACCGGTGGTGCCGTCATAGTTCTTGCGGCTGTTGAACATGCCCCACACCGCGAGCATGTCGGCATTCAAGTGGCTGTCGTCGTCGGCGTAAAGCTCGTAGGCCGGCGCTGCCTGGCTGGCCAGAAGAGTGGCCAGGGCCAGGGCGGACAGCCGTTGCGGTTTGAACATAGCACTTCCCTCGATTGTTCTCGGCACCTTGCAAGGCAGCCTTTGTTGTTCGGGGGCATCCTCGTGGGGGCGAGGTGCCATCGCGGTTGGCTGCGACGGCCTATTAGCGCGTGGATGGCTGGGTGGGGTCTTGTTCGTGGCTGCCAAGGCGCTTGCACGCCTTGGCCAGGTCTACTCAGTGGGCTGCTTTTAGTAGCGGATCATCACCGACTTGAGCTCGGTGAAATCATCAATGAACGCCGAGCCGAACTCGCGGCCGATGCCGGACGCCTTGATACCGCCGAAAGGCACGGCCGGGTCGAGCAAGGTGTGCATGTTGACCCACAGGGTGCCGGCCTGGATTTCTGGGACAAGCCGCATGGCCTTGCCCAGGTCGTTGGTCCACAGGCTGGCACTGAGGCCGTAGGGCGTAGCGTTCATCAGGTGCAGCAGTTCGTCTTCGTCATCGTAAGGCAGGAAGGTGGCCACCGGGCCAAAGGTTTCCTGATTGAGCAGGGTGTCGCTTGCCGACTTGGCGAGTATCACCGTCGGCTCGACAAAGCAGCCTGGGCCATCGCCAATGTGCCCACCATGGATGATCTGGCTGCCTTCGCTGCGCGCGGTGGCGAACAGTTCGGCCAGTTTTTGCTGGTGTGGCTTGTTGGCCACGGGGCCGAACTGGGTCGACTCATCCAGCGGCGAACCGATTTTCAGTTGGCCCAGGCGCTGGGACAGCGCGTCGAGCAGCGGGTCGATGCGCGAGCGGTGGACGAAGAAGCGCTCACCTGCGGCGCAAATCTGCCCCGAGTGCAGGAAGCCCGCTTCGATGATGCCGTCGACGGCCTTGTCGAGCGCCACATCCGGCAGGAACGCTACCGAGTTCTTGCCGCCCAGCTCCAGCGTTGCCCGGGTCAGCTTCGCGCCCATGGCGGCCTGGCCGACGGCGATGCCGGTAGGCACGGAACCTGTGAACGAAACCTTGTCGGTGCCGGGGTGCTCGATCAGCGCCTTGCCCACCAGGCCGCCACCGGTCAACACGTTGAGTGCGCCCGGCGGTAGGCCGGCCTCGCTGGCCAGCTCGGCAATGCGCAGCAACGTCAGCGGGGTGAACTCGCTGGGTTTGAGAATGATGCTGCAGCCGGTGGTGAGGGCCGAGGCCAGCTTCCAGATGGCGATCATGGTGGCGAAGTTCCACGGCACGATGCCCACGACCACGCCAATCGGTTCGCGCAGGGTGAAGGCGCTGTAGCGCTCGCCGGCAAACGAGGGCAGGGATGGGGTGATGGTCTGGCCGGTGATCTTGGTGGCCCAGCCTGCGTAGTAGCGCAAAAAGTGCGCGGCCTGCTCGACTTCGAACGCCCGCGCGATGCCGATCAGCTTGCCCGACTGCAAGGTTTCGAGCTGGGCCAGTTCCTCGCGGTTGGCTTCCAGCAGGTCCGCCAGCTTGAACAGCACGGCGGCGCGTGCGGCAGGGCTGGTGCGTGACCACGTCGTGAAGCCCTGGCGGGCTGAGCGCACGGCATGGTCCACGTCGGCCTGGTTGGCGTCGGCGATGTGGGCGATGGTTTCGCCATTGGCCGGGTTGACTACGCCGAAGGTCGAGGACGACTGGCTGGCGATGTGCTGGCCGTGAATGAACACGCCATGTTGTCGGGCCATGAATGCCGTGACGGCGGGAAGAAGGGTAATGTCGCTCATGCTGACTCCGAAGGCAGAAGGGCGCGGCCTGGCAGGCCGCCAAAGCGTCGAGCATAGTGAGCGGGCACGGTGTTGATCTTGCATCTGCGTGACGGCGGCATGACGCTGCGTGCCAGGCATGCTGGTGCTGGCAGGCAGCAACAAGGGCCACGGCAGCCATGGGCAAGACGCCCCGCCAGTGGCGGCGCACAGTGATTACGCAGGGAGGCAACCAACAGCCGTGCGTGCAGGTTCGCTTGCCGCGTTCAACGCCACAAAAACAAGCCGGGGCATAACGATGTCACTCAACAACAAGCTCACCGAGCATCTCAACCGGGGCAGTGTCGGGTTCCCCACGGCGCTGGCCAGCACCGTCGGGCTGATCATGGCCAGCCCGGTGATCCTCACCGCGACCATGGGGTTTGGCATTGGCGGCAGTGCCTTCGCCTTGGCCATGGTCATCGCGGCATTGATGATGCTGGCGCAGTCGACCACCTTTGCCGAGGCGGCCTCGATCCTGCCGACCACAGGTTCGGTGTACGACTACATCAACTGTGGCATGGGCCGGTTCTTCGCCATTACCGGCACGTTGTCGGCCTACCTGATCGTGCATGTGTTCGCCGGTACCGCCGAAACCATCCTGTCCGGGGTCATGGCACTGGTGAACTTCGAGCACCTCAATACCCTGGCTGAGTCCGCAGGCGGTTCGTGGCTGCTGGGTGTCTGCTTCGTGTTGTCGTTCGCGGTGCTCAATGCCTTTGGGGTCAGTGCGTTCAGCCGGGCCGAAGTGATCCTCACCTTCGGCATGTGGACCACGTTGATGGTGTTTGGCGTGCTGGGCCTGATTGCCGCGCCGGCGGTTGAGCTGGAAGGGCCGTTCGGGGCGTCGCTGGTCGGGACCGACCTGATGACCATCCTCTCGCTGATCGGCATGGCCATGTTCATGTTCGTCGGCTGTGAGTTCGTCACGCCGCTGGCGCCGGAGTTGCGCCGTTCGGCCTGGGTGCTGCCGCGGGCCATGGCGTTGGGCCTGTTTGGCGTGGCCAGTTGCATGTTCATCTACGGTGCGGCCATGAAGCGCCAGGTGGAAAACGTCGTGCTCGATGCCGCCAGCGGTGTGCACTTGCTCGACACGCCCATGGCCATCCCGCGTTTCGCCGAGCAGGTGATGGGCGATATCGGCCCCGTGTGGCTGGGTATCGGCTTTCTGTTTGCCGGCGCCGCCACCATCAACACCTTGATGGCCGGGGTGCCGCGCATCCTCTACGGCATGGCGGTGGATGGTGCGCTGCCCAAGGCCTTTGCCTACCTGCATCCACGTTTCAAGACGCCGTTGCTGTGCATTCTGGTGGTTGCCCTGATCCCTTGCCTGCACGCCTGGTACCTGGGCGGCAACCCGGACAACATCCTGCACCTGGTACTCGCGGCAGTGTGTGCCTGGAGCACCGCCTACCTGCTGGTCACGCTGTCGGTGGTGATCCTGCGCATCCGCCGCCCCGACCTGCCGCGTGCCTACCGCTCGCCGCTGTTCCCGCTGCCGCAGATCATTTCCAGCGGCGGTATCGTCATCGGCATGGCGTTCATCACCCCACCGGGCATGAACCCCGCCGATATCTACGTACCGTTCGCCATCATGCTGGCCTGTACCGCAACCTATGCGCTGTTCTGGACGCTGTGCGTGCAGAAGGTCAACCCGTTCAAGCCTGCGCGGGTGGAGGATGTGCTGGAGAAAGAGTTCGCGGCAGAGCCAGGCCATGCAGTGGAGCACCGGCATCATGATCAGACGTTTGCGTGAGCGCCTGCTGGCACCGCGTGCCCCGGCCGGTTACCGGCCTGGGGCCACGCTGGGGCTGCTGTCGCGTAACCTGGGGCAGGTGCAGATGCACCTGCTGGAACCGGCCCACGGGGTGATCGACAACCCGGCGCAAGGCTGGCATGCCGAGGTGCGCGAGTGCGTCGAGGCACACCTGCTGATGCACGTGGTGACCTGTGAATTCCAGTTGTGCATGCCTGCCCTGCAAGAGGGCGGGGTTACCCTTGAAATGCGTCATACGGGTGCAATCCGCCGTACTGGCCTTGCCTGCGTGTACCGCGGCGGCGACAAGGCGCGCTTTACCCAGGTACGTGATCGGCTATTGAGCGATGCGCAACTGACCGCCGCGCTCATGCCGCTGGATTTCAAGCGCCTGACCCTGGAGTGTCGCGCAGGCCACTGGTGGCTGACCCTGGAGCACATGGGCGGCAGCGAAGTGGTCAACCGCATGCCGGCGTTTCGTCGCTACATTCAGATCAGCCCGCCGCAACGGGCGCACCTGATGGCCTGCCTTGCCCTGTTCGGGCAATCACTGCCCCGTCTCTGACCCCTTTTTGGCACGTGCCTTGCTCATGTTCCAGGCGAAAGATCACAGTTGTGCGACCATTGATAACATGTTAACAATGGCCGCATAACAACAAATTCTGCGTCGAGGGCATCCATGCACACTCAACAACCCAACCGTCAGGGGCTGGAACGCTGGACCACGGCCATGCAGCAGATCTGCGGCCGTTTCGAGACAGCGCTTGCCTCCAACCATTCCTTGTTCATCGGCGAGGTTTCTACGTTTTCCCGTGCGGGCCTGCCCCTGGCCAATCTGCGCACCAATGCCGGTAACATCCGCCGGCTGGGTGAAAACCCGACCTTGGACGATGATCAGCATTGCTTTCTGGTCAGCCAGCGCATGGGGTATTCGACGGTGGCGCAGGGCGGCATGCGTGTCAGCCTGGCGCCGGGCGAGTTGTTGCTGATGGATTCTGTCGGGCGTTGCGAGATCACCCCCAACGGCCTGATCGAGCATGTCTCGCTGGCCCTTTCCCGCGAGCAGGTGCGCAAGCATGTGCAAGGCTCCGGGGCGATGTTCGGCAAGATTTCCTCGACCAATGCCTGTGGGCGCATGCTGCATGTGCTGATGGACCAACTGTGCAAAGAAGACCATGCCAGCGGTGACGGGGCGCAAGGTGATGCGCTGCAGACTGCCTTCATTGCGTTGCTCGAACCGGGTTTCGAACGCAATGGCGACCAGCCGCATGCACTTGGCCCGCTCAGTGGCGCCAACCTGCGCAGCTATGTGCAACAGGTGATCGACGACTCCCTGTCACAGCCCGGGCTGACCCCGGCCAACCTGGCCGGCCGGCTGAATATTTCGGTTCGCCACCTTTACCGCTTGTTCGAGGAGGAGGGCGACAGCGTCTGCCGCTATATCCAGCGGGCGCGTCTTAAGCGCAGCGCGGACGACCTGGCCAACCCGTTCTTCAAGCGCGATTCGATCACCTCGATCGCCTACAAGTGGGGCTTCACCGACTCGGCGCATTTCAGCCGGTCGTTCAAGAAGCAGTTCGAGCAATCGCCCAAGGATTTCCGCGCACAGGCCATGGCCTGATCGGCGATTTTGTAGCACGTCACCAATCCTGTGGGAGCGGGCTTGCCGGCGAAGAAAGCGACGCGGTAACGGGCACCGGCTTCGCCGGTGTTCGCGGGCAAGCCCGCTCCCACAGGGGGCGTCTGTTTGATTAAGTTAAGTGTTGTTCTATGAGAGCCAAGCCTCAGGCCACCGCCAGGTAATGCTTGACGAACGATTCGCTCAGCACCTCCCAGAGTACCGGCGTACCTTTGCTGACAAACCACGCATCACCGGCCTTGAAGCGGGTGACCTGCCCCGTGGACTCATCGGTCAGCTGAATTTCGCCGGTCACGATCACCGCCTGCTCGTCGAAGGGATAGACCATGCGGAACTTGCCGCGGGTGGTGCCGAAGTAGGCGCTGCTGACCGGGTCGGTCGGGGCGCCGTGGGTCATCTTGCCAAAGGCGTTGACCTCGCCTTCGAGAATCTCCGAGCCCAGATCGGCAACGGTGCCCCAGGGGTCCAGTTCGGACAGTTGTACGCCTCGCTTGACAGCGGTAAGGGTCATGGCAGTTCTCCAGTGGTGAGAGGAAAGGTTCAACGGCGGCCGTTGAAGTAGCCCGACAGCTGGTGCACGGCCTTGCCGGCCGTGAGCAGCAGTGGGCGAAAATGGTCCTTGCCGAGGATCTGTGCATGCTTGATCGAACGCAGCAGCTCATAGCGTGCCGACCCTTCAAGCATGCCTTCAGCGAGGATCTTGCAAATGATGTGGCTGGGCGTGACGCCAAAGCCTGAATAGCCCTGCACATAGAACGCGTTGGGGCGATTGCTCAGCGTGCCGATCTGTGGGAACAGGTTGGCGCTGGTGGCCATCGGGCCGCCCCAGGCCAGGTCAATGCGCACGTCCTTGAGGTACGGGAAAATCTTCAGCATCAGGGCGCGGTTCCACGCCTTGAGGTCCAGCGGGATGTGCTCGATGCAGGAGGTGGCGGCGCCGAACAGCAGGCGGTTCTCGCGGGTGACCCGGTAGTAGTCGATTACCGGGCGGATATCGCTGTAGGCGCCACGGATCGGGCTGATCCGCTCGATCAGTGGGTCTGGCAGCGGCTCGGTCATCATCTGGAAGGCGTAGGTGTTGATGGTGCGCGCGTGCAGCTCGGGCTCCAGCTTGTTGAGGAAGCTGTCGCAGGCCCACAGCAGTTTGCTCGCACGCACCGAGCCGCGCCCGGTACGCACCTTGATGCGCTCACCGTAGGTCACTTCCAGCGCCGGGCTGTGCTCGAAAATGCGCGCACCGTGGCCGACCAGGGCCTGGGCTTCGCCGAGCAGCAGGTTGAGCGAATGCACGTGGCCACCGCCCATGTGCAGCAGGGCGCTGCTGTAGGCGTTGCTGCCGATGATCTGGCGCACTTGCGAGCCCTCCAGGTAGCGGATCTCGTCATGCGCATTGATGGCTTTGAACTGCTTTTCCCAGGCGCGCAGGGTTTTTGCCTGGCGGCTGTTGAAACCCATGTAACCGTAACCGTGGCAGAAGTCGGCATCGATGTTGTAGCGGGCGATGCGCGCCTTGATGATGCCGGCGCCCAGTTCGCTGATCTTGAAGATCTCTTTCAAGCCCTTGTCGCCGACGCTGTGTCTGATCTTTTCCAGATCATGGCCGATACCGGCCATGATCTGCCCGCCATTGCGCCCGGTGCCGCCGAAACCCAGGTAGCGGGCTTCGAGCACGACGATGTTGGTCACGCCTTTTTCTGCCAGTTCCAGCGCAGTGTTGATCCCCGAAAACCCACCACCGATGACCACGATATCCGCCTCGATGTCACTTTCCAGCGTGGGGAAGTTCAGGTTGTACTTTTTGGTCGCGCAGTAATAGGTCGGGCTTTCGAGGGTGATCATGGCGCAGCCTGCTGATTTGGAGTTGTGATAGGGCCGTTTCGCAAGCGCACTGGCACATGGGGTCATTGAGCGCCTGGCTGTCGTCAGGTGTCTTGTGCTTGCCTGCCAGCGAGTGTAACCAGCCTGCCAGTGCCGCTGGCAGCGGTTGACCGAGCCTGTCATCGGCTGATTGGTTAATGTATTAATGAGCCCGTGCTGGCATACTGGCCTGCTCGCCACTTTCCATGATGCCCGGGCACGCATGACCACACCAAGACCCTCTTTGACCCTTACCCTGCTGCAGGCTCGCGAAGCCACGATGGCGTTCTTTCGACCGGCCTTGAATGCCCATGACCTGACCGAACAGCAATGGCGGGTCATTCGTATTTTGCGCCAGCAGGGCGAGCTGGAAAGCCATCAGCTCGCCGAGCTTGCCTGCATTCTCAAACCCAGCATGAGCGGTGTGCTCAAGCGGCTCGAACGTGATGGGGTGGTTGCACGGCGAAAGTCGCCGGAAGACCAGCGACGGGTGTTCATCAGCCTGACGGACAAAGGGCAGCAGGCGTTTCTGGCAATGAGCGAGGAAATGGCCCGCAACTATGAAAGGATCCTCAGCCAGTTCGGCGAAGACAAACTGCAGCAACTGATGCAGCTGCTCAACGAAATGAAAAAGATCAAACCGTGACGCGCCAGCGGCCATGGAAAGTGCAATTTTCCCGCCGTAACGTGCATTTCGAGGTTTAGCCCTACCTCACATACTGAACGTGTCTTTACAGACTTTCCGGCTGCTCCATCGCACCGCAACGCCCGCACGACAGGGCTTGGTGCAGCCGAAGTCGACTCTCCAATAATAAAGAGACCGTTCATGAAAAAGCCAAATCCCCTGCTCGAAGACCTCAAGTCGATCCTGCCGACGATTGCCGCCAATGCCGTCCGTGCGGAGCAGGATCGCAGTGTCCCGGCAGAGAATATCGCGCTGCTCAAGAGCATCGGCATGCACCGTGCCTTTTTGCCCAAGCACTATGGCGGCATGGAGATTTCGCTGCCGCAGTTTGCCCAGTGCATTGCCTTGCTGGCGGGCGCCTGTGCCAGTACCGCGTGGGCCATGAGCCTGTTGTGCACCCACAGCCATCAGATGGCGATGTTCTCGGCCACGCTTCAGCAGGAGGTCTGGCAAACCAACCCGGATGCGACGGCCAGCAGCAGCATTGCGCCCTTTGGCCGTACCGAAGAAGTCGAAGGCGGCGTGACGTTCAGCGGCGAGATGGGCTGGAGTTCCGGCTGTGACCATGCCGAGTGGGCGATCATGGGCTTCCGTCGCAAGAATGCCGAAGGCACGCAGGACTACTGCTTTGCCGTCCTGCCGCGCAGTGACTATGAAATCCGTGATGACTGGTACGCCGTTGGCATGCGCGGCAGCGGCAGCAAGACCTTGATCGTGCGTGACGCCTTCGTGCCTGAGCACCGCATCCAGAAGGCCAAGGACATGATGGAAGGCAAGTCGGCAGGCTTTGGGTTGTACCCGGACAGCAAGATCTTCTTCGCCCCATACCGCCCGTATTTCGCCAGTGGTTTCTCCACCGTCAGCCTCGGTGTCGCCGAGCGCATGCTGGAAGTGTTCCGCGAGAAAACCCGCAACCGCGTGCGTGCCTACACCGGCGCGGCAGTGGGGGCGGCAACGCCTGCACTCATGCGCTTGGCCGAGTCCACTCACCAGGTGGCAGCCGCGCGTGCCCTGCTGGAAAAAAGCTGGGATGAAATCGCCGAGTACAGCGAGCGCCATGAATACCCGACACGCGCCACGCTGGCGTTCTGGCGGACCAACCAGGGCTATGCCGTGAAGATGTGCATCCAGGCGGTGGACCGGCTGATGGAAGCGGCCGGTGGCGGCGCCTGGTTTGAAAGCAACGAGATGCAGCGCCTGTTCCGTGATGCGCACCTGACCGGTGCCCACGCCTACACCGACTATGACGTTTGCGCGCAGATCCTCGGCCGCGAGCTGATGGGCCTGGAGCCTGATCCGGCGATGGTCTGAGCCGCCGGCTGGCCGTTCCCCCTTACAAACACAACAACAAACAGGGCAGGCCCTTGGCCTGCCCGGGAGTCTTGCATGTCCAATGAAACCGCCACTGCCTTCGATAGCCGAGCCTTCCGCCGCGCGCTGGGCAACTTCGCCACCGGCGTAACCGTTGTCACCGCCGCTGGCCCCAGCGGGCGCAAGGTCGGCGTCACCGCCAACAGCTTCAACTCGGTCTCGCTGGAGCCTGCACTGATCTTGTGGAGCATCGACAAACGCTCCACCAGCCATGAAGTATTCGAAGAAGCGTCGCACTTCGCCGTGAACATTCTGGCGGCGGACCAGATTGAGCTGTCCAACAATTTCGCGCGGCCCAAGGATGATCGGTTTGCAGGGATCGATTACCAGGAAGGGGCGGGGGGCGCACCGCTCCTGGCCGATTGCTCGGCGCGCTTTCAGTGTGAGAAGTTTCAGCAACTCGACGGTGGCGACCACTGGATTCTGGTCGGCAAGGTGGTGGCGTTCGATGACTTTGGCCGTTCTCCACTGCTGTACCACCAGGGCGCCTACTCGATGGTGCTGCCACACACGCGCATGACCCAGCGGGCGGAGGGCCAGTCGCCGAGCAGCCACTTCCAGGGCCGCCTGCAACACAACCTGTACTACCTGATGACCCAGGCGTTGCGTGCTTATCAGGGCGACTATCAGCCACGCCAACTGAGTACCGGGCTGCGTACCAGCGAGGCGCGCATGTTGATGGTGCTGGAGAACGATGCTGGGCTTGGGATGAACGACCTGCAGCGTGAAGTGGCGATGCCTGCGCGTGAAATCGAGGAGGCCGTTGCCAACCTCAAGCGCAAGGGCCTGATTGCTGATGACGAGGGGCGGGTGCGGCTGTCGGTGAAGGGGGTGGATGAGACCGAGGCGCTGTGGACCATTGCCAGGGAGCAGCAGGACCAGGTGTTTGGGCAGTTCAGTGATGAGCAGTTGGATACCTTCAAGACGGTGCTGAAGGCGATTATTCAGATGTGAGCCATTGATAGCTGGGGCTGCAGAGCAGCCCCAAGGATGTTCAGTAAACGCCGCCCCCCTCACTGACCGACGCCGAAGTACCTTTGAACTTCCCCGCCAGATCCTGCAGCCCACGCATCAACACCGTGGTATCCACCCCAACCGCCACAAATGCCGCGCCCAGTTCAATGTAGCGCCGTGCCAGCTTCTCGTCCGCGCTGAGAATCCCCGCAGCCTTGCCCGCCTTGCCGATACGCACGATGGCGTCCTCGATGGCCGCCTGCACCTCAGGGTGCCCAGGGTTACCACGATGGCCCATGGCGGCGCTCAGGTCGGCCGGGCCGATGAACACGCCATCGACCCCCTCGACGGCAACGATTTCATCCAGGTTGGCCAGCCCTTGCCTGTTCTCGATCTGCACCAGCAAGCACATCTGCGCGTCGGCCTGGTCGAGGTAGCCGGGAATGCTGTTCCAGCGTGATGCGCGCGCCAGTGCGCTGCCTACGCCGCGTATGCCCTTGGGTGGGTAGTGCATGGCCTGCACCAGCTGGTGCGCTTGCTCGGCGCTTTCCACCATGGGCACCAGCAGGGTTTGCGCGCCGATATCCAGCACTTGCTTGATCAGCGCGGTATCGCCAATCACCGGGCGAATCACCGCCTGGCTAGGGTAGGGAGCCACCGCCTGCAGCTGCGCGAGCATGCCGCGCAGGTCGTTAGGCGCGTGCTCACCATCGATCAGCAGCCAGTCGAAGCCGGCATTGGCGGCCAGCTCCGCGCAGTACGCATCGGCCAGGCCGAGCCACAGGCCGATCTGCGGCTCGCCACTGCGCAGGCGTTGTTTGAAGTGGTTGACGGGCATGTCCATGGGCAAGTCCTCAAACGAAACGGCAGGCAATCGAGCCGAGCAGGTCGTAGTCGACGTGGAAGGTGTCGCCAGGCCGTGCGGCCACCGGGCGCGTGAAGGAGCCGCCAAGGATGATCTGGCCCGGCTGCAGTGTGACGTCATACGCGGCCAGCTTGTTGGCCAGCCAGGCGACACCCTTGGCCGGGTGGTTGAGCACCGCGGCGCTGACCCCGGACTCTTCGATCACGCCGTTGCGGTAGAGCACGGCCGGTACCTTGCGCAGGTCGATCTCGGTGGGGCGCACGGCGCGCCCGCCCATGACCACGCCCGCGTTGGCGGCGTTGTCGGAAATGGTGTCGAACACCTTGCGCGTGGCCTGAGTCTGCGGGTCGACCTGCTGAATGCGTGCGTCGATGATTTCCAGCGCAGGGATGACCCATTCGGTGGCGTCCAGCACATCGAACACCGTGACATTGGGGCCTTTGAGCGGCTTGCCGAGAATAAAGGCCAACTCCACTTCGACGCGCGGCACGATAAACCGCTCGAAGGGAATGTCGCTGCCTTCATCGAACAGCATGTCGTCCAGGAGCGCGCCGTAGTCTGGCTCGGTGATGTTCGAAGACACCTGCATGGCGCGGGAGGTGAGGCCGATCTTGTGGCCGACCAGCTTGCGCCCGGCTGCAATCTTCTTGGCGACCCAGGCGCGCTGGATGGCGTAGGCATCTTCGATGGTGATAGCCGGTTGGTCGAGCGAAAACTGGCGCACCTGTTCGCGGGTGCGCTCGGCCTGGTCGAGCCGCTCGGCAGCCTGTTGGATGAAAGCGTTATCAAGCATGGTCAGAGTCTCAGGGTTCAAGGGTTGACGATGGCGGCGCGAGTGCGCAGCACCAGCAGGCCGCCGAGGGTGATGAGCGCGGCGAGCACATACAGCGCAAGGCTGGCACTTTGGGTGGTGTCGCGGACCCAGCCGATGAAGTAGGGCGTGGCGAACGAGGCGATGCTGCCCAGCGAGCTGATCAGGGCGATGCCGGCTGCCTGGGTACGGCCATTGAGAAAGGCCGGTGGCAGTTGCCAAAACATCGGCAAGGCAGCGCTTGCGCCCATACCTGCCAGCACCAGGCCGGCCAGCACGGGCAGCGCCTGGTGGGGCGCAAGGGCGGCGATCGCGATCCCGGCCGCCGCCATCAACAGCGGCACGCAGAGGTGCCAACGGCGTTCGCGATGGCGATCGGACGAGCGTCCGCAGGCGAGCATGAACACGCAGCCGGCCAAGTACGGCACCGCGCTGAGCAGGCCGACACTGGCGTCGCTGCCGATGCCGGCGGTATGGATCAGGCTGGGCATCCAGAACGCCAAGGTGTTCACCGCCAGCATCACCGCGCAGTACACCGCCACCAGCAGCCACACCGCAGGGCTTGCAACGATACCGGCGAACGACGTGACCGATTTGCGTTGTTCTTCCTGGCCGAACTGGGCGCGCAGGGCGGCTTTTTGTTGCGCATCGAGCCAGGCAACCTGCTCGAAGCGTTCCGGCAGGACGGCCAGCACGATCAAGCCGAGCACGATGACCGGTGCGCCTTCGATCAGGAACATCCACTGCCAGCCACGCAAGCCCGCGGCGTCATGCATGAAGGCCAGAATGCCGCCCGACAGCGGCCCGCCAACCACGCCTGCCAGCGGCACGGCAATGGCGAACAATGCAGTGATCTGCGCCCGGCGGCCTGCCGGGTACCAGCGATTGAGGTACACCAGAATGCCTGGGAAGAACCCGGCCTCGGCCGCGCCCAGTGCGAAGCGCAGCAGGTAGAACGCGCTGCTGCTCTCGATCAGCAGCATGCTGGTCGACAGTGCACCCCACACCACCATCAGGCTGGCGATCCAGCGGCGTGGGCCGAAGCGGTCGAGCATCAGGTTGCTCGGCACGCCGAACAGCGCGTAGGCAATGAAGAACAGCCCGGCGCCCAGCCCGTAGACCGTATCGGACAGGTGCAGGTCCTGGCTCATCTGCATCTTGGCGAAGCCGATGTTGATGCGGTCCAGGTGGGCGAACAGGTAACACACCAGCAGCAACGGCATCAGCCGCCAGGTGACGGCCCGGTGTGTACTGTCGAGGAGTGTGGCTTGCGCCGTGGTGCGCGAGGCATGCTCTAGTGTGCTCATATTCTTGTACTTATTGTGGGATGAGGCGGTGAAAGGTGCCGGCCTCAGGCCGGCTTGTTGAACAGCGGGTGCAGGGTGCTGTGCTTGGCGTCGTAGACCTGCGCGTTGCTCTCGTCGATCTGCAGGGTGATGCCGATCGGGCGTTGCTGGAGCAGCGCGTCCAGGTGCTGCTTGAGCACGTGCAACAGGCTGTCGCCGACTGCCTTGTGAACGTCAGCGGGGCGGCCACTGCCCATGCGCAGGTTGGCGTACAAAAAGCCGTAGTCGCCGTTGCCATCGGCCACCGCGCAGTGCGCGGCGGGGTAGGCCAGCACACGGGTACCGCCGGTGGGGAACACCGCTTTGCCGGCGGCATCGCGCTGTTCGAGCATGGTGTCGGCCAGGGCGCGGCACAGGCCTGGGATGTCGGCGTCGGTTTCAAGGTCTGGGGTGTAGAGCAGAACCAGGTGTGGCATGAAGGGCATCCTCGTAGCTGAAGCGCCTGGCCGCCCGGCAGAGCGGCCAGGCAGCGGGATCACAGGCGGCTGGTGGACACCACGGCTGCCGGGTTGGCGGCCTGCGCAGCGGGAATGGCAGCGCCATCCTGCGGGGTGACCGGGAAGATCGCGTTGATCTGGCCGGTGCCCGACGAGCCGAAGTACGGCGTTACCACGTCGGCCTTGCCGTCATACTTCGACCAGCCCAGGGCACCGAGCAGCATCGCGGTGTCATGCATGAACCCCTCGCCGTGGCCCTTGGCGGCGTATTCCGGGAGCATGCCGCAGAACGCCTCCCATTCCCCGTTCTCCCACATCTGCACCACGCGGTGGTCCAGGGTTTCCAGGAACGGGCTCCACACCTTGGTGGCGAATTCCGGCGCCTGGCCGTTCTGGGCGAAGCGGTGTGACAGCGAGCCGCTGGCCAGGAACGCCACGGTGCCGTCGTAGTGATCTTCCACCGCCTTGCGCATGGCCCAGCCGAGGCGGGCGCTGTCGGCCAGGTAGTGGGAGGTGCACAGCGCCGAGACCGAGACCACTTTGAAGTGCTGGTCCTGGTTCATGTAGCGCATCGGTACCAGGGTGCCGTATTCCGGGCCCAGGGTGGTGGCGTGGTGGGCCATGGTCTCGACGTTGAAGCGGTTGCACTCTGCTGCCAGCAACTGCCCGAGCGCGGTGTTGCCCGGGAACTCGTATTCCATGTTGCTGATGAAGTGCGGCAGTTCGTTGCTGGTGTAGACGCCCTTGAAATGCGGGCCGCAGAGCACGTGGTAGTTGGCGTTGACCAACCAGTGAGTGTCGAACACGACAATGGTGTCGACGCCGAGCTCACGGCAGCGTCGGCTGATCTCGTAGTGCCCGTCGATGGCAGCTTGCCGAAAGCCCTGGCGCGGGCCAGGCAGCTCGGACAGGTACATGGACGGTACATGGGTAATCTTGGCAGCGAGAGCGAGTTTGCCCATGGAAATCTCCGGTAAGAGGATGTTGTTATGGTGTAGGAGCAAACGACTTGCTCAAGACTTCGAAGCCTGCGCAACCCCTGTGGGAGCGGCCTTGCCCCGCGAACACGGGCGAAGCCCGTGCCATTCACCGTGGTGCCTGCTTCGCGGGCAAGCCCGCTCCCACAGGGTTACCCGCTCGATCGAGACGGCTTTATACACCCCAGCGCGGTATGTGGTGGCTGCCCATGGAAATGCACACGTTCTTGATCTCGGCGAACACTTCGAAGCTGTATTGCCCGCCTTCGCGCCCGGTGCCGGAGCCTTTGACGCCGCCGAAGGGCTGGCGCAAGTCACGCACGTTCTGGCTGTTGATGAAGACCATGCCGGCTTCGATGCCGCGTGCCAGGCGGTGGGCCTTGCCGATGTCCTGGGTCCAGATGTACGAGGCCAGGCCGTATTCGGTGTCGTTGGCCAGTTGCAGCGCTTGGGCCTCGTCCTTGAACGGGATCAGGCACGCCACGGGGCCGAAGATTTCTTCCTGGGCGATGCGCATGCTGTTGTTGACGTCGGCGAACACAGTGGGCTGGATGAACTGCCCTTTGGCGAGGTGCGCAGGCAGGTTGGCTGGGCGCTCCAGGCCGCCTGCGACCAGGCGCGCACCTTCTTCGATGCCGATGCGGATGTAGCCGGTGACCTTGTCGTAGTGCTGCTGGGTGATCATCGAGCCGACTTGCGTTTTCGGGTCGGTCGGGTCACCGACGATCAGGCGTTTGGCACGTGCGGCGAACTCGGCCACGAACTGCGGGTACACGCTTTCCTGGATGAAGATGCGGCTGCCGGCGGTGCAGCGTTCGCCGTTGAGCGAGAAGATGGTGAACAAGGCCGCGTCCAGGGCGCGCTCAAGGTCGGCATCCTCGAAGATCACGACCGGCGACTTGCCGCCCAGTTCCATCGAGTACTTTTTAAGGCCTGCGGTCTGCATGATTTTCTTGCCGGTGGCGGTGCCGCCGGTAAACGAAATCGCGCGCACATCGGGGTGACGTACCAGCGCATCGCCGGCGGTGGCGCCATAGCCCTGGATCACGTTGAGCACGCCATTGGGGATGCCGGCTTCAACGGCAAGGCGCCCCAGTTCATTGGCGGTCAACGGCGACAGTTCGCTCATCTTCAGCACCGCAGTATTGCCCAGCGCCAGGCACGGTGCGGTCTTCCAGGTGGCGGTCATGAACGGCACGTTCCACGGCGAGACCAGGCCGCATACACCGACCGGCTGGTACAGGGTGTAGTTGAGCATCTGGTCATCGACCGGGTAGGTGTGGCCGTCCATGCGTGTGCACACTTCGGCGAAGAAGTCGAAGTTGTGCGAGGCACGTGGGATCAGCACGTTCTTGGTCTGGTGGATCGGCAGCCCGGTGTCGAGGGTTTCCAGCTCGGCCAGTTTCGGCACGTTCTGGTCGATCAACTCGCCCAGCTTGCGCATCAGGCGGGCACGCTCCTTGGCTGGGGTGTTGGCCCATTTGGGGAAGGCTTCCTTGGCCGCCGCAACGGCCTGGGCGACTTCCTCGGCACCGCCGCTGGCGACTTCGCAAATGGCATCGCCGGTGGCCGGGTTGTAGTTGACGAAGGTGTCTTTGCTCTCGACCTCACGGCCGTTGATCCAGTGCTTGATCATGCTGCTCATGCCTTGTTGTTCTTGAAGAAGTCAGCTTCGCTGACGATGCGGTTGACCAGGCGGCCGACGCCTTCGACTTCCACCACCACTTCATCGCCCGGCACCACGTCGGCCAGGCCTTCTGGGGTGCCGGTGGCGATCATGTCGCCCGGTTGCAGGGTCATGAAGCTGGAGAAGTATTCGATCAGGTAGGGGATGTCGAAGATCATGTCCGAGGTGCTGCCTTCCTGCTTCAGCTCACCGTTGATCCAGGTGCGCAGCTTCAGGTTGGACGGGTCTGGCACGTCGGCCGCATCGACGATCCACGGGCCGACCGGGGTGGTGGCGTCGCGGTTTTTCACCCGCAGGTTGGGGCGGTAGTAGTTTTCCAGGTAGTCGCGGATGGCGTAGTCGTTGCACACGGTGTAGCCGGCCAGGTACTTAAGGGCATCCTCGCGCTTGACGTTGCGCGCCTGCTTGCCGATCACCGCTACCAGCTCGCACTCGTAGTGCATGTAGGCAACGTTGTCCGGGCGCCAGGTGACTTGCTTGTGGCCGGTGTAGGTGCCCGGCGACTTGATGAACGCCAGCGGCTCGGTGGGCGGCGAGAAGGCAAGCTCTGCGGCGTGGTCGGCGTAGTTCAGGCCCAGGGCGAACATGCTGCCGGTGGCCGGTGGCAGCCAGGTCACCTGGTCTTCATGCACCAGGCGGCCGTCGGCCAGGCGCAGGTGATCGTCTTCGACGGTGACGTTGTGGACCTGGCCGTCGAACTGGATACGGGCGTGTTTCACGGGTGCAATCCTCATTCGGCGACGATGTGGTTGGTCAGTTTGCCCAGGCCGTCGATCTCGACCTCGACGCGATCCCCAGGCTGGACATCGACGCGCCCCTCGGGGGTGCCGGTGATCAGAATGTCGCCTGCATGCAGGGTCATGAATTCGCTGATTTCGGCGATCAGCTGGGCAACCGTGCGCACGCAGTTGGCGGTGGTGTTTTGCTGGCGCAGTTCACCGTTGACCCACAGGCGCAGGCCCAGGGCGTCCGGGTTTGCCACCTTGGCGGCCGGTACCAGTTCGGGGCCGACCGGGCAGAAGCCATCGCGGCACTTGGCCTTGACCGCAGGGCGGTAGTAGCTGGCCTCGGGCAGGCTGACTTCGTTGACGATGGTGTAGCCCGCCACGTAGTCCAGCGCGTCTTCGGCCCTGACCCGGCTGGCGTCCTTGCCGATCACCACACCCAGGGCTGGGCCCGGTTGCAGGCGCTCGACACCGGCCGGGAACACCACGTTGCCCTCATGGTGGTTGCGGGTGTTGGGCGTCTTGACGAACAGCACCGGCTTGACGGGCGGTTGCTTGTAGGGCGCTTCGTGAAACGCCGCTTCGTGCTGCTGCAGCAGACCCTGGTAGTTCAGCGCAACGCCGAACAGGGTGCCGGTCGCAACGTCATGCAGGGCATGGCTCATGCTTTTCTCCAGGCGGTGCAGGGCGGTGGTCGCTCTGCCGAGATTGTTAACGTGTTAATGTTATAGTTAATATGTTAACGAAGGTCAAGGCTTCAGCCAGTGGTATCTGCCGGACAGCCGGGGCACCATGGGTGAACGTCAACACGGTCAAGCGATTTGCGGGTAAGCAGCCATGAGCGATCGGCATCCCATTCCGAACATCAACATCGGCCAGGTCTACGACCAGCGCTACAGTGACAGCGAGGTGCATTACGACCGCCTGGGCAACCTTGCCGGGTTTTTCGGGCGCAACATGCCCGTGCACCGGCACGACCGGTTTTTTCAGGTGCATTACGTCAAATCCGGCACGGTGCGGGTGTACCTCGATGATCAGCAGTACATCGAGTCCGGGCCGATGTTTTTCTTGACGCCGCCGACGGTGGCACATGCCTTCGTCACCGAAGCGGACAGCGACGGCCATGTGCTGACGGTGCGCCAGCAACTGGTCTGGCAACTGATCGAAGCGGACGCCAGCCTGCTGCCGGTGGGAGTGCAGGTGCGGCCTGCCTGCGTTGCCCTGGCCAATGTGCCGGCTGAGTACAAGGCCGAGGCGCGCCGCCTCGAACGCTGGCTGGACGCGCTTAGCGATGAATTTGCCACCCCCCATCCGGGGCGGGATGCGGCGCTGCAGTCGTTGACCCGGCTGATCATGATCAGCTTGCTGCGGCTGTGCCCCAACTCGCTGGAATCCACGCCCGCAAGGCATGAAGACCTGAAGATTTTCCATCGCTTCAACGCACTGATCGAGGCGCACTACCTTGAGCACTGGCCCCTGGCGCGCTACGCGCAGCAGATCGGCGTGACCGAGGCGCGGCTCAACGATGTTTGTCGGCGCATCGCCGATTTGCCTTCCAAGCGCCTGGTGCTTGAACGGTTGATGCAGGAAGCCAAGCGTCTGCTGTTGTTTTCCGGCAGTACGGCCAATGAAATCTGCTACCAGCTTGGCTTCAAGGACCCGGCCTATTTCAGTCGGTTCTTCAACCGTTACGCCAAGCTCACGCCGGGCGAATACCGGCAGCGGCAAGCGCAGTTGCAATGATGTGGCCACGTGGGGTCGCCCGGATCGCGTCGTTGTTGTTTGATCCGGATGGTCGCAGCTTGCCCATTGGCCTTGAATGCGTTTTCCATGGAAGAGCTTGCACTTTCCAGGCGACTTGTCCCTTTTCGCCTATGCCCCTAATCTTGCCCGCTGTATCCCTGACACAGGCGCCACCATGACCAAGACGCAACCCTCGCTGACGCTGAGCCTGCTGCAGGCCAGAGAGGCCGCGATGGCATTTTTCCGGCCGTTGCTGAACGAACATGACCTGACCGAGCAACAGTGGCGCGTCATCCGTATTCTTAGCCAGCAGGGTGAGTTGGAAAGCTACCAGCTCGCGCACCTGGCCTGCATCCTCAAGCCGAGCATGACCGGGGTGTTGAGCCGTCTGGAACGCGACGGCCTGGTGCGCCGGCAGAAGGCCGCGCAGGACGCGCGGCGCGTTTTCGTCACCCTCACCGAGCGCGGCGAGGCTTGTTTCGAGTCGATGCGCGAGGGGATGGAGGCCAACTACCGCAAGATCCAGGCCCAGTTCGGCGAAGCCAAGCTGGAGCAACTGATGGGCTTGTTGAATGAGCTCAAGCGCATCGCGCCGTAGGCCTGGCTGAAGGGGAGGGCCGGTGCAGCGGCTGCACCGGCCTTGGCGTTACTCAGTATTCCCAGAAGATCCGCTGCAGCTCTTTGCTGTCCTGGGTCTTGGTCATGGCGACCATGGCCAGGATGCGGGCTTTCTGCGGGTTCAGGTCATGGGCCACGACCCAGTCGTTCTTGTCGTCAGGTTGCTCGGCATTACGCAGCACGAAACCGCCCTGGTTGACGTGGGACGAACGGATGATCTGCACGCCATTCTTGCGCAGCTCCTGCAGCGCCGGCACCACCCGCGACGACACCGAACCGTTGCCGGTACCGGCATGGATGATTGCCTTGGCGCCGTTTTGCGCCAGCGCCTTGTAGGCGGTGTCGGTCACGTTGCCGTAGCCGTAAGCGATGTCCACGGCAGGCAGGCTGCTGATTTTCTTGATGTCGAATTCCGAATTGACCGTATGGCGCTTGGCAGGCAGGCGGAACCAGTAGGATTTGCCTTCCACCACCATGCCCATCGGGCCCCAGGCGCTCTTGAACGCTTCGGTCTTGATGTTGACCGACTTGCTGACATCACGGCCAGACTGGATCTCATCGTTCATGGTCACCAGGACGCCTTTGCCACGCGACTGCTTGTCGCTGGCCACGGCCACGGCGTTGTACAGGTTGAGCATGCCATCGGCGGACATCGCGGTGCCCGGGCGCATCGAGCCGACCACCACGATTGGCTTGTCGGTTTTTTCCACCAGGTTGAGGAAGAAGGCGGTCTCTTCCAGGGTGTCGGTGCCGTGGGTGATGACGATGCCATCGACGTCGTTGCTGTCGGCCAGTTCGGCGACGCGCTTGCCCAGCTTCAGCAGGTCTTCGTTGGTGATGCTCTCGGAGGCGATCTGCATCACCTGTTCACCGCGCACGTTGGCCAGGTCGGCCAGCTCGGGCACACCGGCGATGAGCTTGTCGACGCCCAGTTTGGCCGCTTGGTAAGTGGCGCTGTTGGCCGCGCTGGCGCCCGCGCCGGCAATGGTACCGCCGGTAGCGAGGATGACCACGTTGGCCAGCTTCTGTTGGGTTTCGGCTTCTTTGGCGGAAGCAGCGGTCGGCAGGATCAGCAGCAGCGCGAGTGCGCTGGGAGCGAAGGATTTAAGTGCAGCATTCATAGTTATTGTTCTCTCTTCTTATTGAGGCGATTGCTGTATCGCACAAGAAACAACGCATGTTTCGTACCATCCCTGGCTAGAGCCAGTATTTGCCTGCGCAACCCTGCATCTGTGGGAGCGGGCTTGCCCGCGATGGGGCGCGCAGCGGCCCTATTCATTCGGAATCCCGAACAAGCATAGGAAAACCTGTTCGGTTTTTCGGAAAAATTCCGGATAATCTGCGCTAGGCGTGACTCGCCCTTAACAGCCAAACGGATTTGACAAAACCAGGTCCTGTTTCCATAGTGAGTCAACGCAAACGTTTGCGATCCGATAAAAAACACAAGATTCGGAGTCATCGTCCATGAAACTGCCGTTCCCCGGTCGTCTGCTGGCCCTCGCTGTCGTCTCGTCACTTTCCCTGGCCCTACCGCTCAGTGCTGCGCACGCTGAAGAAAAGCCCAAAGTCGCCCTGGTGATGAAGTCCCTGGCCAACGAATTCTTCCGCACCATGGAAGATGGCGCCAAGGATTACCAAAAAAGCCACGCCAATGATTTCGACCTGATCGCCAACGGCATCAAGAACGAAACCGACACCGGCGAGCAGATTCGCATTGTCGAGCAGATGGTCAACGCCGGGGCCAAGGCCCTGGTGATTGCGCCGGCGGACTCCAAGGCCCTGGTTTCAGCCGTTAAAAAAGCCATGGACCAAGGCGTGGTGGTGATCAACATCGACAACCGCCTGGACCCAGCGCTGCTCAAGAGCAAAGGCATCAGCGTACCCTTCGTAGGCCCCGACAACCGCAAAGGCGCACGCCTGGTGGGCGACTACCTGGCCAATGAAAAACTCAAGGCCGGTGACCAGGTCGGCATCATTGAAGGCGTGCCGACCACCACCAACGCCCAGCAGCGCACCGCCGGCTTCAAGGACGCCATGGAGGCCGCGCAGATGAAGATCGTTTCGGTGCAGTCCGGCAATTGGGAAATCGACAAAGGCAACGCTGTCGCCGCTTCCATGCTCAACGAATACCCCGAGCTCAAAGCCCTGCTGGCCGGTAACGACAGCATGGCCCTGGGCGCCGTGTCGGCTGTGCGCGCGGCAGGCAAGGCCGGCCAGGTGCAAGTGGTCGGTTACGACAACATCAATGCCATCAAACCAATGCTCAAGGATGGCCGCGTGCTCGCCACCCTCGATCAGGCCGCCAGCCAGCAGGCGGTGTACGGTATCCAGGCGGCGCTGAAGATGATCAACGGCGAGAAGCCCGATGTGGATGCCGACAACGTCATCCAGACCCCGGTCCAGCTCATCACCCAGCCCTGATAGCCGCCAGGAGAGAGGGCCATGCCTGCAACGGCCAATGAAGTGGTGTTCGCCGCCAGTGGGCTAGGCAAGACCTACGCCCAGCCGGTGCTCGGTGATGTCGGCCTGAGCCTGCGCGCCGGTGAGGTGCTGGCCCTGACGGGTGAAAACGGCGCCGGCAAGAGCACGTTGTCCAAGCTCATCAGTGGCCTGGAGGTGCCCACCACCGGGCACATGACCTACCGCGGCCAGGCCTACGCGCCCGGCAGCCGTAGCGAGGCCGAGCGCCTCGGGGTGCGCATGGTCATGCAGGAGCTCAACCTGCTACCGACCCTGACCGTGGCCGAAAACCTGTTCCTCGACAACCTGCCCAGCCGCTTTGGCTGGATCAACCACAAACGCCTGCGCCAACTGGCCACCGCCGCCATGGCCCAGGTCGGTTTGGACGCCATTGACCCGGACACCCCGGTCGGCGAGTTGGGCATCGGCCATCAGCAGATGGTCGAGATCGCCCGCAACCTGATCGGCGATTGCCATGTGCTGATCTTCGACGAACCCACGGCGATGCTTACCGCCCGTGAGGTAGAGCTGCTGTTCACCCAGATCGAGCGCCTGCGTCAGCGCGGCGTGGCCATCGTGTACATCTCCCATCGCCTCGAAGAGCTGCAGCGCGTGGCCCAGCGCATCGTCGTGCTGCGCGATGGCAAGCTGGTGTGCGACGAGCCGATCCGGCGTTACCGCAGCGCCGAGCTGGTCAACCTGATGGTCGGCCGCGAGCTGGGCGAGCACATCGACCTGGGCCGGCGCGAGATTGGCGCGCCGTTGCTGAAGGTCGACCGGCTTAGCCGTGGCGACAAGGTGCGTGAGGTGTCGTTCCAGGTCAGGGCAGGGGAGATCTTCGGTATTTCCGGGCTGATTGGCGCCGGCCGCACCGAGCTGCTGCGCCTGATTTACGGTGCCGACCGCGCCGACAGTGGCAGCATCGCGCTGGGCCAACCGCCACAGGCGGTGACGATCGATTCACCCAAAGCCGCCGTTAAAGCCGGTATCGCCCTGATCACCGAAGACCGTAAAGGCGAAGGCCTGCTGTTGACCCAGTCGATCAGCGCCAACATCGCCTTGGGCAACCTCGGGGCGGTATCGCGTGCCGGCGTGCTCGACGGCGAGGCTGAAAAAGCCCTGGCCGAACGCCAGATCCAGGCCATGCGCATCCGCAGCGCCGGCCCGCACCAGGCCGTGGGTGAACTGTCGGGCGGCAACCAGCAGAAGGTGGTGATCGGCCGCTGGCTGGAGCGTGATTGCCAGGTGCTGCTGTTCGATGAGCCAACCCGTGGCATCGACGTCGGCGCCAAGTTCGACATCTACGGTTTGCTGGCCGAACTGGCGCGCCAGGGCAAGGCCCTGGTGGTGGTGTCCAGCGACCTGGGCGAGTTGATGCTGATTTGCGACCGCATTGCCGTGCTCTCTGCCGGCCGCCTGATCGACACCTTCGAGCGCGACCACTGGAGCCAGGACCAGCTGCTTGCCGCCGCCTTCGCCGGCTATCAGAAACGTGACGCACTGCTGCATGACGCAGCGCCCAGGACGGATGCATGAAAACCACTCCCCTCGACAGCCAAGGCGCCGCCCCCGTGCGCCGCAGTGGCACGTATTTCGGTCTGGGCACGTACCTGGGCCTGGCCGGCGCCTTGCTGGCAATGATTGTGCTGTTCTCGTTCCTCAGTAGCCACTTCTGGTCCTATGCCACCTTCAGTACATTGGCCAACCAGATCCCCGACCTGATGGTGTTGGCAGTCGGCATGACCTTCGTGCTGATCATCGGCGGCATCGACCTGTCGGTTGGCTCGGTGCTGGCGCTGGCGGCCTCGACGGTCAGTGTGGCCATCCTCGGCTGGGGCTGGGGCGTGTTGCCTTCGGCGTTGCTCGGCATGGCCGTTGCGGCCCTGGCTGGCAGCATCACCGGGGGCGTCACCGTGGCCTGGCGGATCCCGTCATTCATTGTCTCGCTCGGTGTGCTGGAGATGGCCCGTGGCCTGGCCTACCAGTTCACCGACTCGCGCACCGCGTACATCGGCGATGCCTACGCCTGGTTCTCTAACCCGGTCGCGTTCGGTATCTCGCCGGCGTTCATCATCGCCTTGCTGGTGATCGTGTTGGCGCAACTGGTGCTGACCCGCACGGTGTTCGGCCGCTATCTGATCGGCATCGGCACCAACGAAGAGGCCGTGCGCCTGGCGGGCATCGACCCGCGCCCCTACAAAGTGCTGGTGTTCGCCCTGATGGGCTTGCTTGCCGGGCTGGCTGCGCTGTTCCAGATTTCGCGCCTGGAGGCTGCGGACCCCAATGCTGGGTCCGGCCTGGAGCTGCAGGTGATCGCCGCCGTGGTGATTGGCGGTACCAGCCTGATGGGCGGGCGCGGCTCGGTGATCAGCACCTTCTTTGGCGTGCTGATCATTTCGGTGCTGGCCGCGGGGCTGGCGCAGATCGGCGCATCTGAACCCACGAAACGCATCATCACCGGGGCGGTGATTGTCATCGCCGTGGTGCTCGACACTTACCGTAGCCGGCGTGCAGGCCGGCGGAACTGAAAACATGGCCACCATCAAAGACGTCGCGGCACTGGCGGGTATTTCCTACACCACCGTGTCCCATGTACTAAACAAGACCCGCCCTGTCAGTGAGCAGGTGCGGCTCAAAGTCGAGGCCGCCATTGTCGAGCTCGACTATGTACCCAGCGCGGTGGCGCGCTCGCTCAAGGCGCGCAGCACCGCCACCATCGGTTTGTTGGTGCCCAATAGCGTCAACCCGTACTTCGCCGAACTGGCGCGCGGCATCGAGGACGCCTGCGAGCGCAACGGCTATTGCGTGATCCTGTGCAACTCTGATGACAACCCGCAGAAGCAGCGCAGCTACCTGCGTGTGCTGCTGGAAAAGCGCATCGACGGCCTGGTGGTGGCGTCCGTGGGCGAAGACAGCGACCTGCTGCAAAGCCTGGCCTGCGTGCGCACGCCCATGGTTATTGTCGACCGCGAGCTGGAGGGGGTTGACGCCGATCTGGTGCGCATCGACCACGAACATGGCGCCTACCTCGCCACCCGGCACCTGCTGGAGCTTGGTCATCGCGACATCGCCTACATCGGCGGCCCCGCCGCGACTGGCGTCAGCCAACTGCGCCTGGCCGGTTTCCGTCGGGCCATGCGTGAGGCAGACGCAACGGTGCAACCGACCCGCGTGCTGCATTGCGACTTCACCAGCCCAGGCGGCCATGGTGCGGCGGCGCAGTTGCTCGATGGCGCCCGGCCTACGGCGATCTTCGCCGGTAACGACATGATCGGCTTTGGCGTGCTGCGTGCCGCCGCCGAGCGCAACATCAACGTGCCGGGCGAGCTGTCGGTGATCGGCTTCGACGACATCGAGCTCAGCCGCTACGTGTACCCGCCGTTGACCACCGTGGGCCAGTCGATCCGCGAGCTGGGCGAAAACGCCGCAGCACTGCTGCTCTCGCGCATCGCCACGCCTCGGCAAGGTTCGGCGGAACAACGCATCGTTGCCCCGCGCATCGTCCAGCGCGAGTCCACTGGGCCACGCCCGGACCTGTTCAATGATTACCGCTAAGGAATTCCCATGCATGCCAAGGTAGTGGTGGTCGGTAGCCTAAACATGGACCTCGTTGCCCGCGCCCAGCGCTTGCCACGGGCCGGCGAAACCCTGCCGGGTGAGGCGTTTTTCACCGTGCCCGGTGGCAAGGGCGCCAACCAGGCGGTGGCGGTGGCACGGCTGGGCGGCAGTGTGGCGATGATCGGCAACATCGGGGATGACGCCTACGGCCAGCAACTGCGCAAGGCGCTGGAGCGCGAAGGCGTCGATTGCCAGGCGGTGAGCGTGTGCCAAGGGGTTTGTAGCGGTGTGGCGCTGATCACCGTCGATGCCGCCAGCCAGAACTGCATTGTCATCATCCCTGGCGGCAATGGCCTGCTGACGCCGCAGTCGGTGCAGCGCTTCGACAAGTTGCTGCAGGCGGCCGACGTCATCATCTGCCAGCTGGAGGTGCCGGCCGAGACGGTGGCCTGGGCCTTGGCCAGAGGGCGCGAACTGGGCAAGTGCGTGATCCTCAACCCGGCGCCCGCCACAGGCCCGTTGCCAGCTGCCTGGTTCGCCCATATCGATTACCTGACCCCCAATGAAAGCGAGGCCGAAGCACTGACCGGTATCGCCGTCAGCGACCAGGGCAGTGCGCTTCGCGCCGGTGAGCGGCTGCTGCAACTGGGGGCCGGCAAGGTGATCATCACCCTCGGCGCCCAAGGCGCCTTGCGGGTGACCCCGCAGGGCCATCAGCACTTCCCTGCGCCCAAGGTGCAGCCGCTGGACACCACGGCCGCAGGCGACACGTTCATTGGTGGTTTTGCAGCGGCCCTGGTGCGGGGCCTGGAAGAGGGTGAGGCGATCGCCTTCGGCCAGCGCGCTGCAGCATTGTCGGTCACCCGCGCTGGGGCGCAACCGTCAATTCCCTACCTCTCGGAGCTGCAGCCATGAAGAAGACCGCGCTGCTCAATATCGCCTTGTCACGAACCATCGCCGGGTTGGGGCATGGCGACATCCTGGTGATCGGCGATGCCGGGCTGCCGGTGCCGCCTGGCGTCGAGTTGATCGACCTGGCGTTGACCCCGGGCATACCGGATTTTGCCAGCGTGCTGCGGGTGGTGCTGAGCGAGATGCAGGTGGAGCGGCATGTGCTGGCCGAGGAAATGCAAAAAGTGGTGCCGCCCGGGCTGGTCGAGATCGAACGTTTGCGCGGCAAGCTGGGCAAGCGGGAATGGCTGAGTCATGACGATTTCAAAGTGCTGTCGCGCAGTGCGCGTGCCGTGGTGCGCACGGGGGAGTGTCAGCCGTACAGCAACATTGCGTTGATCTCAGGCGTTACGTTCTGATCGCATTCGCGGGCCTGATGCAACCCGCTCCCACAGGATGTGCGGTGCTACAGCGGTATCTAAGCCCAGGCAACAGGAGTGCCCCATGTTCGAACCCCTGCTACAAGGACTCACCCTCATGGCTGCAGCTGCCACCACCACCCTCCAGGCCGCCCCGCGTGACCTGATCATCGACACCGACCCCGGTGCCGACGACGTGGTCGCGCTGTTCCTGGCCATGGCCTCGCCCGAGGAGCTGAACATCCGCGCCATCACCACTGTGGCAGGCAACGTGCGCCTCGATAAAACGTCGCGCAACGCCCGCCTGGCCCGCGAATGGGCTGGCCGCGAAGACATCCCGGTGTACGCCGGTGCAGGGCGGCCATTGGTGCGCGCCCCCATCTATGCTGCCGACGTCCATGGCGAAGAAGGCCTGACCGGCGTCCCGGTGCATGAGCCGAAAAAGCCGCTGGCCAAAGGCAATGCCGTGCAGTACCTGGTCGATACCCTCGGTGCCGCCAAGCCCAACAGCATCACCATCGCCATGCTCGGCCCGCAGACCAACTTGGCCCTGGCGTTAATTCAGCGCCCAGAAATCGCCAAAGGTATCAAGGAGGTGGTGGTCATGGGCGGTGCCCACTTCAATGGCGGCAACATCACGCCCGCAGCAGAATTTAACCTGTACGCCGACCCGCATGCCGCCGAGGTGGTGTTGGCCAGTGGCGTGCCGCTGACCTACCTGCCGCTGGATGTCACCCACAAACTACTCACCAGCGAGGCACGCCTGAAGCAGATCGCGGCGGTGAACAACCAGGCCAGCCAGCGTGTCGTGGACATTCTCAATGCCTACATCACCCACGACATGGACCTGTATGGCATGCCAGGTGGCCCGGTACATGACGCCAGCGTCATCGCCTATCTGCTCAAGCCCGAGCTGTTCACTGGCCGGCGTATTCACATGGGCGTCGACAGCCGCGAAGGCCCGACCTTCGGTCAGACCATCGCCGACTGGTACGGCGTGCTCAAGCAGCCCGCCAATGTGATGTGGGTGGGGGAGGGGGACGCCCAGGGTTTCTTCGACTTGCTCAGCGCGCGCCTGGCTCGATTGCAATAGCCGTGTGCGGTGCGAAGCGTTCGAACACCTGGTCGATGAAGCTGCGCGCCGCTTCACTGCCGCGATCGCGCACCAGCAGGTCGATCGCAATCAGTAGCAACTCTTCCGGTGTGCTGGGGCTGTAGGCGCTCTGGCCCTCGGCCCATTTGACCTTGATATCGGCGTCGATGCTGTGGCTGCTCATGAACGGTCTCACTGGGGGCTGGGACGGAGGGGCGAACACCGGATCCTAGTGTTCGATGGGCGCACGGCGCGCCCACTTTTTGCAGTAAGTCATGCCTTTGCGTCAATGACTCTGCGGCTTAAGGATAAAAAGCTTTGCGCGGCAAACCAAGCCTCTTGTGCAAAATCCAGTCACGATTGCCTTTCGCCTCCTAGGCCCTGTTCAGGCAGACTTGTGCGGTTTTGCAACAAACTATGCGTGCAGCTGTCGGATCAGACAGTGCCCAGATCGATTTTAGGAGGATTCATGTTCCGTACCCGTGCTTACCTGGCGACCCTGGCGGTGGCTGCTGTCCTGGCTGGTTGCAGTACAGGCGGCAATTCCGCCGGCAGTGCACCTGGCGCGTCGGCAGGCAACGATGGTCGCTGTGAAGCCAGCGGCGCTGATTTCGCCATCGGCAAGCCGGGCAGTGCAGACCTGCTGGAGCAGGCGCGCAAGGCCAGTGGCTCGCAGATGGCACGTATCCTCAAGCCGCACGATGTGGTGACCCTTGAGTACCGCTCCGAGCGCCTCAACCTGAATGTGGACGAGCAGGGTGTGGTTACCCGCGTCAACTGCGGCTAAGCCTGCGTAAAGCCCATAAAAAAACCCGCCACAAGGGCGGGTTTTTTTACAGCTGTCCGAATTACTCCGGACGAACCTGTGCAGCCTGCATGCCTTTCTGGCCTTTTTCGGCCACGAAGGAAACAGTCTGGCCTTCTTTCAGGCTCTTGAAGCCGTCAGATTCGATGGCCTTGAAGTGTACGAACAGGTCGTCGCCGCCGCTTTGTGGGGTGATGAAACCGTAGCCTTTTTCATCATTGAACCATTTGACGGTGCCTTGTTGGCGATTGGACATGGGTGAATCTCCAGAACATTTAATTTTTCAGTGGTGCGATGTTGCCGAGGCTACGACGCACCGGCCACATCATAGTCTAATTCTGCGCATCTAGCGCCTTTTACCTTCGCAGGATGTTGATCCAGCGCAAACAATGGGTGGCGAATCCCGGCTTTATGGTTTCAGCCCTTCGTGCACGCTTGCTGCACGACCTTTTGTGCCTTCTGCATCAGTGCGGCATCAACGCCATCCTTGCTGTCCAGGTCCTTGATCTGCTCATCGCTGAAGTTCTTTTCGATGGCCGTTGCGCCGCAGGTGCAGTGCTGCTGCGCCGACTTGGCGTCCAGACCCTGGCCGGTGGCGGCCTCGATACACTGGCTCATGTACGTTTGTTTGGCGCCCGCCGGGAATGACCCCGCGTTGGCCGCAATCGGTAGCAGCAGGGCGCCAGCAACGCTCAGGGCCAGAAGAGACGGAAATCTCATAACCAGACACTCCTTGGTTTAGGTCTCATCAAGAGTAGGATGCTTCCCAAGGTCTGATAGGGATTTTTCTGAGTTAGTTCACCCTGGTGGCGTAATTTCCAAATATTTCTGCATAGCGCCCAACCCCGCGTGCTAGCATGCTCGGCTTGTAGCTGACAATGCGCAGCTCGCAGCTTTTTTACCTTCCAGTCACTCTGGTTCGCCCCTGGTAAGCCGAAAGGCTTCTGCCACTGTGAGGCAGGCTTTCTCTTGAGAAAGACAGCGCGGATCTTGTACTGGCTCATCCCAACCCACGTGACCTTTGGTAGGGGTCACCACTAGGAGAGGAGGCGCCATGCCCACTATTACTCTTCCCGATGGCAGTCAACGCTCGTTTGATCACGCCGTATCCGTAGCCGAAGTCGCAGCCTCCATTGGTGCGGGCCTGGCCAAGGCCACCCTGGCCGGCAAGGTCGACGGCAAGCTGGTCGACGCCTGCGACCTGATCACTCACGACGCCACCCTGCAGATCATCACCCCTAAAGATGAAGAGGGACTGGAGATCATCCGTCACTCGTGCGCCCACCTGATTGGCCACGCAGTGAAACAGCTGTACCCGACCGCCAAAATGGTGATCGGCCCGGTGATCGACGAAGGCTTCTATTACGACATCGCCTATGAGCGCCCCTTCACCCCAGAAGACATGGCCGCCATCGAAAAGCGCATGCTGCAGCTGATCGAGAAGGACTACGACGTCGTCAAAAAGATGACCCCGCGCGCCGAAGTCATCGACGTATTCAAGACCCGTGGCGAAGACTACAAGCTGCGCCTGGTCGAAGAGATGCCGGATGAACAGGCCATGGGCCTGTACTACCACGAAGAATACGTCGACATGTGCCGCGGTCCGCACGTGCCGAATACGCGCTTCCTCAAGGCATTCAAGCTGACCAAGCTGTCCGGTGCCTACTGGCGCGGCGATGCCAAGAACGAGCAGCTGCAACGGGTCTATGGCACCGCCTGGGCTGACAAGAAGCAGCTGGCCGCCTATATCCAGCGCATCGAAGAAGCCGAAAAACGCGACCACCGCAAGATCGGCAAGCAGCTCGACCTCTTCCACTTGCAGGAAGAAGCCCCGGGCATGGTGTTCTGGCACCCGGACGGCTGGACCGTCTATCAGGTGCTTGAGCAGTACATGCGCAAGGTCCAGCGCGACAACAACTACCTCGAGATCAAAACCCCGCAGGTTGTTGACCGTATTCTCTGGGAACGCTCCGGCCACTGGTCCAACTACGCCGAGAACATGTTCACCACGTCGTCGGAAAACCGTGACTACGCGGTCAAGCCGATGAACTGCCCGTGCCACGTGCAGGTGTTCAACCAGGGCCTGAAGTCGTACCGCGACCTGCCGATGCGTCTGGCCGAGTTCGGTGCCTGCCACCGTAACGAGCCGTCTGGCGCCCTGCACGGCATCATGCGTGTGCGTGGCTTCACTCAGGATGACGCGCACATCTTCTGCACCGAAGATCAGGTGAAAAAAGAGGCTGCCGACTTCATCAAGCTGACCCTGGACGTCTACAAGGACTTCGGTTTCAGCGACATCGCCATGAAGCTGTCGACCCGTCCGGCCAAGCGTGTGGGCTCTGAAGAGCTGTGGGATCGCGCCGAAGGTGCGTTGGCCGACGCTCTGAACGAGTCGGGCCTGGAGTGGGAATACCAGCCGGGTGAGGGCGCGTTCTACGGTCCGAAGATCGAATTCACCCTGCGCGACTGCCTCGGCCGTAACTGGCAGTGTGGTACCCTGCAGTACGATCCGAACCTGCCAGAGCGCCTGGATGCCAGCTACATCGCCGAAGATAACAGCCGTAAGCGCCCGGTAATGCTGCACCGCGCCATCCTCGGTTCGTTCGAACGCTTCATCGGCATGCTCATCGAGCATTACGCTGGCGTGTTCCCGGCATGGCTCGCACCGACCCAGGCGGTGATCATGAACATCACCGACAAACAGGCCGATTTTGCCCTTGAGGTTGAGAAATCTCTGAACGGTAGTGGTTTCCGTGCCAAGTCGGACTTGAGAAATGAGAAGATCGGCTTTAAAATCCGCGAGCATACTTTGCTCAAGGTCCCGTACCTTTTGGTTATAGGGGATCGCGAAGTCGAAACGCAAACCGTCGCTGTGCGTACTCGCGAAGGCGCAGACCTGGGCTCCATGCCCGTCGCCCAATTCGCTGAGCTTCTGACACAAGCGGTTTCCCGGCGTGGTCGCCAAGAATCGGAGTAATGACTATTAAGCGTGATATGAGAAACGATAAACGTGCTGCACCGAAGGCCCCGATCAACGAGAATATCTCGGCTCAAGAGGTTCGGTTAATCGGTGCTGACGGTGAGCAGCTGGGCATCGTCTCGATCCACGAAGCGCTTCGTATCGCTGAAGAAGCGAAGCTGGATCTGGTAGAAATTTCTGCCGACGCCGTACCACCTGTCTGCAAGGTCCTCGACTACGGCAAAAGCCTCTTCGAGAAGAAAAAGCAGCAGGCTGCAGCGAAGAAGAACCAGAAGATCATCCAGATCAAAGAAATCAAGTTTCGTCCAGGGACGGAGGATGGGGATTACCAGGTAAAACTACGCAACCTGGTACGTTTCCTTACCGATGGGGACAAGGCCAAGATCTCTCTGAGATTCCGTGGTCGTGAGATGGCCCACCAGGAGCTGGGCATGGAGCTGTTGAAGCGGGTCGAAGCTGACCTCGCCGAATACGGCACCGTTGAGCAGCATCCTAAGATGGAAGGACGCCAGCTTATGATGGTCATCGCCCCCAAGAAAAAGAAGTAATCTCCCGGGCACGGCAGGCCTGATGATTATGTGTAATTTTATCGAATGCGGAGTTCCAACATGCCAAAAATGAAAACCAAGAGCGGTGCTGCGAAGCGTTTCCTGAAAACGGCTACCGGCTTCAAGCACAAGCACGCTTTCAAGAGCCACATCCTGACCAAAATGTCGACCAAGCGTAAGCGTCAACTGCGTGGTAGCAGCATGCTGCACCCGTCTGACGTCGCGAAAGTCGCGCGCATGCTGCGCGTTCGTTAATTCTGGTCAAAGATAGAGGAAGTTACTCATGGCTCGTGTAAAGCGCGGCGTTATCGCTCGTAAGCGTCACAAAAAAATTCTGAAACTGGCTAAAGGCTACTACGGTGCACGCTCGCGCGTATTCCGCGTTGCCAAGCAGGCTGTCATCAAGGCAGGCCAATACGCCTACCGCGACCGTCGCCAGAAAAAACGTCAGTTCCGCGCACTGTGGATCGCTCGTATCAACGCCGGTGCCCGCAACAACGGTCTGTCTTACAGCCGTCTGATTGCTGGCCTGAAAAAGGCGTCGATCGAAATCGACCGTAAGGTTCTGGCCGATCTGGCAGTGAACGAAAAAGCGGCGTTTGCTGCGATTGTCGAGAAAGCTAAAGCCGTTCTGGCTTAAGTACCCGCGACAATCACCCGGCGGCGCGTGCGCCGTCGGGCATTGAACGTCATCGATAGGGGAAGAGCCTTCAAAGCTCTTCCCCTATTTTCGTATCTGGAGTCTGTACATGGAAAACCTGGATGCGCTGGTCTCCCAAGCCCTTGAGGCCGTAGAGCGCGCTGAAGACATCAATGCCCTGGAACAGATCCGGGTTCAATATCTCGGCAAGAAAGGCGAGCTGACCCAGGTGATGAAGACCCTGGGCAACCTGCCAGCCGAAGAGCGGCCGAAAGTCGGCGCGCTGATCAACGACGCCAAGGAACGCGTCACCGAGGTGCTCAACGCACGCAAGGCCGCCTATGAAGAAGCCGAGCTCAGCGCTCGCCTGGCTGCCGAATGCATTGACGTGACCCTACCAGGCCGTGGCCAGACCACCGGTGGCCTGCACCCGATCACCCGTACACTTGAGCGCATCGAGCAGTTCTTCACCCACATCGGCTACGGCATCGCCGAAGGCCCAGAGGTCGAAGACGACTACCACAACTTCGAAGCGCTCAACATCCCCGGCCACCACCCGGCCCGGGCGATGCACGACACCTTCTATTTCAATGCCAACATGCTGCTGCGCACTCACACCTCGCCGGTGCAGGTGCGGACCATGGAGTCCACCCAGCCGCCCATTCGCATTGTCTGCCCGGGCCGCGTCTACCGCTGCGACTCGGATATCACCCACTCGCCGATGTTCCACCAGGTCGAAGGCCTGCTGATCGATCGCGATATCAACTTCGCCGACCTCAAGGGCACCATCGAAGAATTCCTGCGCGTCTTCTTCGAAAAAGAACTGGCCGTGCGCTTCCGCCCGTCGTTCTTCCCCTTCACCGAGCCGTCCGCCGAAGTCGACATCCAGTGCGTGATGTGTTCCGGCAAGGGCTGCCGCGTCTGCAAGCAGACCGGTTGGCTCGAAGTCATGGGCTGCGGCATGGTCCACCCGAACGTGCTGCGCATGTCCGGCATCGACCCTGAAGAGTTCCAGGGCTTCGCCTTCGGCATGGGCGCCGAGCGCCTGGCCATGCTGCGCTATGGCGTCAACGATTTGCGTCTGTTCTTCGACAACGACCTGCGGTTCTTAGCCCAATTCCGCTAGGCCCAATCGACGCAACTTCTAGGAGAACAGCATGAAATTCAGTGAACAGTGGCTGCGCGGTTGGGTAAACCCGCAAGTCTCCCGTGACGAACTGGTCGCCCGCCTGTCCATGGCCGGCCTCGAAGTCGACAGCGTGACCCCCGCTGCCGGCCAGTTCAGCGGCATCGTCGTGGGCGAAATCCTCGCCACCGAGCAACACCCGGACGCCGACAAGTTGCGCGTCTGCCAGGTCAGCAACGGCCAGGAAACCTTCCAGGTGGTCTGCGGCGCCCCCAATGCGCGCCCGGGCATCAAGATCCCGTTCGCCATGATCGGCGCCGAACTGTCGGACGACTTCAAGATCAAGAAAGCCAAGCTGCGCGGCGTCGAGTCGTTCGGCATGCTGTGCTCGGCTGCCGAGCTGCAGATCAGCGAAGAGAACGACGGCCTGCTGGAACTGGCGGCTGACGCCCCGGTTGGCGAAGACATTCGCCAGTACCTGAGCCTTGACGACGCCAGCATCGAGATCGGCCTGACCCCGAATCGCGGTGACTGCTTGTCCCTGGCCGGCCTGGCCCGCGACGTCAGCGCCCTGTACAACGTACCGGTCACCCGCCCAGTCGTCCCGGCTGTACCGCCTGCCCACGACGAAGTGCGCCCGGTCGAGGTTTCTGCCCCGGCTGCCTGCCCACGCTACCTGGGCCGCGTCATCCGCAACGTCGACCTGTCCAAACCGACCCCGCTGTGGATGGTTGAACGTCTGCGCCGCAGTGACGTGCGCAGCATCGACGCCGCCGTCGACATCACCAACTACGTGATGCTCGAACTCGGCCAGCCGATGCACGCCTTCGACCTCGCCGAAATCAACGGTGGCATCCGCGTACGCATGGCCGAAGAGGGCGAAAAACTCGTCCTGCTCGACGGCCAGGAAGTCGCCCTGCGCGCCGACACCTTGGTCATCGCCGACCACACCCGCGCCTTGGCCATTGCTGGCGTCATGGGTGGCGAGCACAGCGGCGTCAACACCGAAAAAACCCGCGACCTGTTCCTCGAAAGCGCCTTCTTCGAGCCAATCTCGGTCGCTGGCAAGGCCCGTTCCTATGGCCTGCACACCGATGCCTCGCACCGCTACGAGCGCGGCGTCGACTCGCAGCTGGCCCGCGAAGCCATGGAACGCGCCACTGCGTTGCTGCTGGAAATCGTCGGCGGCGAAGCCGGCCCGATCATCGAAGCCGTCAGCGAACAGCACCTGCCGAACGTCGCCCCGGTAACCCTGCGCGCCGAACGTATCACCCAGATGCTCGGCATGGAGCTGGAAGCCGCCCAGGTGGAGCAACTGCTCAACGCCCTGGAGCTGACCACCACGGCAAACGGGGCAGGGCAGTGGACCGTCAACGTCCCGAGCCACCGCTTCGACATCAGCCTGGAAGTCGACCTGATCGAAGAACTGGCCCGCCTGTACGGCTACAACAACTTGCCGGTCCGCTACCCACAGGCGCGCCTCGCGCCCCAGGGCAAGCCGGAAACCCGCGGTGACCTGCCGAACCTGCGCCGCCTGCTGGTCGCCCGCGGCTACCAGGAAGCCATTACCTACAGCTTCATCGACCCGAAGCTGTTCGAACTGTTCACCCCTGGCGTCGAGCCACTGCTGCTGGCCAACCCGATCTCCAGCGACATGGCCGCCATGCGCGCGTCCCTGTGGCCGGGCCTGGTCAAGGCACTGCAGCACAACCTCAACCGCCAGCAAGATCGCGTACGCCTGTTCGAAAGCGGCCTGCGCTTCGTCGGCCAGCTCGGTAACCTTGAGCAGCAACCGATGATCGCCGGCGTCGTCACCGGCAGCCGCCTGCCAGAAGGCTGGGCGAACGGCCGCGACGGCATCGACTTCTTCGATGTAAAAGCCGACGTTGAAGCCCTGCTGGGCTACTCCGGCGCCCTGAGCGACTTCACCTTCAGCGCGGGTAAACACCCCGCGCTGCACCCCGGCCAGACCGCCCTCATCGAGCGCGACGGCAAGCCAGTCGGCCACCTTGGCGCCATCCACCCCGAGCTTGCCAAAGCCCTGGGCTTGGACCGCCCGGTGTTCCTGTTCGAGCTGGTGTTGGGTGACGTGGTCGAAGGCCGCCTGCCGAAGTTCAGCGAACTGTCCAAGTTCCCAGAAACCCGTCGTGACCTGGCTTTGATTGCAGGACGTGATGTAGCTTCTAACGCGGTGCTTGAATTAATTCGTGACAATGCAGGCGAATGGCTTACAGACCTCAGGCTGTTTGATGTCTACCAAGGTAAAGGCATTGATCCTGATAGAAAAAGCCTGGCCGTCGGCTTGACCTGGCAGCATCCATCGCGCACTCTTAACGACGATGAGGTGAACGTAACCCTGCAAAATATCCTCACCTCGCTCGAACAAAGGTTGAACACCACGTTAAGGAAATAACGGCATGGGTGCTCTGACGAAAGCTGAGATGGCCGAAAGGCTGTACGAGGAGCTGGGGCTTAACAAGCGTGAGGCCAAGGAGTTGGTCGAGCTGTTTTTCGAAGAAATTCGGCACGCACTTGAAGAGAACGAGCAGGTCAAGCTGTCCGGTTTCGGCAACTTCGACCTTCGCGACAAACGCCAGCGGCCGGGCCGCAACCCCAAGACAGGGGAAGAGATCCCGATCACCGCTCGCCGCGTCGTCACCTTTCGTCCAGGGCAGAAGTTGAAGGCCCGGGTTGAGGCCTATGCTGGAACCAAGCCATAACGACGAACTGCCCCCCATACCGGGCAAACGCTACTTCACCATTGGTGAAGTGAGCGAGCTTTGTGCGGTAAAGCCGCACGTGCTGCGGTATTGGGAGCAGGAGTTCCCTCAGTTGAACCCCGTGAAGCGGCGGGGGAATCGGCGGTATTACCAGCGCCAGGACGTGCTGATGATCCGCCAGATTCGGGCGCTGCTTTATGACCAAGGGTTCACCATTGGCGGGGCGCGGTTGCGGCTCTCCAGTGATGAGGTGAAGGATGAGTCAAGCCAGTACAAGCAGCTGATTCGGCAGATGATTGTTGAGTTGGAAGATGTGTTGGTGGTGTTGAAGAAGTGATTTGCTCTGACGGATGGAAAATTTTTGAGAAAAAGCTTCCATTTATCAAAAGGTTAGGGTAGATTCTTCATCGTTCTCAGCGGTATCGAGAATAGAGTCGGGGCGTAGCGCAGCCCGGTAGCGCACTTGCATGGGGTGCAAGGGGTCGAGTGTTCGAATCACTCCGTCCCGACCAAAAAATCCCTAAAAAACCCAGCAACTAATCATTGCTGGGTTTTTTTATGGCTGAAATCTGTAAATCAGGTATGCAGAATCCAATCTAGTGCCGTTCTGGTGGCATCCGCCCCTGGGCTGAACGCTTGTTCGATAGGTCTCTAACGTTCAGTTCCCTGCTCGTTGACGCCCGCACTAGCATACAGGGCGCTCAAATCAGCCCTTAATTTTCAATGGCATATATCCGCTGTTTCAAGCGATCGTTAACCGCTGCGCCGTGCACCCCAGAGTGAATCTCCCGATGGCAATTCGGACATACCGCTCCCACATAGCGTGGATGATCTAAGCCTCCATCAGAAAGCCGATTAACATGGTGCGGCTCTAGATAGTGTGAGCCATCCTTCTTTTTGAAGGGCGCCGGCTTTTCGCAGCTCTCACATGTGCCATCTGCTCGCATCAATACATAGTGAGCAATCTTTCGGCTACGTAAGTAAATTTTACGTGGGGCGGATTGGCCCAAATTGTCGGTGACGGGCTTACAGGCCGCTAGCGCTGCCTCCCTAGCCGCCGCCAGTGAGAGCGGAAGCTCAGCCTCACCCTGCGAATCCTTCCCAATAAATTGCTCGGCATTCTCTACTGGTACCAAGCGAAATACGAACGCCGTACGGTCGTGTCCATCCACGTCTGGCTGGATACGCTCAAGGATATCGGCACAAGAAAACTCGCCTTTGTAGCGATTGCCGTTGCCTTTACCTAGCGATTCAAACAGATAGATTGCTTTGCCGTTTTCCGCATGTTCCGCTAACGCTCGATTGCCACGGGTCAGTGTCATATCACCGCGCTGGCCTTCCCCTGTGTAAAGGTAAGCACCGTCCTCCCAATCATCGGCATAACCGTATTGCTCGCCGCTGTCCCCTGTGAAAATGAAAATTGCAGGATGTGTAGCGGATGCGGAGATACCGCTTTGCCGGCTGCCACCGAACGGGCCATTTATCTCTGTCTTACGGTCATAAACAGCTCCAGGGGTGAATTGCAAAGCAACTTCGCTATCCACCCGCAGTAGAACAACCTTGAAGCCTCTTTTCTCTAAGTAGCTGTTAGTCGCACCACCTGAGAACTCACTAACGGGTACGCCGGTAGCGAGAGATACAATTTGTTTGGCTGGGTACTGAACCCCCTCTAGGTCGATGGAGTAACGGTGTGCCGAGTTTACTTCCCAGCCCAGCCACTCTTGCTTGCTCCTCAGCTCACGGTCAAATTCTCGCAAGGCTTCATGAATTCGTTCCTTCGATACCGCTTTGATCGCCACGATTGCCGCCCTTTGTCGACGAGTGTTGTAGGAAATGTCCTATCGTCACCAAAGTAGCAAAGGGATTCAACGTTTAACAGGCGAAGAGCCACCACCGAAGAGCCCGAGGGTGTGCTGATTGCTTTGACCGGCGGGCTCAAAGGCATGCAGGAGTCCTCAGCGCGGTGTTGCCCGGCTCAACCTGCAAGGATGATGGTCTTTGATGGGCACTTCACCGCGCTTCATGCGTGCGCTCATCTCTGGCCCGGCCCACCAGGTCGAATCCAATCCGCCTTCGCGGGCGAGCGCTTCGATCACGCCGCCCTGGGCAATTTCGGCGAGCAGGCGCAGTCCATCAGTTTGGAGGCTTGGTTTTTGGCATGCTGGGTGGTTCCGGGGGGGGCGGCGGTGAAGAGCTGTTGAGGTAGGCCGTAGGAGGAATATGGATTGCATTCACGAGCGACGGTTGTGATGCCGTCTTTCGGCATTAACGGGGCTCTTGGAAGTCGTCTACGAAGGGCATGGATCGCTGGGGCCGCTATGCGGCCCTTTCGCGACACAAGGCCGCTCCTACAGGGGGCGGCGTTGGGCGTGTAGAGGGGTTGTATTCAAGAAGTTGTAAGCATGCCCAGTTCGGCATCGTCTAGCAGTGCCTTGGCCAGGGCGCAGAGGTAGTGCGAGGCCCAGAGCAGTTGGGGTTTGTCTTCCATGAGGCCGTCGATGGACAGGTCGCGGGCGTAGCCCATCAGTTCCGAGGCTTGTTCGCGGGCGCTCTGGCAGGGGATGCCGGGTTCGATGCGGAACAAGGGGTGGGTCTGGTTTTCACCTTGGTAGAAGGTAGTTTTGCCGACAGTGAATTTGGTTTCTTCGGTGGCCATTGTTTGATCTCCCTTCAGTGCTGGCTCGTCGGATCCGACGGCATTTGCAGCTGCGCCAATGCCACTTCAAGTATTCTGCGCAGGGCTTCTAGCTCATGCACTGAGGTCATGATCAACAAGGAGGAGGGCGACCTGGGTTGCATCAACATCGCCTGCTGGGCAACGGCTTCGGCACAGAGTGCGTAGTCTGCGGCCATCATCAGCGTGTCTTCCAGGGAGTGGAAGTTGTGGGGTGGGTCGGGGACTATCTTCAGCATTTTTTGGTCCTCAGTAGAGCGACCAGCGCTTGCTGTCAAACAAGTGGTGGCAGCTGTGCATGGGTTGACAGACCGGTGAAGACCAAACCGGCGCACACAGGGTGCCCCACACACAACTGCCATAGGGCAAAGCCGCGTGTTTGGTCGTCATCAGCCTGTCAAAGCTAGTCGTTTATGTGCAACGACCCGCCGAGACTAGAACGCTGAAAAATCGACCGCAACGAAAAACAGGCGCCGGGAGTATCTTTGGGAAATGCCCTACAGGAAAGGGGCTAAATCTGATTTTTCTGCCATTACGCGTAACTGTATGTGTCGCGCGAAATCCGGCAATCAGCTCACACACTTCGACAAGCTCGCCGGTTCTCATGTACACGTCAGTCATTGCATATGGAAATCACCCGGAGGAAGCATAGTGTCCATACACCCATTGGCGGCGAGTGAATGGCGAGTCTACCGAGACCTACGTTTACAGGCCCTGATCGACTCACCCGATGCCTTCGCAAGCCGATACGAAGATGAGGCTGCCAGAGACGATTCAGCGTGGGCAACACGCGTCTCTGCAGTTGCCAGTTCCGCAAGCGCCCAAGTATTGATTGCCTTTCAGCAGACTGAACCCTGTGGCTTGGTGTGGTGTAAATCCTTAGACGCTGACCCCCTTGTCGTTGAGCTTTTCCAGATGTGGGTAGCCCCGTCGTCTCGCGGAACAGGCGCCGGAAGAGCTTTACTCGATGCAGCCATCGCCTGGGCTGTAACGCGCGATGCAGAGCGTGTCTGCTTGGGCGTTACCCTCGCAGACAGCCCGGCAATGCATCTGTACCAATCAAGTGGCTTCCGCCCTGTCGGGGAGCCGGAGCCTTTGCGGCCAGGTTCCGCTTTGACGTCGCAACCCATGGAACTGCACTTGAAGCGCCCCGGATAATGCAGGCCTGATGCAGCTCAGGGATCCCGATGTAGTGGCCGAGGCTCTTCACAGGGCTGACGGTTCATGCGAGGTTTGCCAAAAGCCTGCGCCCTTCAAAAGGAAATCAGACGGGACCCCTTATCTTGAAGTCCATCACATCGTCAGGCTGTCGGATGGCGGCATGGATGATTTGGATAACGTCTGTGTAGTTTGCCCCAACTGCCATCGTCAGGCGCATTTCGGCTGAGCGCCATGCGCCAGCGAGTGGCTATCCACCTAACCCAGAATTCGCGTAGAAGCGCGAATTCTGGGTTGTCCGCTGCCAATTAGAAGTAGGTGGTTATCCCAGCAAAATACGCCCGCCCGGGTACGTAATAGCTGGTCGAGTCATCACGGGGGTCTTCATCCAACAGGTTCTGCACGCCGACGTTTACGGTGAGCCAGCGGGTGGCTGCCCAGTTGGCGGTCAGGTCGTACGTGGTGTACGGCTTGACGAAGTCGGTACCCAGGCCGCGTTGCTTGCCCACGTGCTGAGCTGACAACTCGGTGCCGATCCGTTCGGTGATCTGCCAGTCGATGGCGCTGAACAACGACAGCTTCGGCGAGCTGATCAGGTCGCGACCGGTCGACAGGTTGCGGCTTTCGAGCATGTAGGTGGCGTTGGTGCGCCAGCTGGCGTTTTCCCACAACGGCACTTTGGTGCTGCCTTCCCAGCCGCGGGTGCGGGCTTTGTCAGCATTTTCCAGCATAGTCCACCAGCGGCCCTGGAAGTACCCCAGCGGCGCATACTCGATTTTGTCTTTGAAGTCGGTGTGGAAGTAAGTGAGGCTGGCCTCCCAACCGTCGTGGTCGAAGGAGACGCCAATCTCTTTGTTGGTGCTGATTTCCGGACGCAGGTTCGGGTTGCCTGCCATCCAGCAACTGCCGGTCACGTAACCCAGCGGGCGTAGCGATGTACAACCGCGACCGCCAGAGTTGGTCGCCGCGCCAGCACTGCCTTCTTTCAGGCTGGGGGCGCGGAAGCCTCGTGACACACCACCGCGTACGGTCCAGTCAGGGTGAGGGTGATAGACCACGTAAGCACGTGGGCTGTTGTGGTTGCCATATTCGTCGCTGTGGTCGAAGCGGTTGCCCAACGTTAGCGATAGGTTGTCGAGCAGAAACAGCTCGTCCTCGATGAACAGCGCAGAATAGTCGCCCTCAAGCTCCGCGCCGCCCACCACTGCCCCTTGGTAATCAACCGGTACGGTGCCCAGGGTGTCGGTATTGGTCAGTTGCTCACGTTTCCACTGGCCGCCAACGGTGAGGCGCTGGTTTACCAGCAGGTCAAACGGGATGTTAAGGCTACCCTCGACGATTTTTTCTTCCGAGTTGGCCTTGCCCTCGCTGAGTTCGTTGTTGAACTTGTTCAGGTAAGCGTCGATACGCGAGGTACCAAAGCCCCAGTCGCCGTGGTGAGAGACCACGAAGCTATCACGGGTCAGGCGCCCGGCACCGAAGCCCTCACCGACCGTGTCACCCCAGTCACCGAAGGTTTTCTTCGACGACCACGAACGCTCCACGCCTTGGACAGCCTCGAAGGACAACTCATGGTTGTCGTTGATCTGCCAATTAAGCAAGGCGTTGACGCTGTGGTCTTTGGAGCCGCCGGCGCCGTCGTTGTAAACGAAGTCACCTAGTGCGTCGAGGCGCGGCGCGGCTTCGTCGGCAGCGCGCCGGGTCATGTTGGCGCCCAGGCGCAGCCCCAGGGCGTCGGTGACAGGGCCAGAGAGGTTAACGCTGGTTTGGTTGGTCTGACCACGATCGGAGTCTTCTGGGATCGTGGTATTGACGTTTAGCGAGCCGCTCCACTCACGGGATACCTTGCGGGTGATGATGTTGATCACGCCGCCCATGGCGTCCGAGCCATACAACGACGACATCGGCCCGCGCACGATCTCGATCCGCTCAATCATGTTTGGCGAGATCCAGTTGATGTCCTGGCGACCCAGATCACGGCGGTAGTTAGTGTCGGCGGAACTGCCGATGCGTTTACCGTCCACCAGGATCAAGGTGTATTTGTCGTCAAGGCCGCGCAGTTTGATCTTCGACTGCTCGCCCACGGGGCCGTAACCCCCTGTGACGCCGGGGATGCGGCGTAGCAGGCTGTTTAGGTCGTAGACCGGCTGGCGCTCGATCTCTTCCCGGGTGATGACGCTGACGCTGGCCGGCGCATCTCGCACATCCGTGCCGCCGCCAGTGGCGGTGACGAACGAGGCTTGCAGTTCTGTGGCGGGGAGCGGTTCAAGCTCGTGAATTTCCTCGGCCTGGACCGCAGTCGCGGCGAGCAGTGCGACGGTGAGCAGGGCACGGGAAAAAGGTGGGTATGGCATTGTGGAACAGTCCTTGTCGATCGGTTGGATTCCAGGGGCAGAATGCAATCGGGGCGGGACAGTAACGCAAATGAGAATTGTTTAAAAGAAAATGTGAAAAATAATTTACCTAGAATTTACAAAAAAATGACCCGGCGAATGGGCATTCCAGGCTTGCGGCCAGGGCTGCTTGGGCGGCTAGCCGCGTTCCTCACCATGGACTTTCTCCCTTCAGGGCTCGAAACTAGCCCGTCTGGCAAAACCCCAAGGAAGGCCATGACTAACCTCAAGTGCACAAGCTCCCTGCTGCTATTGCTGGCCGCCGCCTCCCTCACCGCCTGCGTCCCCTGGCAGCGCGAACGCCCCGCCTACGCAGACCTCTGCCAATCCGAGTTTCAGTTCAAAGTGCCAGGTCCACAGGGCGAGAGCACCCTGTACCTGGAAACCTACCTCTACGACCACGCTGCCCAATGGAGCGACCGGCCAGTCGAGCAAGCCCTGCACGTCGAGTACCCGGGCGAGAAATACGCGCGACGTGAGTTCTATGTGCAACTGATTGCCTACAACAAAAACCGCCAGCGTCCATCGACCGGCTCTAACCATGGCGAGCCACCGATCCCGATCCTCTACGACAGCCGCCAGGCCTATATCACCTTCGAAGACGGCTCACGCCTGCAGGCGCGGCCCGAGCTTTACCTGGGCATCAACAAAACCTACGACTATCCGCTCGTTTACCCGCCTTCCGCGCGCCCATCGCCCTACGACATCAACAGCGACGAAGTGCACCGCAACATCCCCAGGATCACCAACAACAAGCGCTACGGCTCGGCCTATGTGATCTTCCAGACCGATAAGTTCGATGCCGATTCCCAGTGGACCATCCACCTGGGCGCACTGGAGGTCCAAGGCCAGAAATTGCCAATTCCACCGCTCCAACTCTGCTACCAGCCCGTGAAGAAATGGATCGGTATCGAGCCTTTGATGCGGCCATGAAGTCACGCATTAACCGGCAATGGAAAGCACCCTGAACGGTGCCATGAATGAAGATGAGGTAAAGGATGAGCAAGCACACATACGAAGTATCGGTAACCTGGACAGGCAATCAGGGCACAGGCACCTCCAGCTATACGGCCTACACCCGTGACTACGCAATCGAGGCCTCTGGCAAGCCGGCGCTGCTTGGTTCGGCGGACCCTGCCTTTCGCGGTGACCCGCAACGCTGGAACCCGGAAGACCTCCTGCTGGCCTCGTTGTCGGCGTGCCACAAGCTCTGGTACCTGCACTTGTGTGCGGTCAACAAAGTGACGGTACTGGCTTATATCGACCAGGCACAGGGTGTGATGGTCGAGGGGGATGGCGAGCGCAAAGGGCATTTCATTTCAGTGGTGCTGCGCCCACATATCACCGTGAGCGCAGGCTCGGACGTGGACTTCGCCGTGCGCCTGCATGAGCAGGCGCACCATGAGTGCTTTATCGCCAACTCGGTGAACTTCCCTGTGAGCTGCGAGCCGGTCATCACTGCCCAGGGGTGATCGGCTCGGTCCGTAAAAGTGTTTGAACTGCCCAACTGCAGGAAGGCGGGGGTGGACCTGATACTGGTGGCTGTCGCGACCGGGATCAAACCGAATACGTGTTTCGGGTCAAGCAGGCACAGTCGCGAAGTTGTGCCCGCTTTCCCTCGATCATTTAACCTTACAAGGTAGCAGTCATCTGTTTATCCAGGGTTTTGACCGCTTTAGCCATGGCGCGCAGTTTGGAATGAATGGCGGCTTGTGTGACGTCTAGCTTCAGCACTTCTTTCTGCACCTCAAACTCAAAGGTATTGATCAGCATTTTTTCCAGGTCAGGCACAGGCTTCAACGCTTTTCGATCTACCTCGATTCTGAAGGCGCCTGCGCGTGAAAAAATCCAGGGGTACACGGTGTGGTTCTGGAAGGGGAGTGCGATGTACAGGAACGGTTCAAACTCCGAGCCACTGGCGGCCTCATAGGTATCTGCTCGTAGCGGCAAGAGGGATTTCTGGACAGTTTCCTCAGCAAGCTGAAGGTGCAGGTGATAGCTGAACAGCTCGGCATGCATGCCACTCATGCGGCTTTTGGTGAGCATGTAGATGTAGTTTCCCTCCCAGCGCAGTGCATGTTCACCGCAGTAGCGGAAGATCGCCGGCGTTTGCACCATGATCTGGCGCCAAGGTTCCAGGCCTTTGGCGCTGGCTATCAACTCATCGAGTTGGTCATCGAGCGAAGCGTCAAGGTCGATTTGATCCAGCAGCTTATGTAACAGCGCGCGCGCTTCCTGAACGTTCTCCCCAACACCGCCGCGCAACAGCCGCTTCCAACTGGCTTGCTCCGACGCCGAGTTGACGAGGAACGAATAGTTGTAGCCACTTGGCAACAGGTAGTCGCCCAATGTCAGCAATGCGCGTTCCCAGCGGTAGTCCGGTCGGCTATCGAGGCCGCGCGCATTGAACATCTTTTCCGCCTTGCTCAGGTATTCGGAAAAACGCTTCTGCAGCGCAACATGTTGGCTGGCTGTCCATTGCGGCAGTGCCGCCTTACGGCGCTTGTCCAGAACGCCACTGAACTCAAGCAGAAACTCGATTTGCCCTTTGAAGTAGCCATGTTTTTCTGCGCGCTCGATCAGTGCGCGCCACCCGCTGTGGGCGAGTAGCAGCTCGGCTTTAAGCTGCTCTTCACTGACCTGCTGCAAGTAGAAGCCGGTAGTGGGTTTCTCGCTGGTCGCGAAGTGGCCAAGGATGTCGCTGGCATGGGGCAGCAGGGCCTGCACCGCCAGCAGGCTACGTTGCATATCGGCTGGCCGCTCGAAGCTGGAATTGATCGACAAGTTGTAGATTACCCGCATCCACGCCAGAAGGGCTTCTGGCTCTGGCTGCTTGCCCGCTGCCCGCAAGAAGGCAACGTAGGCAAAGATCTGCACCAGGTCGTTATAGGCGAGTGTCATCGGTTCGTGGACCAGACGCTGGAACATCGCCGCTTCGTTAAAGTACGGATTGGGTGGGAGCACCGGCGTGAACTGGGTGCTTTGTGCACTCCAGGTTTCCAGCAGCAACATGAGTGTGGTGGAGAACTCGCGCTCCAGCCATCCACCCTTATGGTACAAGGCATAGGCTGACTTCAGTGGCGTGGTCCTGAAGGTGCTGATGTCCTCCAGGTACCCTGCGGACTCCGGGTTACGACAGATAAATGCCACTGCATGGAAAAAGTTCATGATGGCATCGTCGAAAAGGTGAGTTTCCTTGTCGCGATACCTCCAGAAGAAATCAGCCCAGCGGGTATCCATGCAGCGTGCGAAGTAATCTGCGACAGTGAACGCTTGGTCGCCGATATCGCGAGTCTCGTCGCCGAACTGGTCCTTTAATTCATGCTCGAAGCGAGCCTTGAATGTCTCGAAGGCGGTGAGCGACTTACCCCGGGCGTTCATTTTTATGTACAAATCGTCGGAGAGCCCGAAGTGATCAAGGTCAAGCAGCTGGAATGTGATCACCGGTTGTTCTTCGTCCATCAACCGTGAGTAGGCCCCGGTGACGTTACTGAAGTGTTGGTGAATAGCATCCAGCATGATCAGGCAGGACTGAATGGTCGGATCCAGGCGCCAGTAACGGAAATACCAGGCTTGGTTCTTGATCAGTTTGGCCAATGTAGTGCCGTCTGCGGCGTTGCGCGCCGGCCAGAAATTAACCAGCTCATCGAAGAACTCGGCGCTGCTAGGGCGTACGCTGTAAGAAAAGCGCGAGCCCGTGCCTTCACAAAAAATTCGGCAGAACTCGGCCTGGCAGTCGTCACGCCAGGCCAGGTACCAGTGCAACAAGAAGAGGGTGGTCAGTCGCTGTTGGCCGTCGAGGGGCAGGAATCGTGGCGGCCCTTCGATGTCGACGCTGCCGTAGATGAAATCGAGGTTCAGGGGCAATGCGGCATCATCTGGAGCCAACGAGAATGCATGCTGCAGATTGCCGAGAAACTCTTCACGTACATCTTCGACGGCTGGGCGGCCCTGGGCATAGTCCCGCTGGATCATCGGAATCTGAATGCGCTGATGGTGGCTCATCAGCTGCTTCAGGGTGATCTGAGTGCCTGACTCGCTCATCGGGTAATCTCCTGGGTTGCACTGAAGAAGCCCACCAGGGCCCGGTTGATTTCAGCTTGATAGGCGTCGCGATCGTCCTTGCTCCAGACCATCACGTTGTCGGCTTGTGGGCTGTAGCATTTGAGGAATACATTGCGGGTGCACAGCGGCACGAAGATCCCCGATTGGTCTAGGGCTAGCAGCGCTTTGCGCTTGACCGCGAACACGGCGTTCTTGTAACTGCGATTGGTCGCTTTATCGAGCAGGGCCAGGTTGCAGATACGATGGTCTGTAGGCGCTTCATCGGTTTCCTGGAAGAAGGCCAGCAGTTTGTTGTAAAGCGCTTCGAACGCTTCGTCGGAATGGCTTTTCTTTGATTGTTTGATGAATGCGTGAATGCTGCTCAACAGCTGGCTGGCCAGTCCCGCTTTCTCTTCGGGTCGCAGTGCTTCAAGGTAACCCGCACACAGGTTCAGCCAGCTCAGTTGGTCGTGCAGGCGCAGCGGGCGGCTGGAGGCGATCGAGCGTACGTGTTCGATGTCCCATTCACCGTTCTTGAAACTGTCGAACTGGAAGCGCAAGTTGGAGCGTGGGCTGTCCAGCAGGGTGGCCAGATTGAACAGCAACAGCAACGAGCGAATGGCCGGTGAATGGCGACCGTATTCCAGCTCTTTAAGGCGTTCGCTGATGCACAAGTGCAGCGCTTCGGGTTTCAGGGTGTCGAGGTCTTCGTCGCCGACGGTGCGGGCAAATACCTCTTTGCGCAGTTTGCGTTCGAATGCGCTCTTGGTTGTTTGCTGCGAGAGTTTGCAGATATCAGCGACATCCATGCCGTGATGAATCAGGAACCCGACAATGTGGTAGAGGGTGCGGTCTTCAAACCACTCTTCCAGCATCATGAAGGTTTGCTTGATGCGCAGCCACACCTTCGAGGTGGCGCCAGTCTCCTCGAGTTTGCGGCTATAGGCATGGAAGACCCCATGCTCATCCTGGCCCGCCTCATTGCCCAACCCGTCGGCTTTGGCGACCAGATCGAACAACAGGCCGATGCGGTTCTGTGTGCGCCCTTGCTGATTGCTCAGGAAGAACCAGAACTCGTCGGCCTGAAGGGCTTTTTCCAACTGGTCCCATTCGTGGGCGATCTTCAATTGCCGAGCGGCGGTATCGGGTTCGGTGCAGTCCCCGCGTTTGAGGAACAGTGCCCGAATGAGCTCGTCATCGGTCAAGGCAATCTTGCCCACGTTCAGGCGGGTAAATGCGTCTACCGCATTGTCCTGAGCGTCCAGTTCGAACCAAATGACTCGGGTCTTGTTCAGCAATGCCGTCTTTATCTCATCGACCTCGTGAGCGCGGCGGCTGAACCAGTCCTCAATGGTTTTCAGGGCATTGAACAGGTAGAAGTAGTCGACGTTGCTGTCGGCATCGGCTTCATTGGGGTCCTCCAGAAACGCCAGCAGCTCTGGGCGGGTTTCGTAATTGAGGGTGAACAACTTCTGCCGATACTTTTCCGCCAGCCGCTCATTGAAATGACGAAGAATCAACAGCAGCGTGGTAAGACGCTGCTGGCCATCGACCACTTCGAGCTGACCCTGTGCGGTAGCTTTGATCACCAGTGGCTGCAGGCAATAGAAATCTTCTGGCTGGGGATTGCGGCGGCGGCTGAACTCGCGCACATCTTCCAGCAACTGAGTAACCTGCAGAGGCTTCCAGCGGTAGCCGCGCTGGTAAGCGGGGATCCAGAAGCGGGTCGGGTTGCCCTGTTCATCGGTGAGCAGTTCGTGGATGGGTTTGAGGCATAAATCGGAATGGTTCATTCGATTCCTTTCGGGGCGGCTCAGTGCTGCGAGAGCGCTGAATGAAGGCTGTTTGCCATCATTATGCCCATTCAGTTGCACGTAAAAAAGCGTGGCAGTTGAAGGTTGCCCATCAAGCCCACGCCAAATACGTCAAAAATCGATTTCCACTGCAAATTTACGGTTGTACCCACCCGCATAAGAACCCTGGAAAATTGAAACGACCTCGGCCTTCATGCCAAAGCTGATATCCAGGCTAACGGTCTTTCTGATTTTGTTTATGGCGCCGGGGTTGGCGATCAGGTGCTCAACGGTTTGGGCAAGCTCGGGTGCGCAACGCAAGAACGCCAGTGCCCGTTTCGCGCGTTCAGTGCTGGTCGTCAAGTGAGCCTTGTTGTAATCAACGCTAAAATCGAAGTCTAGCTTTTTGGAGAAGGAGATTTTCAAGTTCGCTGCGTTCTTGACCAGCTCTTTAGGCAGCTCGTTTTCTGCGTTGAAATGGGTGTCGGTCAGGTCTTTGACGCAGATGCGCGAGGCGCCCAGGTTTGAAAATGCCTCAAGAATCGCAACCCTGAGCCTTTCCAGTCGGCCTTCCGAAAATTTGCTTGCAGCGATGATGTTGTTTTTTTCTGCCAGGTACACACCAGGGTTGGGCGCCGCGCCTCCATAGATGGCCTGTGCCAGTTGTGGGTCGCAGATGACGATTTCACTGTCATCCGAGGGGAGATTCTTTACGAGTGTGGTGTATTGGACCTTGTTCGAAAAGACGCCCTGGAACAGTGGGTCGTCGTAGCCCATGCCGGCACTGCGCAGTGTCTTCTTATCGATGACATTGCCTTTGATGCCCGTGTCCACGATATCGAGGCCCATTTTGCTCATGGAGTCATAGATGGCCCTGCCTAGATTCGCTGTAGGTCCCAGCAGCGGGTTAACAATAGACAGCGCGGCCTCACCCCAGTTTAACGGGAGGATTTTTGCGTCTGCGATCGATGAAGCAATGCGCTTGAAAGTGATTTCGGTTTTTACGATGCGCCCAGGCTTACCGATGAAGTGTTTTCCAACGATCAAAATGTCCATACGTTTCCTGGTAGTTCTAGTCTGGGTCAATGAGGTGTGATGGCTGCTTCCACCTTCCAAGCGGTTGGGCGTTGGAGTACGCCTTTGCCATGCCATTCGAGTCGTATGGATTCTGCCGTCTGCTAAGGCATTTTGCCATCATCATCCGCTTGCCGATTGCAAAACCTCTGAAACTCACGGCTCAGCAAGCTGATAGCAAATCGCTACTCCCGGTATTCCAAAATAAACGAAGCCTCTTCCCAAATCGCTCCTACTCTCTTCGTCGATGGATCAACCCGCCCCCCGGAGCAAATCATGGAAAGATTAGCGTCGTCGCCCCCGCACGCCCGTACTCCCGTCACCGTCGTCCCAGAATCGCGCTTCATGCAGAACTACCGCATGGCCAGCGCCGTGCACGGTGGCAGCTCTGCTTCGGCCATCGTCAACGGCCGTGGTGATGTGGAGCTGTTCACCAGCGGCAGCAATACCCAGGTCTGGAACATCTACCCCGACCCGCAAAGCGCCACAGCCAACAGCGCGACGCAAACCGGGCTGACCGGTGAGGTGATCGCCACCGGCCTGACGCCGGGCGGTGACATCGTGCTGTTCGCCGCCCAAGGCACCAACTTGCTGTACTGCGTCGAGCAGCCTACATCGGCGGTGCGCTGGTCGGCGGTGAAAATGATCGATGTGCCGCTGCCTTCCAATGCCATACGCATTGCGCGCATCACCACCACTCGCATCAACAACAAGCTCTACATCGGGGTGCTGATCGAGGCCAAGGGCCTGGTCGGTACGCTGTACAACTTCAGCTGGGGCGTGTGGGCTGGCCGTGCGCCTGCCTCGCTCAATGGCACCACCTTGCAGTTGCAGACCCTGAACGCGGTGTGGACGGGCAACAGCGACGCCAATGTGGCGTTCTCGGTGTTCGATACGGTCATTCTCGAATACACCCTCAGCACCGGGCAGCTCAGCCGGCCGGCGATTGCCGCCAATTTTCGCAGCCTGGACGTGGCGGCGGCGACCGATGGGGTGGGCAATACCCAGGTGCTGGCGGTGCTTGCCGATGGCAATGCCTATTGCCTGGTCGGGGGGGGCAAGCAGCCGTACAGCTGGGCGCAGTTGACGGTGGGGGCGTCGTTCAAGCAGGTGGCCGTGCTGCCATCGCGCCCGGCGCTCAATGCGCTTTTGCTGGGCGTGGACAACACGCTGTACCACGCGAGCCAAACCGCGCCTTCGGCCACCGGCTGGGCGCAGCCGACGCCGGTGTACAAAGGCGTGCAGTCGTTCCAGGCCACAGTGGAAGAGGGCGGCCTGGCGGTGTTCGCAATCCAAGCGCAGCAAAACACCGTCACTCAACTGACCCGCGAAACCCTCAGCGGTAACTGGAATATTGCGGCGCTGGAGGTTCAGGCCGGTGGCAAGATCGAGGACTTCGCTTCGTACAGCACGGATGTCACGTTGTTCAGCGAGGTGGGCACACCGCTGGGCGACACGCCGGTCGAGGTCTGGACCGAGGAGCCTTCGCGGCTGGCCATCAACGGTGGGGTCTACTACGTCACGCCGCGCCGGCCGGTGCGCCTGTTGACCAACAGCGCGGGGGTGCTGTCGATTGCCCAGCAGGTCAGTGCGCTGGCTGCGCCGGCGATTCTGGTCGCAGTGCCGTCGTTGATGTCGCCCGGCGAGCGCATCGAAATTCGCCAGGATGCCGAGGTGCAGGACAGGCTCAGTGTCACCACGGGCGATGAGCTGATGAACGCCAAGCTCGCCAGTGGTGCGCCGTTGCTGCGCGATGAGTACCACAAGCAGGACACCGCCAACGCGGTGGCCGAGGCGGTCAGCCGCAGCCTGCAGTTGACCAGCCCCGTGTACCGCAAGGCCTCAGCGGCAACCCCCTATGTGGACCCGCGCCGGCCTCGCGCCGGGGTGTCGGTGCGCAGCGATGCGCTTGCTGGCGCCCGTTTGCTCGACCTGGCGGTGGTGCCGGAGCAGCACTGGCATTTGAGTGTGCGCGATGGCGAGGTACGCTTTACCGACTTGTCCGCCGATGCGGCGTCGGGGCTGTTGATGGCCTTGCGCAGCAGTTCGCTGTCGGGCGGGTGGTTCAGCTGGCTGACGGACATCGGTGATTTTATCGCCGGCGTCGCCCAGGGCATCATCAAGGTGGTCGACTTCGTGGTGACCACGGTCAGTGCCGGAATACAGGCAGCGTTCCACTTTGTGGTGGACGGCGTCACGTACCTGTTCGAAACCTTGGTGGACACGGTCGAGAAAGCGTTCGACCTGGCCGAGGCGGTGTTCTCGGCGGTGAAGGTGTTTTTCCAGCAGCTCTATGAGTGGCTGGCGTTTCTGTTCAACTGGGGCGACATTCTGCGCACCCACGAGGCCATTGCCCACATCGTCAACAGCGGTTTCGACTTCCTGGTGGGCGCCACGGGGGGCATCCAGCGAATCGTCGATGGCAGCATCGACACCTTGCAACGCCAGTTGCAGGAGTGGTTTGCCGAGGCCCGCAACACCTTGGCCGGCAGTTACAGCCTGGGAGGGTACGAGCAGGCCAACACGCCGGATGACCCGGCCACGTCCAGGGCGGTGGCCAACAACATCGTCTACAACGGCCTGATCAACAATGCGCCAGCAGCGCAGTCGAGCATGGCCGCCGCAGCGCTGATGCAAACGGCCGACGGCCCGTTCAGCCAGTTCCTGGAAGAGCTGGCGCGGTTGGTCGACTTTACCGAGTCGTCCCAGGCGTTTGCCCAGGCGCTGGCGTACCTGCAAGACCTGGGCACGGCACCGGACGAGATCTTCCGCAAGCTGCTGGCAGCGCTGATGAGCGTTGTCGAAGGCGTGCTGCAGGCGGTGCTGTCGGGCGTGCAGGCGGTGATCGACGCGATGCTGAAAACGGTCGCGACGCTGATCACGGGCCTCAAGACGCTGATGAACGCCAAGTGGAACATTCCGTTCGTCAGTGACCTGTACCGGCTGATCACCAATGGCTCGGACCTCACCACGCTGGACTTGATGTCGTTGGTGCTGGCGGTGCCGGGCACGGTGCTGTTCAAGATCCTGCAAAACAAGGCCCCGTTCCCGGACGAGGCGAGCGTGTTGCGCTTCAAGGCCGCGTTCAATGCCGACTCGCTGCTCGTCGCCACCGGGCTCAAACCGGCTGGCCGCCAGGTGCTGGCGCAGGCGGCAGATGGTTGGAGCGGATGGTTGCCACGCGACCTGGCGCTGGTGACCGGCGTGCTTGGCTCGGTTGCCTACTTCTTCTACGGCAGTTTGACGGCCCTGAGCGACAGCCTGCCACCGGAGTCGGGGCCGCCCGAAATCCTTGGCTACGTGGCGCTTACCCTGGAAACCGCTGCGCAGCTGTGCAGCTGCCCGTGGATCTTCTCCAGTGGTGCGCCGGGGTGTGCCACGGCCGATGGGGCCAGCCGCACGCTGTGGATCTACACCTGCCTGGGTGTGCTGATGGACGGGATCTTCGTCTACTTCTCGCAGAAGATGCCCGAGAACCGCGACGACATAGGCGTGGTCGCGACGTTCCTTTATGGCCTGGGCCACCTCGGCGCAGCCATACCGGCATCGCTTGGGCAAAGCGGCTCGGTCGTGGCGCTGAACATCGTCCCGTGCCTGCCTGAAGTGTGCAAACCCTTGCGCCTGAAACGGGTGGTGCTGGCCACCGAAGGCTTCTCGCTGCTGGGCCAGGCGGCCCTGGATGCGATCTGTTACACCTCGACCACGGTGCTGAATGTGGTGTCGGTGTCTGCTGCAACACAACCCACCCTCGTCGATGCCAGTGCGCTGCGCACCGGTACTCGTTCGATGTAGTCAAAAAGGAGTTTGGCAATGTTGATCGTAACCAAGAATCCACCCGTGGTCGGCCATGGCCAGGTGCTGCGCGGGCCGTCTGCCCAGCCACCCAGCCGGGTCGCTGCCCTGCAGGGGGCCTACAACCAGGGCATCTACATGCGCCCCAACCTGAGCAGCGACGGCACGGTGCCGGCCAACTCGCCGTTGTCGGCATCGCCTGATATCTGGATCGCAGGCACGCAGCCGGTGTACAACTTCCAGACCGCGCTGGCCACGCCGACCAGCTATGCAACGCAGTCGCCTGGCACCATTACCCAAGGTACGGCCAACTACATCTATGTGCGCGGGCGCAACGGCGCCGCTGTCAGCAGCACCACCAAGGTGCAGCTGTACGGCGTGCCTTGCGCGTCCATCCAGTGGCCCAGCGAATGGGCCAAGTACGGTATCCCCACCGACCGCGACCACCCGGACGGTACGCAGCCGTACTATGACTCATCGATCATCAATCTGGCGTCGTCGGGTATCGGCGTAGCGGCTGATACGTTTGTCTGGAGCAACCCGCAACCGCCAGGCGGGGGCAGTGACCACTACTGCTTCATCACCTGGATGAACAACGCCGGCAACCCGTTCCCGGATGTGTTCTCGCAGCTGGACATGGCCGCGCTGATCAGAAACAACCTGCAGTTCGGTTGGCGTAACGTGTCGATGCAGACGGGGCGTTCGCCGACGCGGCAGATGAGCTCACAGTTGATCATCCCCAGCGACGTGACTGCGGGCAGCCGCGAGTACTCGCTGCAGGTCACCAATACCGGCTTCCCGGCCACTGGCTGGACGCTGTCGATGACCTGCAGCCAGCCAGACTCGAAAGGCAACCCGATCACTATCAGCAACGTCGCCATGCCAGCCGTGGGGCAGTTCGTTGGCGTGCGTTGCACATTGTCGCCGGGCTACAGCGCGCTGCTCACGCTCAACCTGTACCAGAACAACGGGCCGGACTCACAGCCGGGCGCCGCGATCGATATCACCCCGTCGTACTTCTCTGATGGCTCGGCGTTGGAAGTGCAGGAAGCACTGGACCGCGGCCTGGTGGACTACGCCCTGTCGCATGCCCTGCACCGGGCTTATGCCGGTACCGAAGTCGCCGATATTCGTCCACGCCCGGTGGTACCGCTGGGTGCAGACGGCTTGCACGTCCTTTGATGAATACAAGGAGTTAAACATCATGAGCGAAACAGTCGTCAATTTGTTCAGCAGCAGTCAGGCCGCCAGCCAGACGCTCTACCTGCGCAACAACCTGGCCTCCACCGGCAGCTTGCCGTTCAAGGGGCCGCTGGGCCTGTGCCCGGATATCATCCAGAGCGACCAGGTGGTGGACAACCCGCAAAACGCGTTCAGCACGGTCAGCAGTTGGGAGCAGGCCTACAACGTGCAGCCGCTCGCCGCCGTGCCCAACTACTACTACCTGCGTGGTATGAACGGTGGCAGCAAAGCCGAGAGCAATGCGTTTTCCCTGTACTACGCGCCGGCCCAGGTGCTGTTGTTGCCTGCAACGTTCAAAGGCAACGCGCTGACCACAGCCGATGGCCTGGACTGCACGCCGGTCAGCGCACCACCGGGGCATATCGGTGTAGGCGAGGAGGCCTTCGTCTGGACGCCCCCGGCCTTGCCAGCCAACAGCTACTTCAACCTGATTGCCCAGGTGAACGCCGGGGCCCATCCCGACCCGATCCCGGCGGTGCGAGACTGGCTCGACCTGGCCAAGCTGATTGGCCAGACCCCGACCATTGGTATCCGCTCCCAGGCGCAGGTCAGTGGCAAGCAGTGGATACGCCGTCAGCAGCTTAAGGTGCCGCCGAGCTTCACCACTTCGCCGATCACCATCACGCTGTCCGCCTCTGGCCTGGCCGGTACCCGGGTGAGCCTGCTGTGCGACACCGTCACAGCGCAACAAACCCCAGTACTGCTGGGGCCACTGACCCTTGGCAGCGATGGCACGCAAACCGGTGCCGTGTTCATTCTGCCCGCCGGCTATTCGGCCAACCTGGCCGTGCAGTTCTGGAACCCGGACAACCAGGAGGTTGCGCCAGGCGCCAGCCTGTCGGTGACCTTTGGCTACCCGATCAACCCGGGTGCGGAGCTGGAGCGGGCGATTGCCGACAACCTGGTCAACCTTCACCTTCACGGTGCGCTGGATGACAAGGTCAGTGCGTCGATCCAGCCCAAGGCCATGGCGATTGTGAGTCAGCTGACGTTTACCTTTGTTTAGGGGCCGGTAAGCGTTCAGCCAGTGGTGTCCGTGTTTCCACCAAACGGACACCACTGTTCTTGCCAGGCACCCTGTTTGCCACTCCAAACGGCACATGCACCATCGGCAAATCCCCCGCTGGCGATTGCAGGTGGCTGCGCTGATCATCGAAGAACACATGGGGCTTGAGAATCGACAACACTCTGGGTTTTTCCATCCCACCCAAGAAGAAGCACTCATCTGGCGACACGCCCCAATCCTTCAGGGTGGTCACCACCCGCTCATGCGACGGCGCGTTGCGCGCGGTGACGATGGCAATGCGCAGGATGCGTTTGTAGCCCGGGTCCTGTGCCAGCTTCTGGTCTTCCAGCGTGCGAATGTGTGAAAGCTTGCGGTAGAGGTCCGCCAAAGGCCCTGGCTGGTGGGGGATGGCTTTGCGCGCGCGCTCGTGGGCCTGGAAGTCATCCAGGTTGTCGTTCTGCTTGTACACGCTCTCTGCCTCGTCATCGGCAATCACACCGTCAAAGTCGAAGGCTACCCGCAGCTCGGTGTCGATCTCATCGTCGTAGATGCGCGTCGGCAGCACCAGGCCGGCGGGGTAGCTGGCGTCGATTGCGCGCTGCACATCGTCCTCATTGGCGCTGAGGAACAAGGAGGCATTGAAGGCCGGGATGTATTCGTGGGGCGAGCGGCCGGACATGAACGCTGCGCGGGTGATATCCAGTGTGTAGTGACTGATGGAGCGAAACACCCGCAAGCCGGTCTCGGGCGAGTTGCGCGAGAGCAGCACCACCTCTACCGGCAGTTGATCGGGGAACGCCTGGTTGATGCTGAGGAAGCGGCGGATGAAAGGGAAGGCGACCCCCTTCGGGAAGGGCTCGTCCAGGTTCTGCTCCTGGTGCTGGCGGTATGCCTCGACGCCTTCGGTCTTGTAGATGTCATCCGACACGGTAAGGTCGAAAAGTGCACTGGAGGCGACGCCGATGACCAGTTTGTGTTCGATGGGGTAGGGCATGAACGTGCTCCGTGATGGGTGCAGGTGAAGAGTATACGGGCATGCAGGCGGGGTAAGGCCTCAACCTTCGGGCACCAGCCCCAGCAACACCTGCACCTGGCGCCGCAGCTGGCTTACATGCTCGCGCTCGGCGCGCAGGGCGCTGCGCAGCTCGTTGTTCTCCTGCTTGTGAATGCGCGCGGTTCGCTCCAGTTCGCGATCGCCTTGCAGCAGGCTCCACATTTCGCCCTGGCGTGCGTGCGTCAGGCAAACCATCAGCAGGATAATGCCGGTGGTGCCAAGCAGGGTGATTTCGAGGGCGTCCATGGTTGCTTCCTTGAGTAGTGGTGGTTTGCCTGTAAGCCAAACAATATGTCTAGTTTTGCTACATGTCCATATTGGAGACTTGTACAGGTAAAGGAATGGTGCAGGTTCCACGGGCTTTTTCAGGGCAGTGAAGGGGCCGGCATGGCGGTGGCGTTGGCACGCGGTGCCGCGGCTGACGCGGCGTTCGCGTGGTGGCAAGGGCGTGGCTGCGTCAAGGACGGCGTGAGCCGCATATGCCTGGTTACTTTACATATCGAGGCAGCCTTGCGTTAAAACTGGCTAGACATGTAGGATTTAACGACACGTCAATTGTCTGAGCACGCACTGTGCTCATGATTCAGGAACCCGGATGAAACGCACGCATCGCATGGAGCAAACCCGTTGGGACCTGGCCCTGCGCTACCGCCTGATCGAGACGGTGGTGTGGTGGGAAGGCCGCCTGACCACCAATCACCTGATGCAGAGCTTCGGCATCAGCCGTCAGCAGGCGTCGAAGGACATCAACACCTACATCAACGACTACGCGTCGAAAAACCTGGTGTACGACAAGCAGATCAAAGGCTACGTACCGACGCGGCAGTTCAAGCCGTTGTTCATTGATGACAGTGCCAGCGCCTACCTGGACTTGCTCAACCAGAACAACGAGCGCGCACCACACATCGAAGGCCTGGCCCTGGCCTACGCCCACACCGAGGTGCTCAAAGTCCCGGACCGCTCGGTAAAGCCTGAGGTGCTGCGGCCGCTGCTCAAGGCCTGCCGCGAGAAGCGGCGCCTGGATATCGAGTATGTGTCGTTCTCAAGCCCTGACCCCGAAGGCCGCACCATCGCGCCGCACACCCTGGTGTACACCGGGATGCGCTGGCACGTGCGGGCGTACTGCGAAAAAAACCGCACCTACCGGGACTTTGTACTCAGCCGTTTTCGCGGCGTGCCAGAGCTGCACGAAGGTGAAACGGACAATGGCATCGACCAGGACCTTGAGTGGAACACGCCGGTCGATGTGATCTTCAAGCCCGACGAGCGACTGACGCAGGCGCAGCGGGCAATCATCGAAGTGGACTTCGGCATGACCGGTGGCCAACTGTTGGTGCGCAGCTCCCAGGCCCTGGTGAAATATGTGGTGAAGCGCTTCCAGGTAAACCCTAACGTGCATGATGCAAGGCCTGAGGCGCAGCAGTTGGTGCTGGCGAACCGAGCCGAGCTGAAGCCGTGGTTGAATCTGGATTGAATCATCCCGCGCAACAGACAGCTGTAGTGAACAGATGGATCGGAACACGTTTCTCGCGCAGCCGGTTGTGACGAGGCTACCTACAGTGCCTGTCGCGCCGTACTGAAGCGGGGGGGGGGCGCCGCATTGCGCCCCCTATGGGTCTCGAAGGCCAGGATCATTAGCTTGGCCATCATTAGGCCGCTATGTATAATCCCGCCACAACCCGCATCCTAGAGCGGTCAACCATGGAAAGGCGATCCCCTCCCGCCGTACTACTGGCCACCCTGCGCATTGCATAAACCCCTTACACCCAGGCCAGTCCTGGGCGTTGGCGAAGCCATGCTCATCAACAGGCTGCACGCATTTCAACAAGGATATTCATGAAAAAGCGTTTCGTTCTCTGTGCCCTGGCGTCTGCCTTGGCAGGCTGCAACTCTGAATACAACTTCGACGAAGTCACCAGTTACACCGGTAACGTCGGTTCGCCGCATGCGCTGTACCTGGAGCGCAAATCGGGCGAGCGGCTCAATGGCACCGTGGTGCACAAGGTGGGTGACCGGGTACTGCAGTCGTTCAAGGTAGAAGACGGCAAAGTGGTCGGGGAATGGAAGGAGTTCGACCAGGACGGCAAGCTGCTGGTAGAAGGCCAGTTGCAGGACGGTGCGTTCGTCGGCCCCAAGAAAACCTGGTGCAAAGGTGAGTTCGCTGACCACCTGGAAACCGTCCTCACCCTCGAAGGCGGGCGCCGTAGCGAACAAAGCTACGATTGCGCCACCGGCCTGCAGGTCGGTGACAGCACGCAGATCCCGACCGTTGATTTTCGCAAGGGCGCCATCCGTGTCGGCACCCAGCGCGAGTGGCGGGTGGTTAATGGCGAGCAGAAACTCACCCTGCTGGAGACCTTCGCCAGCGATGGCTCCGGCAAGCTCGATGGCCTGGTGGAGCACTATGACTACCAGGGCGTCCTGAAAGACCGCGCGACCTACAAGGCTGGCGAGCTCGATGGCGTGCGCGAGACCTGGACGTCGTTCACCGATGGCACTTCGGTGCCGGCCACAAAGGTGACCTACAGCGCGGGCAAGAAGAACGGCCTGTATGAGGTGTATTTCGTTCGTGGCTGGCCTGCCGGCACGGTGTCCGAGAAGGGCAGCTACAAAGACGACGAGCAGGCAGGCGTGTGGGTCAACTATCAGCCTGGGTCGGCCCAGGTGCGGGATCTCGACAGCCCGCCAGACACCTCGCCTATGGCCATGCGCCTGTGGGATGCCGCGCAGGGCCAGGCACGCACTTCGGACTGGGCGAAAGAAATCAAGGACCTGGACGCCTTTGCCTACCTGCTCAAAAGCGCCGGCATCAATGTCAATCAACGTCTGCATTATGAGAACAAGCCGCTGATCACCGTGGTCGCCGATAATGCCTATGACTACCTGGTCTCGGTAGGCGCCGACCCGATGGGGCGCGATATCAACGGCAACACGCGCCTGATGAACTGCCTGGCGGGCAGCGACTACAGCTCTTGCAGCTTCGCCCACATGATTACCCTGGCGGGCAAGGAAGACCTCAAGGCGCACAACGTCTATGGCGACACCGCCCTGTCGGTGTTCTGTCAGAAAGCCGGTGCCCTGCAACGTCGCCCTGGCGCCGCTCAACAGCCTGAAGCGCTGTTCCAGGCACTGCTCAAGGGCAGTGACGTGAATGCCAAGGCCTACGGTGGCGAAACCGCCCTGCATGCCTGCATGGCCCAGCGTAACCACAGCTATGCCGAGGCGTTGGTAGCGGCTGGCGCTGACCTGAATGCTGCCGATGTCGATGGCACCACGCCGGTGGCCGCAGCCTTCTTCAATGGCTACAACCTGGCGGCAGGCGGGCACCGCGTCAGCTGGTCCGACAACGTGATCCGCTTCGCGGCCAGCTACCAGGGCAAGTCCGACTTCACCTTCGACACGCCGCTGGCAGGCTTCGGCAAGTCCATCCGCCAACTGGTGCTGGAAAACGGCGATACCGCCTCGGCCATGTTGATCGATTCCCTGGTGGGCACCGCCAAGGGTTGATTGCCGTTCAGGTGGCACGCGGCTTTCGCCCTGTGCGCAAGGCGTGCCACCGTTTCATTTAATGACCTACTGACAAGGAATACCTATGCGTCGTTTCAAATACGTGCTGGCAGCATTGCCATTCTGTGTACTGGCGGGCTGCGGCAACGATGCGCTGGATGGCACCTACGAGGCCGAGACCACCGTGATGGGCTTCAGCGCAGGCAAGCAGACGGTCGAGTTCTCCAGTGGCTACATCATTTCTGCGGGCAACAAGATCAAAGTCGACGAGTGGGAGCGCAAGGACGATGTGGTCGTGGCCCGTGATGCCAACGGGGTTGCGCTGATCAACGTGCGCGTTCTGGACGACGGCAAGCGGCTTGAGTCGATCGGTGGCAACAACATGGCCAAGCAGGTGTTTGTGCGGGTGGATTGATAACCCGTGTTTTGGGGCTGCCGGGCGGCTCCAAAACGCCAGTTTTCGACTTTTCAAGCATCCCGCCAGTGGATCGAGTGATGTCATTTTGATAGCTTTCCGCTCCATGACCGAGCTATCCGGATAGGGATGATGAACCAGCCATACGAACACAGGACGCTGTCGCCGCTCGCCAACCTGATTGTCGACCGAGCGATCGAGAACACCAACCGCAAGCTCGTGGCCGGTTTTCGCAACAAAAAGAATTCCCAGCCCAATGCCAAGTCAGCGGATCTGCGCCAAACAGGTAAGGACACACTCGCCGCGACCTCCGCGCAAAGCGCCATGCAGGTTGCCAACCGGGGTGTTGCCTGGAAGGAAATCCTTTTCAAGAGCCTGTCGGCCGGTATCGGCTCGCTGGCCACGCTGCAATTTGACGGTGCGCTGTCGGTAAGCGCCAACGACCCTTCCAGCCTGAACGAGCTGCCCGACAAGCCCGGCGTGTACGTGGTGTACGACGCAAACGGCAACCTGGCCTACATCGGTGACAGCACCAACATGCGTCAACGCTGGCAGGACGGGCACATGAACGAGTACCGCGGCCGGGCCAAGAGCGAAAACCGCAAGCCTTACAAGCTGGCAGACCAGCTTGAGGCCGGGTGCACCGTCAAGTTCGTGGCCATGGACTCGGCAGAAACCGCTGCGGCGCTTGAAGCTTTTCTGATCAAGAACGAGAAGCCTCCGGTCAACCGCAAGGAAGAGCTGAAGGAAGAGCAGGGCATCCGCAGCAACATCGAAGCGAAGAAAATGAAGGACTCGATGGGCAGTGCCGGCGAGGTGGCCCTGGGTGCGGGCAAGGAGGCCCTGAAGAACTCGGGGTGGCAGGTCTTCGAGCAACTGACCGCCGCCGCGATCATCGCCATCAAGGATGAACTGGTCGACCTGTTCATGGGCGGCACTACGCGCCTCAAAGCGCGTGTCGAGCGCTTTCTGAAGAAGATCTGGGCCGTGGTGGAGCGCATTGTCGCAGCGCCCCTGAAGCTGCTCAACGGTGTGGTCGAGTTCATCGTCAACGCACTGTCCAAGGCTGTGCGCCAGGTCTACAACCTGAGCCGCAACTTGTTCGACCTTGCCCAGGGCGCCTGGCAGCTCTACAAGGGTGCCCAGACCCTGCCGAGGGAAGAACTCATCCAGAAAATCGTCGAGACCGTCGTGGTCAGCGGCACGCTGATTTTCTGGGATGGCATCGAGCCGATCATCGAGGCGCAACTGCTGCCCTTGGTCGGCGTGGCCGCGCCGTACCTGTCTTGCGTGATTGCGGCCATCGGTTTCGGGCTGTGCAGTTACCACCTGCAAAAAGTCGTGCCGCCCATCGTCGCCTTCCTGGTGGATTTCAAGACCGGCTGGCACGAGGCGCTGGAGGCCAAGCGCGCGGCAGCGTTGCAGTTGATCCAGGTGCAAGAGAACGAGTGGCTGATGGCCGAAGGGCTGATGGAATACGCGCAGTCGGTGGACACCCTGGCCCGTGAGGCCAGTGCCCACCGCGAACGCCTGGCGCAACATCGGGCAGTGCGGGCGATCGACTACTCGGCGCTGCTGCAATCGAACAAAAACCGCATTACCCAGGAGTCCTGACAGGTGTTCAAACTTACAACCGAGCTCGCCACCCAGTTCACCGGTCGACTCAGGATGATCGAGCCGGTTCCCACCACTGATGCGCTGCCTGCCCCGCGCGAGGAGCGCGACCAGCTCAAGGACTTCGAGCACGGGCTGCGCAAGCTGCACGAGGCCATCGTCAACAACAAGGGCGCGCGTGAGCAGCTCGAGGCGTTCAGGCAGCAAGGCACCTGGGACTCGTTCTGGGGCGGCCTCACCGGCAAAAACGACAAAGACCTGGCCGACATGGTCCGGCAGGTGGGTGAAAGCCTGGCGGTGACCCAGAGCGTGGTGCAACTGCTGACCCAGTTGCACACGGCCAACAACAAGGTGCTGCGCGGCTTCAATGACGCGCTGGTGCGCGAGATCGAACGCCTGCAGGCGGACGCGGTGACGCTGGAGGGCAACCAGGAAGGGGCCCTGGTGGTGCTGTGCGAGTTCAAGCAGCAGATCGACGACTTGCTGGCATTGGCCGATGGCTACGCCTATTGCACCCAGGAAGTGGAGCGGCTGGCCTGGGTCCAGGGCAACCAGCAAACCGAACTGACGGCCCTGGACGCCAAGATCGATGCGCAGCACCAGAAGCTGGTGACCAGCACCCTGGCCCGCGTGCAAAAAGAGGCCGTGATCCGGAAAAACCTCGAACAGCACCAGCACAAGCTACTGGCCCAGGAAGGGCAGCTCGAAGAGCTGAAAAAGCACCTGGCCGCCAGCACGCTAGCCAGGGAAAGCCTGTCGACCACCGTGACCACGGCGCTGAAAAAGCTCGCCTTGGCCACCAGCACCCAGGCCCAGCGCGTGGACCGCATGGAAGCCCAGCTGGCCACGCTGCTGGACAACCAGCGCCACTGCCAGGCCCAGCTGGAGCAGTTGGCCGCACCGGGCTGGGTTGCCTACCTGAGTCGCAATGCCGTGTCGCTGGTTGCGCTGGCTGCGGCGGTGTTTGCACTGGGGCTGAACCTGCGGGGGTAGTTTGATATTTTTCAAGGTTAGGTATACGTTACATTTACTTTAAATTGTTACGTATGTAGAACATGGATTCTTCTTTTATCATCGCACGCCTTGGTCAGCAGGTTCGCCAGCGCCGTCTGAATCGCGGGTTCACTCAAGCCAAACTGGCGGCGTTGGCCGGCGTTACTCGGCAGAAGGTTATCGCAATCGAGCGAGGCGACCCCTCTGTAGGGATGGCTGCTTATGCTCGAGTGGTGGGCGCCTTGGACTGCGAATTCGCGCTAGAACCTGCGGCCATGCCAACGTTGGATGAGATTCAGGGAGTGTTCGACTGATGACGGCCATGCTGCGGGTTGCAACACCAGGAGGGGAGAGCGGGACAGTCTTCAGTTCCGCTGGCGACTACCTGTTTCGTTACCGTGAAGACGCTGCGGCTCATGCTGCGATCAGTCTTCTGATGCCGTTGCGCCTGGAGGAATACCGTCACCGAGAACTGCACCCGATCTTCCAGATGAATTTGCCTGAGGGCTATGTTCTGGAGCAATTGCGTAACCGTCTGGCCAAGGTCGTGAATGTTGATCCGATGCTGCTGTTGGCGCTCTCGGGTAGTAGCTCGCCAATCGGGCGGGTAGCAGTGAGTTCACCTGAGGTGGATGCGCTCTTGCGTCGCCAGCAGTTCCCTGGCGAGCGACTGGAGGAAATCCTGACTTGGGATGGTGCAGAAGACATATTTGCTGGTCTCGTGGACCGCTACATCCTACGCGCTGGAATTTCGGGCGTGCAGCCCAAGGTTTTGGTGCCAGAGGAGCACAGCGGTACGCCGCAGCGATTCACCTCAAAAACATCTGATCTGATTATCAAAAGCGGGCGGGACGAGTTCCCGGGGCTGGCAATCAACGAGTTTCTCTGCATGTCCGTTGCCAAGGAGGTGGGGATCCCGGTGCCGGAGTTCTATCTGTCTGATAACACCAAGCTGTTCGTCATGCGCCGCTTTGATCGAGATGCGCAACTCAATCCAATTGGTTTCGAGGACATGGCTGCACTGATGGGGCTTGCTGCGGAGCAGAAGTACAGTAAGAGCTACGCGGCGATCGCCAAGGCTATTCGTCTGTTCTGTCCGTCTGAGCAGGTGCAAGGTTCACTGGCGCAATTGTTTGCCATGGTGAGCCTGAGCTGCATCATTGGCAATGGCGATGCCCACCTGAAGAATTTCGGTTTGCTGTATTCCGACCCCACCCAGCGTGACGCGAGGCTCGCACCAGCGTACGACATCGTCAATACCACGGCGTATATCCCAGAGGATGTACTGGCCCTGGACCTGGGCGGCAACAAGTCGTTGTTCGCTTCACGGCAAGGGTTGATGGACTTTGCTGCCACCTGTGATGTGGCTCGGCCAAAGGAAGTCATTCGCGAACAATTGCAGGTGCTGGAGCATGTTCTGGCTCGCTCTCCTGAACTCTGTGAGCAAGCACCCCATGTGGTGAGCGCAATTCGACAGTCTGCAGGGCCGTTTATCAGTACCTTTGGTTAGTGTGCCGCTTTTCGCTGCCCCCTTTTCAAAACCTGACTTGAAGCAACGCCACTTCATCAATCCACCACTATGCTGACCCGGGCACTCTCTCAAGCTCACTCAGCCAGACACGGAGGTATTTATGAAAGCTGCTGTTGTTGCCAAAGGGCGTCGCGTGGATGTGGTGGAAAAAACACTGCGGCCACTGGCGCACGGGGAAGCGTTGCTGAAGATGCAGTGCTGTGGCGTTTGCCATACGGACCTGCACGTCAAAAATGGCGATTTCGGCGACAAGACAGGTGTGATTCTGGGCCACGAAGGGATTGGCGTGGTCGTGGAAGTGGGGCCGGGTGTCACCTCGCTCAAGCCTGGGGACCGGGCTAGCGTGGCGTGGTTCTTCCAGGGCTGCGGGCACTGCGAATACTGCAACAGCGGCAACGAGACGCTGTGCCGTGAGGTGAAGAACTCAGGCTATACGGTTGACGGTGGCATGGCCGAGGCGTGCATCGTGGTGGCGGACTATGCGGTAAAAGTGCCGGATGGGCTCGACTCGGCAGCGGCCAGCAGCATCACCTGCGCCGGTGTGACCACCTACAAGGCGGTGAAGTCGTCGAATATTCGCCCTGGGCAATGGTTGGCGATCTACGGCCTGGGCGGCCTGGGCAACCTTGCCCTGCAGTACGCCAAGAACGTCTTCAACGCCCGGGTCATCGCCATCGACGTGAACGATGCACAACTGGCCTTCGCCCGCGAAATGGGCGCCGACCTGGTGGTCAACCCGCGCGATGAAGACGCTGCGAAAGTCATCCAGGCCAAGACGGGCGGCGCCCATGCGGCCGTGGTCACAGCGGTGGCAAAAAGCGCCTTCAACTCGGCGGTCGATGCACTGCGTGCTGGCGGGCGCCTGGTGGCTGTGGGGCTGCCGCCAGAAGCCATGAGCCTGGATATTCCGCGCCTGGTGCTCGACGGCATCGAGGTGGTGGGTTCGCTGGTCGGTACTCGCCAGGATTTGCACGAAGCCTTTGAGTTCGCCGCGCAAGGCAAGGTGGTGCCGAAGGTGACCCTGCGCCCGATCGAAGACATCAATGACATCTTCGAGGAAATGCAAGAGGGCACGATCAAAGGCCGCATGGTGATCCATTTCGCCGATTGAACGCTGCTTGCACACGTGAAGCCGGCCCGCGATTGCGGGCCGTTTTGTGTGTGCTTAAGCCGGTTGCTTGGTCCGCAACACCAGCGCCGCCACCGCGCAGCCTATCAACGCCAGGCACGCCAGGTAGAACGCATCGCTGTAAGCCATCAGGTAGGCTTCGCGTCGAATGGTCCCCGCCAGCCCCTCCAGCGCTTGCTGCTGGGCCGGCAGCCAACTCTGCACGGTCTGGCTGATGCGCTCCTGCACACTGGGTGCGAACACCGTGACATGTTCGTGAATGCGCTCGCTGTGATAGCGCTCGCGCGTTGCCACGATCTGCGTCAACGCGGCGGTGCCTATGGCGCCCCCAAGGTTGCGCAACATGGAAAACACCGCCGAGGCCGAGCCGGCTTCGCGCTTTTCCAGCCCCGCCACCGCCAGCACCGACAGCGCGACCATGATGAACGGCTGGCCAATGCCCCGTACCACCGTAGACGGGATGATGACGTTATCGGCGCTGTCGATGGTCAAGCTTGCGCCCAACCAGCAGCCACCGGCCATGATCAGAAAACCGCTGGCCACCATGAACTTGGCGCTGGTCCAGGCCATCAGCCGTGGCATCAACGGCGCCAGCAGCAGCTGCACCACGCCATAGGCGATCAGCGCCACCCCCACATCCCTGGCGCTATAGCCTTGCAACTGAGAAAGATAGTTGGGCACCAGGAACACCAGGCCAAAGGTGGCGCCGCCAAAGATGAACATTGCAATGCTGGCGACCCCGAAGTTGTACCGCCCCAGCAGGCGCAAATTGATGAATGAGCGCTGGCCGTACAGCTGCGTGAACACGAATGCCACCAGCGCCAGGCCGGCGATGATCGATATGCCGACGATGAAGGTCGAACCGAACCAGTCCAGCCGGCCGCCTTCTTCCAGCACGATCTGCAGGCCGCCCAAGCCAACGACCATGGCTGTTATGCCCAGCCAGTCGCCACGGCGCAACAGGCTCAGTTGCATGGGTTTGGCATCGATCGACCAGGCGATGGCCAGCAGCAGCGCGACACCGGGGAACAGCTGCAGGTAGAAAATCCAGCGCCACGAGTAGGCATCGGTCAACCAGCCGCCAATCGACGGGCCGGCCGCCTGGGCCACGCTGTTGGCCAGGCTGAACAGGGCCATGCCCATGGCCATCTTGCTGGCGGGCAGTTCGGTGATGATCAGCTGGAACGAGAGCGGGATGAGCACCGCGCCGGCCGCCCCCTGGATCACCCTGAGGGTGATCATCGCTTCAAGGTTGGGTGCCCACGAGCAGGCAATCGACGCGAGCAGGAAGATGAACGAACCCGTCCACATCACCCGGCGCATGGAGAACACTTCGACCAGCCAGGCCGTCAGCGGGATCATGACGATTTCCGCCACCAGGTACGCAGTGGAGATCCACGAGCCTTCCTCGAAACTGGCGCCCAACGAGCCGCGGATTTCGGGCAGCGCCGCGCTGGTGACGTGCACATTCATGCCGGCCATGAAACACCCGAGCAAGCCGCCGAACACGGCCACCCAGGCGCGCAACGGTACCTTTTGCTCACCGCTCATCGGCAGGCTCCACGGTGCGGGTGTCGACGGTGGTCACCACCGACATACCGGGCAGTATCTGCAGGCCGTCTGTTGGTCGGTCGAGCACGATGCGTACAGGAAAGCGCTGGACGATCTTGGTGAAGTTGCCGGTGGCGTTGTCCGATGGCAGCAGCGCGAAGACGTTGCCGGACGCTGGCGAGAAGCTCGCCACGTGACCTTGCAGAGACCGGCTGGAGAAGCTGTCGACACGGACCTGCACGGGTTGCCCCGGGCGCATGTGGGCCAGCTGGGTTTCCTTGTAGTTGGCGACCACGTAGGTCTGCTGCAACGGCACCACCGCCAGCAGCGGCTGGCCGGGTACCACGTACTGCCCAGCACGCACGCGGCGTTGGCCGACCACACCGTCGATGGGCGCGCGCAGGACGGTGTCCTGGGTGTCTTGATCAGCCAGCGCCTGGCGGGCCTGGGCACGGGTCAGGCCGGCCGTCCGTTGCTTGATCTCGGCATCGGCCGCCAGCGCCTGTGCCTTGGCCATCGCCAGCTGGGAGCGCTGCTGATGTAAACGCGCCTGCGCGCCTTGCAGCGCGGCCCCGGCTTGCACGGCGCTGGCATGGGCGGCTTCCAGGCGCTGCACGGTGGCTGCGTCATCGCGCACCAGGCCCCGGTAGCGCTGCATGTCCAGCTCGCTGCGCTGGCGCTCGGCGCTGGCACTGTGCACGGCCGATTCAGCCTGGACGATGGCTTGCTGTTGCTGGTTGATGCGTTCAGCAGCCACTTGCTGGCGGGCCTGGGCGGCTGCCAGCGCGGCCTGCGCTTCGGCGACGCCGGCAGTGGCTTGGTCAAGGCGGGCGTGGTAGTCGCGGTTCTGCAGGCGTACCAGCACATCGCCGGCCTTGACGGTTTGGTCGTCCTCCACTTCAACCTTGGCCACATAGCCGGCCACGCGTGCGCTCAGGGCCACCCAGTCGGCGCGTACGTAGGCGTCATCGGTGGTTTCCAAGTAGCGCCCGGTAGTAAACCAGTACCCGCCGAATGCCAACGCTGCCAGCAGCGTCAGGCCGCCACCGGCGTACAACGCCAGGCGGCGACGGGTGGGCCTTGGGGCAGTGATAGCCGCTTGGGGCTGGTCATCCGCCAGCGCGTTTTTTGCAACGGCAACATTCATCGTTGGCTTCCAGTTTCAGAGTGGGAACGGTGCACCAGGCTGGGTGCCGGTGACGATTGCCAGCGCCCGCCCAGGGCGCGGAACAAGTTGACCTGGGCACGTGCCAGACGGCCTTGGGCCTCGACATGGCGGGCGCTGACCGTGATCAGGTCGCGCTCGCTGTCGAGCAGCGCGAGTGCATCGAGGGTGCCCGCGCGGTAGCTGCTCTGCGCCAGGGCAAAGCCGCGCTGGCCTTGCGCCAAGGCCGCGTCCAGGGCCTGGGCCCGTTGGCGCTCACCCTCGAAGCGGGCCAGGGCCTGGCGCACATCCTTGAGTGCCGCCAACGCCACCCCGCGGTAATGGGCGATTTGCGCCTGTTGCAAGGCCTGGGCCTTGCTCACCCGTGCGCGGTTGGCCTTGATATTGGGAAACTCCCAGCGAATCAACGGGCCGATGGCAAGCATCAGTGCGCGGCTGCCACCCAGGTTGGTAAGGTGGTGGTCCGACGAAGTCAGCGAGGCGCCGAAGCTGACCTTCGGGTACAAGTCGGCCTTGACGATGTCCACTTGCAGGGCGGCAGCCTGCAGTTCGCGCTCGGCCTTGCGCACGTCCGGGCGGCGTTCGAGCAGGCGCCAGGCGTCGCCAGCGGGTAACGGCGCGGCGAGGCTCGGGATGCGCTGGCAGGCGTCGGTGTTGCCCGCCAGGGCCGCCGGTTCCTGGCCACTGAGCATGCTCAGTTCGTACAGTGCCATCTGCCGGCGTGCCTCCAGCATCGGCAGTTGCGCCCGCACCTGTTCGCGCAACCCCTGCAGGCGCACGCCGTCGAGCTCGGTGGCGACCCCGGCCTGGCGCTGGCGGTCACTGAGCTGCACGCTGCGCGCCAGGGTGCTCAGGGACTGCTTGGCCGCCTCGATGCGGGCGCCGTACACGCACTGGTCGATGTAGGCGCGGGTGGTCTGGCTGACCACGTGTAGCTGCACCAGGTCCAAGGCATCGCGGCTGGCCTCGGCCTGCACCCGCGCCCGTTCGATAGCGGCGCGCACCTGGCCCCACACGTCAACCTGGTAGGCCAACTCGATGGACGGGTTGAAGGCCCATTGCGACGGCGCATGGCTGTCGGTTGCCTCGGCCAAGGTCTGGTCATCGGCGCTCTTGCCATAGCTCGCGCCCATGCCAATGGAGGTGGACGGCCAGCGCTGGGCATCGAATTCGCCAATGCCGGCCAGCATGGCCAGGACGGTGGCTTCGGCCTGCGCCAGGTCCTGGTTGTGTTCCAGGGCCTGCTGCACCCAGGCGTTGAGCTGCGGGTCGTGATACAGCTCCCACCAGCGCGCGGGTAGCGCCTGGCCGCTGACGTCGGCAGGCAGGTGCAACACAGGGGTTGCCTGGAAGGCGGTTGGCGGGAGGGCGTTTGTGGCTTGCCCGGTACACGCCGACAGTACGGCGAACACGCCGATGGCGGCAGCCCGTCTGGCAGGGCAGCGAAGGGATCGTATTGGCATCACGCAAGTCGTATGAGGGGTCGTGAGGCCAGCTTAGCGAGGGGCAGGGCAGCCCCGCTGCCGCAAGCGGGACAACCCTGCGCGCAAGTGGGACAACCTTAACCAAGGTGCTCAGTGCGTGGGTGCGGCGCCCGTGCCCAGCACGCAGACTTGCCAGTCGCTGGGGTTGTAGCCAAGGATGCGCTTGAACATTGCAGCAAAGGCGCTGGCGCTCTGGTAACCGTGGTCCAGCGCTACGTTCAGGATCGGCTTGCCGTCGGCCAGGCTCTGCTGGCTGAGAATCATGCGGGTGCGCGCCCGCCACGCACCATAAGACATGCCCACCTCGCGCTGGAACAGCCGCGCCAGGGTACGCGCGCTCATGTTCAGTTGCGCGCCGCATTGCTCAAGGGTCAGGTCCTGGGCCGGGTCTTCGAGAAAGCCCTCGCACCAGGCTCGCAGCCGGGCATGCTGCGGCACCGGCACGTAAGCATCGATGCGCTCGGCCGTTTCCAGCTCACGCTGGATCAGCGCCCGCGCGTGCTCGCCCAGCGGCTCGTCGCGTTGCAACATCCGTGACCCCGCCAGAATCAATTCGCGCAACAGGCCCGAGACGGCAATGACATGGCAGCGCGTAACGTGCGAACCCAGCAGCAAGGTACGCATGGCCACCTCGCCCTGCATGCGAACTTCGTGGCTGACCCCGGCGGGTATCCACAGCGCCTGCCCACGGGGGATCACCCAGTTACCGCCGTCGCTGCACACGCGCATTACACCGTTGGCGGCATAGATCAGCTGATCCTCGGCATGGCAGTGGCTGGCAACCACCTCGCCGTGCCGATAGTCCATTCCCAAAGCGTGCATGCCAATCTCCTCAGGGCGTTTGCGGCGAGCAGGGTAAAGATTGGATCCAATGCTATCGCAAGGCGTTGAGGTGTGGTTGCTAAGTCACCCAGAACACAGCCGAAAATAGCGAATGAATTGCGCTCAGGGTGTCAATCTTGGTGGTAGGTGGCTCGAAGGCCAGCCCTGGTGATGCTGGACCAGGAAGTCCACCAACACCCGAACCCGCGCCGGCATTGCCGGGCCGCCGACGAACACGGCATGAATCGGCTCCCGGTCGCCGGGATTGTAGGCTTCCAGCAGGGGCACCAGTTGCCCGTTGTTGAGGTCATCGCCAACCGTGAATGTACCAATGCGCGCGATGCCGGCGCCCAGCCTGGCCAATTGGGCCAGTGCCTCGCCACTGCTGCACTCCAGGTTGCCGGTGACTTTAAGGGAAAATTCCTGACCGTCTCGGCGAAACGGCCAGTCGGGCTCCGCGCGGCGGAAGTTGAAGCGCAAACAGTTGTGGCGGGCCAGGTCTTCTGGTTCTACGGGGGTACCGCAGCGTTGCAGATAATCGGGGGAAGCGACGATCACCTGGCCGGTATCGCCAATGTAACGGGCGCTCAGGGAACTGTCCGGCAAGTGGCCGAAGCGCAGCGCGACATCGGCCTGGCCGCCAGCAATGTCGACCAGTTCGTCGCCCAGCGTAAGGTCGACCAGCACTTGCGGGTACAGGGCGCTGAACTGCGCCAGCAAGGGCACCACCGTGAGCCGTGCATGCCCCAGTGCGGCACTCACCCGCAGCCGGCCCCTGGGTACACCCTGGTCGGTGATCGCCTCTTCGACCTCATCCATGTCGGCCAGGATCCGCCGCGCGCCGCGCAGGTAGGCTTCGCCCTCAGGGGTCAGCGAAATGGCCCGCGTGGTGCGCAGCAGCAGGCGGGTACCTAGACGCTGTTCGGTACGCGCGATGATCCGGCTGACGGCCGATGGCGTCAGCCCCAGCGCCCGCGCCGCCG